>NZ_OY734020.1:1912878-2231691 GCF_963455295.1 Candidatus Thiodiazotropha sp. CDECU1
TCAGAACCACCATCAAACCGCGTTGGCGGCCACTTTGGAAGCCCTTGACATGGTGTTGCCAGATCTCCATATCACTCCGGGTCACGCCCGTATCGGCACCGAGTACAAACAGTACCGCCTGTGCAGCCGGCAGCATATTCAAGGTGAGCTCGGGTTCTGTACCCAGGGCATTCAAACCGGGGGTATCGAGAATGGTCAGTCCCTTTTTCAGCATATCGTGGGGAAAGCTGATCATGGCATGGCGCCACTTGGGTATCTCTATGGTCTCAGGCGGCTCGGACTGATGGGGGTGCATCTCCTGACTGTAGAGTCCAAGATGCTTAGCATCCTCCAGGGTGACCGTTTTGGTCTGGACGACCTCATTCAGGGCGGCCTGCATCTGCTCAACCGATTCGGTTTCCAGGGGGTAGTGGACCCACTGCTTGGTATCGTGCCGCAATTGACTCAGGGTGGTGTCCTGCAGGCGCGTTTCAATCGGCAACAGGCGTACATAGGCTTCATTCCGCACATCATCGTAGAAGATCTCTGTGGGGCACATGGTCGTACGGCCGGCATCGGAGGGAAGCAGGCGCCTGCCGTAGTCGGCAAAGAAGATGGCGTTGATCAGTTCGGTCTTGCCCCGGGAGAACTCGGCGACAAAGGCGATTGTCAGTTTGTCACCCCTCAGGGCGGCCAAGGTTTCGTCAATCCGGTGCTCAACGTCCGCTGAGGACATTCCATTCTCTTCGAGCCAGGGGCCATACTCCTCAATGGTGTTGATGACATCCGTTTTCCATTGCTCGTAAGCCTTTAACTGTTCTTGAAATCTTACTTTTTCCATGCCTGTGCCCCAAAAAAATTTTAAAGCCGGAACAAACCCTTATTCTATATTCTCAGCTAAAAGCGCAATAATACGCGAGGTGTGCCAATGAAGCCATATCCGGATGCCCTAATCTTCAAAATCTATCGGCAGAATTTGAGGGGACTTTAACCGTATAGACTTAGAGCGGGCGTTCTTTCCGGTGATCAATTCGATCCGCGAGGCGGGTATAGCAAAGGCCTTGGCAAGAAATTTCACTAAATGACGGTTTGCCTTGCCATCCACGGGGGGTGCCGTGATGGCGATTTTGTACTCATTTTCACCAAAAGGGCCGATGAAGGCATCCCGCGACGCCTTGGGTTGTACACGCAGATGGAGGATCAGATCTTTCTGCTCCCAACGAAACCAGCTCACAGAAAAGGACTGCTGGTGACATGTCGAAGCGGAGGCAACAGCAACATCTTCAGAAGTATCAGGCCGATCATGACCAGCATCGGCGAGAGATCAATACCTCCCATAGGAGGGAGGATTTTTTGTGCAGGTCGCATCACAGGGCCGGTCAAACTGTATAACAAGGCCGTCGCAGGGTTGTAGCTGCCGGGATTCACCCAGCTGAGGATAACCTGAATCAAAATCCCAAACAGATAGATATTGATGACCAACTCCACCAACTCCGGTATGGCCCAAACAAAAGGGGCTAGCAGGTTAATGGTGGTGCCTGTGAGGCTGACGATGATAAAGAGCTCGATGGTTTTGAGGAGCCAGGCAAGCACGATGGAGGAAAGGTCGATGCCGCCAAAACCTGGAATCAAGCGACGAAAAACCTTCAATGGGGGGTTCGTCGCCTTCACCAAAAACTGGGAAATCGGGTTATAGAAATCCGCCCTCACCAGTTGCAACAGGAAACGCAACAGCACCGCGAGGATATACAGCCCGAACAGGATTTGTACCAGAAAGACGACGGGATCGGTAAGGTAACTGCTGCCCATGCTATTGGTCTCCCAGCATATCGGAGAGTTCGACCGAGCGCTCTCTGGCCCCTTGCAGGGCCTTCTCGAACAGGGTTCGTATCTCACCCTCCTCAAGGATGCCAAGGGCGCGCTCTGTTGTACCGCCGGGAGAAGTGACTTTTTGTCTTAGGCGTGCAGGTGAATCGCTGCTTTCAAGGGCCATACGGGCTGCACCCAGGGCTGTCTGCAAGGTCAGCAGGCGGGCTGTATCCTCATCCAGCCCCATCTCTCGGGCGGAGGCCTCTATCGCCTCCATGACAAGAAAGAAATAGGCGGGACCACTGCCTGAGACAGCGGTGACCGCATCCATTTGAGATTCATTCTCAACCCAACGGGTGAGGCCCACTGCCCGTAATATGCTTTCAGCCTGGTTGCGCTGTATCTCACTCACTCCTGGGCCGGCGTGCATACCCGTTGCACCGGACTGAATCATGGCCGGGGTGTTCGGCATACTGCGCACCAGTGCCACATCACCGCCCAACCAATTCCGCAGGGTGGACTCCTTGACGCCGGCGACGATGGATATCACCAGTGGCTGGACCTTTTGTACAGTTGCAGCCAAGTCCTCGGTCACTGCCTTGAGGACTTGCGGTTTAACCGCCAAAACCACCACCTCTGCCTGGCTGATGGCGCTGTTATTCTCAGACTGGGTGTTAACGCCGCAGCGTGCAGCCAGTTGGGCCAGCTTGTCAGGGTCGGGATCACTCACCGTGATGCGCCCCTTGTCATAACCATCGGCAATCAAGCCGCTTATCAGGCTGGTGGCCATGTTGCCGCCACCGATGAATGTGATGTTATCGTTACTCATGCCGTTGCTGTTCACTTTTGTTGATTGGGTGCAGGCTTCACTGATTATACTGCCGTGGGCCAAAAATTGCGGTGCCTATTCTGACGATCGTCGCGCCCTCTTCGATGGCGGCCTCAAGATCGTCCGACATGCCCATGGATAGGGTATCCAGTGGTATCTGCGCAGACTTAAGTTCGTCGCGTAACAATCTTAACCGCATTAAGGGGGCGTGTTGAGCCGCATTCCCGGCAGCAGGTGCCGGGATGGTCATCAGCCCCCTGATAGATAGATTGGGGAGTGCGGTATAGGCCTTGAATTGCTCTCTCAATGCCACTTCGCTGAGACCGTCCTTACTCGATTCACCACTGGTATTGACCTGGAGACAGATATTCAATGGTGGCAGACCCGGGGGACGTTGCTGGCTCAATCGCGTGGCATGTTTAAGGCTGGCGACGCTGTGAACCCAGGCGAATTTTTCAGCTATCGGTCGGGTCTTGTTGCTCTGGATGCGGCCGATGAAGTGCCATTCCACGCCTTTGTCCCCTAACTGGTCAATTTTCACCAGCGCCTCCTGCAGGTAACTCTCGCCGAAGCGTGTCTGCCCGAGACCCGCCAATAAGGCAATCTCCTCAGCGCTCCTGGTCTTGCTGACAGCCAGCAGCCGAACGCTGTCTGGTGTACGTTCAGCTGTGGTTTCCGCCTGGTGAATTCGCTTCAACACCAGTTGATAGCGCTGCTGCAGCCTGTTTCGAGTCTGATCTGTCACGCTGGGTACATCAATTAAATTGTGCAATTTGCTTGGTTGTTGGGTTGATCTTTGTAGTATCCTGCAAAGTGAGGTCAAGTTGATGCCATTTCAAGTTGAACTGCCTCAGATGCATAGAGTGTTTCCTTAATATTTGACTGCAACACAGCTAAACTTATCCATTTTTGGGACGATAGCTATGAAAAGCGCAAATCTATGGATAGGGAATGCCATCATCGCGGAACATCGCTAAAGTGTCTATATTGCGACTCATCATGGGTCTTTAGAATTTCTAATGGGGGAATGAATGGATATCGCTGAACTTCTGGCCTTCAGTGTCAAGCACAACGCATCAGACTTGCATCTCTCTGCCGGTTTGCCACCCATGATTCGTGTGGATGGCGACATCAGACGCATCAATGTCCCCGCTCTTGAACACAAGGTCGTTCACGCCCTTGTGTATGACATCATGAATGATAAACAGCGCAAGGACTTCGAGGAGTACCTGGAGAATGACTTCTCCTTCGAGATTCCCGGATTGGCGAGATTTCGTGTCAACGCCTTCAATCAGGCCCGCGGCGCATCGGCGGTCTTTCGTACCATCCCATCCAAGGTGCTGACCCTGGAAGAGCTCGGCTGTCCCACTACCTTCAAGGAAATCGTGGATGTGCCCCGCGGGCTGGTGCTGGTGACCGGACCGACCGGCTCCGGTAAGTCCACCACCCTGGCTGCCATGATGGATTACAAGAACGACAATGACTACTCCCATATCCTCACCATCGAGGATCCGATCGAGTTTGTTCACTCCAGCAAGAAGTGCCTGATCAACCAGCGCGAAGTGCATCGTGACACCTTGGGATTTTCCGAGGCGCTGCGCTCTGCTTTGCGTGAAGACCCGGATATCATCCTGGTGGGCGAGCTGCGTGATCTGGAAACCATCCGCCTGGCCTTGACCGCCGCCGAAACCGGACATCTGGTATTCGGTACCCTGCACACCAGTTCGGCGGCCAAGACCATCGACCGGATCATCGATGTCTTTCCGGCGGGAGAGAAGTCGATGGTGCGATCCATGTTGTCCGAATCCCTGCGATCCGTGATTGCCCAGACCCTGCTGAAAAAGATTGGTGGTGGTCGAATTGCTGCTTGGGAGATCATGGTTGGCACCCCGGCGATCCGAAACCTGATCCGTGAGGACAAGGTCGCGCAGATGTATTCCGCGATCCAGACCGGACAGGCAGCGGGGATGCAGACCATGGACCAGGCCCTGAAGGAGTTGGTGCAGCGTGGTGTGGTAAGCCGTCTTGACGCCAAGGCCAAGGCGCAAAACAAGGATCAGTTCTAAACTATATTATCTTCCAGGTGTATGATGACACCTGTTCAGCCCCGTTTGCGGTTGCTATCTGCTGCCTGAATTAGCGACGTCACATCGCTGCCGGGTTGGAATCTGAATAAAGAGGATAAGATTATGGATTTGAACGCACTTCTATCCGTGGTGGTGAAAAACAAGGCGTCCGATCTGTTCGTAACCGCTGGGCGAGAGCCCTCCATAAAGGTGGATGGAAAGATCCATCCCATCAATAAGACCCCTTTGACACCCAGGCAGACCAAGGAGATGGTCTATAGCATCATGACCGATGCACAACAGAAGGAGTTCGACGAAACCAAAGAGTGCAATTTCGCCATCAGTGTCAAAAGATTGGGCCGCTTCCGGGTCAGCAGTTTTTATCAGCGCGATACTGTAGGTATGGTACTACGCCGCATTGAAAACAAGATACCTACCCTGGAATCACTCTATCTACCCCCCATTCTGCAGGATCTCTCCATGGTCAAACGCGGCCTGGTGATCTTCGTGGGCGCTACCGGAACCGGTAAATCCACCTCACTGGCGGCCATGATCGGCTATCGCAACACCAGGGGCGATGGTCATATTGTCAGTATCGAAGACCCCATTGAGTACATGCACGATCACAACCAGTGCATCATTACGCAGCGTGAAGTGGGTATAGACACCGAGTCATATGAAGTGGCGCTCAAGAACACTCTGCGCCAGGCGCCGGACGTTATTCTGATTGGTGAAATACGTACCCGAAAGACCATGGAGCATGCCATTGCCTTTGCCGAAACCGGTCATCTATGCCTCTCGACCCTGCATGCCAACAACGCCAATCAGGCACTTGATCGTGTTATCCACTTCTTTCCGGAGGATGCCAGGGAGCAGATCTTTATGGATCTATCACTGAATCTGAAGGCCATAGTGGCTCAGCAACTGATCCCGAAAGTGGACGGCAACGGCCGGCGTGCCGCTGTCGAGGTGATGTTGAATACCCCCTTGGCCGCAGAGCTGATTCGCAAAGGTGAAATCCATAAGCTCAAAGAGTTGATGAAGCGTTCAACGGAACACGGCATGATCACTTTTGACCAGCATCTCTTCCAGCTTTATGAAGAGGGTGTCATCAGCTATGAGAATGCCCTGGCCCATGCCGATTCGACCAACGATGTACGCCTGATGATAAAACTTGGTGCGGCCCATACCAGCGACTCCCTGATCGATGAGCTGGATGGGATTACCCTGTCGGATGGTAAGCACTGATCACAGACCTGGGTTGGGTGCTATGAACCGCACCCAACCTACAATTTACTGTGGCAGCCCTTCCAGATAGCGCTCAGCCATCTGATATTGGTTCTCCGACTCATTTGCAGCCGCACCGTCATCGATCAGAATCATTTCGCAATTTTTCGCCATGCGGGCCTGCATAGCGGCCTTCCAAGCCCCCCGCGCACCGGTCTGGTCATCGCTGGAGAGTGCGGCCGCCGCGGCCGCAGCGACAAAATGCTCGGCCTGTGCCGCCCAATCGGCATCGCTACCGCAAGCGGTATAGGTCTGCGTTGCAAAGGCCTTCACGGTTTTGTAGGTCTCCTCCAGCTCAGCCAGGGAAATATCCGGATTACTAGCCGCGTCGATGGCGCGATTGATACGTGGGTCTTGACTCAAATGACCCACATTGGCAACAAACTGACCACCCAGGGCGCGCTGCTCGGCAGGTGACAGCCCGCTGATCGCTGCTCGTAGATCATGGTCATTGGTGATGTTCTGAGGCATGAGAGATCCCTCCTGAGAAACGCTCGATCACAGATAGGAGCTATCTGATTAACTATCATAGAATTGCCGTGGAGCAGGGGTGATGATCTGGATCAGTTAATTAGCATATTCTGCTAATAGATCGGTCCGCACATTAAATCCGATGATCCAAGAGGCGATTTGTCCGCCTATTCCAGCAGAGAGAGCATTTCAGAAAATTGCTTCTCCCTGGCCCAATCCACGGCCCGCTTTCCGGAAAAGTCCTTGATATTCCGATCAACCGGGTGTGACACCAGTCGTTCCACGGCCGCCCTATGACCCCGTTTCGCTGCCCAGATCAAGGCAGTCCAGCCATTGGTTTTCTCCACCAGGTCGATATCGGCCCCAGCCTCCATCAGAAGATCGATGACATGGGGATGATTGTTCGATGCGGCCAGCATCAGAGATGTGTAACCCCCTTTGTCCTTCTGGTTGACGTCAGCACCGGCCAGAATAAGACGCTTGACCGCCTCGCTATGGCCATTCAATGCGGCCTTCATCAGGGGGGTCCAGAAACAGGCATCCTTGACATCGATGACTGCACCATCCCCCTCGATCAGCCTGGTGAGGGTAGGGAGGTCGCCATTCTCTGCAGCAATCAGCAACGCCGGGGGCTCATCAACGAGGGTTTGTTGTGGTGTATCGCTGCCACAACCATGCCAGATCGGTGAGAGGAGCAGGAATAAGCCGTACAGGGAATTGGCAGAGGGGCGAATGAATCTCATCCCATCTATTGTCACCAGCACTGCGAGGGGCTCAATGCGGATTCGCAATCAGCGACTATTTCTCCGGTCGCTTCTTGGGATCGAACAGGTGATTGGGAAAAGGGGTGATATTCGAGTCGGAATCTATCTCTATGATTTTGCCGGGGCCATGCTCGTTCTTCTCCACCTCATCGATGCGAATCACCGCATGGATGGGTATACGTGTGCGGTGGACACCGGAGAACTCCTGTTTCAACTTCTCGGCGGAAGGATCCACGACTACCGTACTGGTCTCCTGAAAGATCAGGTCCTCAATTTCCACAAAACCGTAGAGTTCACCTTGCTGTACAGTTTTGGCGAAGATTTCGTAGACCTTTCCCTGGTTCAAGAAAACGACTTTAAATATACGCATGACTGACTCTACATATCAGGATCTACCCTATTAATATACATTAGGTTTGAACGAAGGGTTAAAAGAGTCAGTTATCGGAAGCCACTATTAGTTGTGCTCAGAGCAGGATCGCTTTAGGGGCATTGTCGTGGCTGCACCCCTGTAAGCGGCTTCCCTTGTTGGGCATCAACACCTACCGGATTTGAATAATGTCCCACTGAATGTATTATAGAGATATAAATTCAGCTTATGACTAAGGCCCCATTAGGTAGAAGGAGGGCGCCAAGGGTGAATTGACCGTGATAACAGAAATAGTACTGCAGATAGCATCAGCGCCGGGCATACAACTGAGAGTCGTCAAACGCCTGAAGTCATTGGGCCTGGCGTGTACCCAAAGAACCCTGAAAAATACCCCATTCGTCGATACCCGATACCTGGTGCTCGAGCTGGATGGTCCTGACATGCCCAAACAGGAGATCATCGACCAGCTCAGAGGGGTGCATGGAATTCTCTCGGTTGACAAGTTGGATCAGAAGGGCGTCGCCTCTGTCCATGTCACCGATGAACAAAAGAGTGAGCCTGAGCATCAGCAGACAATTGCCCCGGAAGTGGGGGATCAAGAGATACGTGACCGTATGCTCGTCTTCTCCCTGTTGAGCCGCTATCCCAATGTGGGTGGTCGGCTTTACGAAATCTTGAGTACCATACCCCAGGATGAGCGCCTGTCCAGGGCCAGGCAGCTTGGACACAGCTTCGGACTGCACCTGTTTAAACAGGAAAAACTTTCTTCCCCAATAGAAGACCTGCCTGAGGCCCTCAGCCAATTGATCTTGCCGGCGATATCACCCATGGCTGAGGCGCATCTGCAGAATAATGTGCTCGCGATCACTGCATCGAAAATCAACGTCAGACCGAAGAAACCCCAGAAGCACGCCTGCCAATTTCTGCTTGGTACCTTGAAAGGCCTGCTTAGCACTGCTCTGCCAGGGAAACACCATATTGAGAAGCTCTGTTGTGCGGCGGAAGATGCGGATGACTGCAGATTTCAATTTCAATACAAGAACAGAAACGAGAAGGTCACTCGATAGCAGAAATTTTAGGCCACAAAGTCCATAACAGACTGTGTCTCATGGTGCGTGACAATGGGGACTAACTTTTTATCGGTATATTGAAACTTGGATCCTGCGGTTGCTGTCCATTTACTGACGAGTTAACCGGGGAGTGTTCACTCTATGCGCCTTTTCTCTCTGATGTTGCTGCTTTCCCTATCCGGTTTGGCCCTGGCCGATGCCCAGGTGGATCGTCTGCTTGAGGCCGATGAAGAACCTGCCGGTGTGGTCTTCGAGATCATAGAGGATGACGACGATGCCCTGGGCTGGGCCCTGCCCAAGATCGCTGAGTTAAGCGCTCGATTGCGCAAACGTTTTCCTGAGCTGCCGATTGCCGTGGTGACCCATGGGCGTGAACAGTTCGGTCTGTTGGCTGATGAGGCAGATGGCCTTTTGGCGCCAATCCATGACCAGGCGCAGCAGCTGAGAGATGAAGAGATCGATCTGCATGTGTGTGGCGTGCATGCCGGATGGGATGGTTACACACCCGAGGATTTCCCGGCTTATGTGGATGTTTCCCCTTCGGGTCCGGCGCAGATCCACGACTACCAAAATCTCGGTTTCGTGTTGATCGTATTGCAGGGTCCGGATTATTAACGTTGGATATAGGATTAGTGTGGGAATTCTGTGATACCCACTGTAATCTCAGATTAATCGGCTGCTTGAGTATTTAATAATTTATCGGTGTCTCGTATTCTTCTCATCAGTAGTCATATCGCGCCTCGACTCGCTCTAAATCGTCACGATCTTCCAGTACCTGATCTTCCAACACTGACAACTCGTACTCCGTATCTGCCAGCTCTGCATTGAGGTCTTTAATCTCAGCCAGCAGCGCCTTCCGTTTTTTGCGGCTGATACCATCACGTATCAATTCAGCTTCCGCATCCTCAATCTGGCTGTTCAGATCATCCAGAATATTCTGCTGTTGTTTCAGCTTACGTTCGCTGTTTCGCAGTTGGGATTTGGCCTTGTGTACCTTAAGGCCATCAGACCAGGCTTGTTCAAACTCCCTGGCCAAAGGCGCTTTACAGACCCTGTTGAGCTTTTTACCGGATTTGCCCAGTGCATAACCCTTACTGGGAATGCAATATTCCTCAAGACCTGCCAGACGACCCTGCTCATAGCGATTCATGTCCGGCGTAATGCCATACTCTGAACAGGCCTTTCGATGATTACTTAAATGGGAGAGTGCATGACCCTTTGCTCCATCCTCATAACCAATGGCTTGCCAATCGGCCACCATGCACTCATCTTTGCCCATGGAGGCACAACCTGATAGTGCAAAAATCGTTGCAGCAACAAAAAAATATCGAATCATATCTATTCCGGATTTAATCTGATTGAGTATAGTATTGACAGTTGTAATGATGCTGTATTCTCCCAGATTAATATGTCGGCAGACTCAATACACGCTTGAATCAGCTGCTAATTCATAGATGTCGCTGGTTTTTTATTTGTTACAGTCGTAATCGACGACTAAGAGGGGATTTGCCTAGACAGCAGGGAAGCTGAGTCTGGCACATATTTTAAAAAACCCATCCTAAATATTGGATGGGTTTTTTATGTTGGAAACTATGACGGGCTTAGCAATCGATGTGCTGGTACTTGTCCTGATTGGGAATCGTTTCGGCACAGACAACATCGGTGGGCTATACAGTGGTGATAGGGGGTGGCATCCAAGCTCACCAGGGTAATACGCACACGTATTGTCGCAGCCAACCGGGAAACCTATCCAGAATTACGCATTAGATGCGATTTGGATGGGTGTCTCAGGTACTGCCGCTCATCCAGAGGTTCTATTAGTTGCTGCTACGTACAGCGTCAAAATCGTCAGCAATCAACAGATTGGTCAGAAAAAACGCTTTTGCGCGGGTCTTTTTCTGACGTTGCATCTTCTCTATCTGAATGGGGCATTCATGTGGCTGCCAGTCGCAGGCCGTCCCACTGATAACCAGGTGGGGGCACTCCTGGCAGGTTTTCGATTTGTAGAGGCCGGTCATTTTGGTCGTCTCGGGTATGTTGCAAGGTTACAACTAAAAAAATAGCATAATTACAAAGAATTACAAATCAATTCTCTGTTTTTTTGTAAAAATGTGACAAATTACCAAAGTGTATTATAAAAACTACTTCTGGGTTCGGACCTGCAGTTGATAAGCCACTGATAAATCGAGCCGCCCAGGTGCAGATTCAAAACAAAAACCATGATGGGAAGACGACGATAGGTGTCTCGTGGATATGCAATTGTCAAATCAATTGTAGATTCCCTGACCCCCACCCGGAGCCCCGCCAATGGAGGCACAACCACCTTTCAATCGCTGGCTTGTCGTATTTGGCGCCATACTGATTCAACTGGCACTCGGTGCGATCTATGCTTGGTCAGTATTCACCGCCTTACTTACCGATCCTGCGGGCCCCTATGCCTTCAGTGCCAGTGAGACCGCCTGGATCTTCTCAGCTGGGCTCGCGACGTTCGCCATAGTCATGGTTATGGCTGGGCGCTGGCTGCCGAAGATCGGACCCCGTTCACTAGCGGTGTCAGGTGGTCTGCTACTGGGTACCGGTTACGTGCTCGGCGGATTGTTCGGCAGCAGTTTTTGGGCCCAACTGATCTTCATCGGCCTGATCGGTGGTGCGGGCATCGGTCTCGGCTACGTGGTGCCAATCGCTGTCGGCGTGAAGTGGTTTCCCGACAGGAAGGGGTTGATCACCGGGCTCGCTGTAGCCGGGTTTGGCTTCGGTGCGATCATCATGGCGCTGAGCACAAGGCCCGAGCCACCGGGCAGGCTGGCCAAGGCTTAGGTCTGCTTGCGACACCACCTTGTTTCCCAAATACTGGGTTATATACGAACGGCTAACCTTGGCATTTTATGTGCGGTAAGGAACTAAACTTCATCTTCCCGGTGAGCGCTGATTTTGGGCATTTCACCGGGTATGCAGCGCAATCGCAGGGTAATGGGACGGCAACAGACCGAGCAATCCTCAATGATTACCTGCTGCGGCTCGCTGGTATCGATCAGGAGTTCAATCCGTTCGCCGCAGTAGGGACAGTCGATGAGAGAGGCCTGGAGTAGATTCAATTAAAGGTTGCTCCACGCGGTTGGGATTCTCACTCACGCCATGGAGGCGTATCAGGTAACGCCTGAATTCCTGTCACTCGCTGAGTGGTGCCTGGTTCAACATGGTCTGCACCGTTAGCGTTCTATACTGAAAAGTGTAGTGCACTTTCACCTTGAAGCTGGGAAATGTCTGGGTGTAATAATTTTGTGGTTGTCTCATATCGTTATAATTCCTCCTTGTTATCATATTCGGTATCTTCAGCAGATATTCAGCTTGTTGGTCTAGACTGACAATGTTTTCAGCGAAATAATGTCTAAACAATGTGTATAACCATGTCATACCTTTAAATTCGGGCTTTCGGGGTTATGAAGTTATTACTAGTCGAGGATTCAGTTCGCCTGCAGAGATCACTGACGAGTGGCTTGAAACAACAGGGTTTCACGGTGGATCAAGCCTTTGATGGTGAGAAGGCGCTCTACTTTCTCAAAGTAAATATATACGACGTAATTATTCTTGATCTGATTTTGCCCAAAGTTGATGGATTGACAGTATTAGCCACTCTGCGTAATAACCATGTTGATAGCCATGTGTTGATTTTGTCGGCAAATGACCAGACAGAAGATCGAATACGTGGCCTGGATCTTGGGGCAGATGATTACATGGTTAAACCGTTTTCATTTGATGAACTGGTATCGCGACTTAGAGCGTTGAATCGCCGTCGCTCTGGAGTTAAAAATCCAGTGCTAGAGGCTGAAGGCGTTCAAATTGATTCGGTGTCACGCATTGTCAGTTTTAATAATCTAACGGTGGCATTGACTCCTCACGAGTATGAAATACTTGAATTTTTAGTACGTCGTCGTGGCCGTGTTTTTTCACACGATCAATTAATTGATCAATTGTATGACTCTAGTAGTTACGTGACACGTAATGCGGTCGAAGCCCATATCAGTTCGATACGCAAACGATTAAAAGCAACTGGGGCACCATCCCTGGTTAAAACCCGACGCGGTTTTGGTTACTTAGTTGAGTGAAATCGCGTGCATTCGATACAAACAAAGCTTAATGTTTCAATTATCAGTGCGTTAATCGTGGTGTTGTCACTTACCGCTGTATTTTTACACACCAGAATCAAAAATCATGTGGTAGAGGTCTATGATACAGGGTTGTTTGACAAGGCGCAGGCACTTATATCTCTGACTGAACTTGATGAAGAGGGTCTAGAGTTTGATTTTGCCGAAGATGGCCTAATGTCAGAGTTCCTGGCAGGTGACTCGCCAGAGTATTACCAGTTGTGGGAAGAAGGCGAGCGGTTACTGATTAAGTCGCCCTCACTGGCTGAATCTAATCTTCCGCTGGCTGGAGTCGCGATAGACACTTTTCAAACTTCCAATCTTAGATTGCCCGATGGCCGAAAGGGGCGTCTTATCGAAATCAGTTTCATGCCACGTGTTGAGATAGATGAAGATGAGATCGAGGAACTCATTGAACTGCCACAACCTAAACCGATATCGCTGGTATTTGCACGTGAGAGAGATTCATTAAATAGAACTCTGTTCTCGATTGGATTTACCATATTTTTAGTTATCATAACCGTTTTACTGGTATCCGCTTTATTGGTATGGCGGCTGATTGGTAGGGGGCTAATGCCGTTGTCTTCATTGGCTAAACAGGTAGGTGAGATCGATGAATCAAACTTGGATGCGCGGTTGAAGCATGAAGGAGTGCAAAGTTTGGAAATAGCGCCTATTGAAAACCAGTTAAATTATATGCTGGAACGTTTACAGTCAGCGTTCGAACGAGAGCAACGCTTTTCATCTAACGTAGCGCATGAGTTACGTACGCCATTGTCTGAATTAAGGACCTTATCCGAGGTGGGGCAGATGATGCCAGATGATCCAAAACAGGTTAACGCATTTTTTACTGATGTAGGAGAGATTTCTCAACAGATGGAAAAAATCGTTACGACGTTACTCGAACTTACCCGCTCGGAGGCAGGATTACTACACAGTGATCCCGAAGATATCGAATTGTCGCGATTTTGTGATGAGGTCTGGCAGCAATCTGTTAACAGTCAGTATGCGGGTAAAAAGCTGGTTAAACAGATACCAAGTGATCTAATTATTTCAACTGATCGTGAGAAATTCAGTATGATTCTATGCAATCTGTTCATCAATGCTGTTAGTTATAGTCCCGATGAGGAAGAAATAGAAATTTCAGCTGAAATTCGCAACAATAATGTCGTGTTGTACGTAAAGAACGTGGCCACTGATATAAAACCGGAAGACATTATTCATATGAAGGACCGCTTTTGGCGCAAAGACAAGGCCAAGGGTGATTACGATCATTCTGGATTGGGACTGACCCTGGTAGATGCGCTAGCTAGAATAATCCATCTGGATGTGAAGTTAGCCCTCGATAGTCAACGTGTATTCATTGTTACAATCAGCGGCCTGCCGCTGGTTGTACAATATTGATTCATCCTCAGCGAATTATCAGAAACCAAGATTAATCTGTATGCTGTATAAGTCTGGTAAGTACAGGTCTGTTACTGTTCTCTGGATACTATATTTAGGAACTATTATTTATTAGTAGGTATAAACATACACAGTGGTTATCGCAAAGCGAAATAGTGCAGAGGCCAATATGATTTAAACCGGGTCAACAGTGCTCTGTTGTCCAATCTTTATAATGTGTAATGATTAATCGTCATTACCAACTTTGATAATACTACCATCGAGACTGATGATGGCCTCGAGTTTGTCTCCTTTATAAACAAAATCTACTTCGTAGATCTTTTTCCCCTTATACCTTTCTTTTTCGATTTCAGTAATCCGTGCTCCCGGGTAAGAATTATCGATAATTATTCGTACTTCTTCCTTACTAACGGCATAGCAGGGCGATGTAAGGAATATTAATAAAACTAATAATAAAAAAACCATTTTCATGCATTTTTCCTTTAGTGCAGTACGGATCACTATTTATATTACACAAAACCTATTATTCAGCAAAATTTCAGATTACTTTCAGGGGAATTTCAGGGGATACACTTAATATTATTGACACAGGAAGAACCTGTGATCATCACATATATAAGAGGACCAATGAAATGTATTTACCCAAATTACCCCTTTGTATCATGATGGCTGGATTGTTAGGGGCCTCTCCCATGGCAATAGCGGAAGTAGATATACCATTTGATGAGGCCGAGTTATTTTTTGAATTGAATGATACCGATGGAGACCTTGGTATCCACGGCAAGATTGACGGCGATGAGTGGAAACGACTTGAAATTGAAGACCCCTACGAGCGTCGTATGATGTATGTCCGTGCGATTGGTCGGCTCAAAAAACAAGGTATTACAGAGCTGTTTTTCGAAAGTGCCGAGCCGACCTTTGATGAGCTTGATCCAAAGAAATTCTTTAAACGCTTTCCTGAAGGTATATATGAAATCGAAGGTATCACTCTGGATGGAGAGGAGCGGGAAAGTGAAGTGTACCTTTCTCATGTCATTCCTTCAGCACCTGGTAACGTCACCGTCAATGGACAGCCAGCAGCTGAAGACTGTGATGCAGATGAGCTACCAGTGGTTTCTGCCCCAGTTACGTTATCATGGGATGCGGTAGTTAGTTCACATGAAGAGCTTGGTAAGTATGGTGATGTGAGTGTTCGGTACTACGAAGTGGTAGTGGAAATCGATGAGACGGATTACAAATCGACAAGTATTATTCCAGCAGAAATGACTGAGTGGACAATTGGCGATCCAGATTTTTTTGAACTTTCTGAAGAAGGTGAATATAAGTTCGAAATTCTGGTACGTGCAGAAAGTGGTAACAAATCCGCAATGGAAAGTTGCTTTGTTGTTGAATGAACTTGAGACAACCCTCACCAGGAATGGTGAGGGTTGATATATACAGGAAGATCAATGAGCAAATACAGCGTAGTTTCAATTGCTATTATTGTAGGCATCGTTGTCACGGCATACCTGCTTGTGAATTCTCCGCAAAGCGAGGTTTCAGACAAGGCAGGCATCATGCTTGAAACAGGAAAGCTTGCCCATAAAAAAGTAGCTTCACAAGAAAAAGTTGCATTTATCAAGCCTACTAATTCAGAATTGAAATTGGACACAGATACGCCTGAATTGAAACAACCGGAAGCATACGAATCGCATCCGGAGTTGCGTAGACTTATGGAATTGGAACAGGCAAATCTTTCATCATACGACACATTGATGCAGCTAACGCAGCTATTGAAACATGATGAGAAAATAGTACGTATTGCAACGATTGAATACATCAGTGAACTAAAGCACCCTGGAGCATTTTCACTATTAATCGATGCGTTGAGCGATAATGTACCGATAGTACGTATAATGACGCTAGAAGCGCTTGCGCAACATAGGGACGATATTCTAGCTATATATATCGAACCCATGTTATTCGATGATAATAAAGAAGTCAGAATAGCGGCTATTAAAGCAATTGGTGAATTTGAGAGTGAACAATCCGTATATGCTATTTCAGGCTTGTTGATGGATTCTGATAATGACGTCCGGCTAAACGCAGTCAGTGCAATGGGTGAAATTGGAGGAGATCAAGCTAGCTCTTATTTGAGTCAGCTTGTTAATGATCCAAATATATTGATTAGAGAAAATGTGCACGCAATATTAGCCGAGTCAAATCAACAAGATTTTTAAGTTAAATGCACAGTTGAACCCTAATGACTTATTTTTTTTAAAGCGAGGCGATATCCTAGAAAAAACAACCGCTAATTCTATATGATTACAGATTCATCATCAGCACTGGGTCTACATGACGCAGTAATTTTTGAAGGCCGGTTGAAGGGTTTTGTGGATGCGAGTAGAAAACTTAAAGAGGCATGTCAAAGACGGGGTTATCAGCGAACGCCTAACCTTGGGATCGCTACCAGTTTGCTACCTTGCTAAGCAGGGGTGGTGCGGCTATTCTACTTATACCTTTTCGTGAATCGAATAAAAGCATACAAAAGAGGAAGATATGAACAGAATCGGTATCAGTGCGGCAATGTTGGTTTTATCGACACCCTTTGTCTCCTGGGGTGCTGAATGCAATGGAGGGGGTACACCGTTCGGTAAATACCAGACTGTAACCAAGGGTATGCTGGACTTGACCATGGCCGGAAAGATGAATCATGCGACCTCCAATGACATCGGCGAGCAAGTGAAGATTGCCGAGGCCCTTGCCGAAAAAGGTGAACACCAGAAATCCTGCGATGTCTACGATGCGGTGATTGCAAAATACGGATTCAAGACGATGGAGGAATCGTACTACGAGAAGTATCCGGAAAAACGCCCTGGAAGTAGCACACGTAACCAGGTAAAGAGCCAGTCATCAGGAGCATCGGCCACAAGTGCGATAGCAGGTGAGGCAGCGACGGCTGATGGAGCAACTGCATCCGAGGCCAAATAGATTGTGGGAAATGGGGACACTCATAAGATAATAACTTAACTATCTATCACCTCGAATTCTATCCCCAATTCACGGCAGAATTTCCTGCCACGATTCACCCATTGTGAGGCGGCGGGTTGACTGATGGACAAGCGGTGCGCGATCTCGCGCAGACTCAACTTTAGCTCCTGTGAGCCCCAAAGACAGATCAGTGCCTTTGCTAGAGACAAGTCATTGCCTCGGGCCTTTTGCGTTAACTGTTCCTCTTTGATGCCACAATACTGGCTCACCCTGCGAATGAGACGATCCAGATCCCAGCCGGCCTGAATTCGCTGTGTGGCCTGTTCGACCTTCAAGGTGTCTTGAGCCAGTGCGCGTTCGACGAAGTCACTATCGCCTAGAATGCGTTCGTCACCGATACAGTACACGTGTTCCTTGCGCAAGCGCTTGAGCCCTTCCCATCCGCCGTAACTGCGAACCAGGCCTCCTCCCAGTAGCTCGTCCGAGTCCCTTTCCTCAAGACCCTGGACGACAAATTCCCGATAGCGACGTCTCGCCGTACCCAATCCTCGGGCAAACAAGCCCAGTACCTCGCTAACAGACTGCCAATCCTGCTTTCGATGCCCCATGAGGGCCGAATGACCGGTCCACGGATATCTATCCAGGTCAGTCAGATTTTTCACCATCGCAGCACGTAGGGGATTCAAGTGGATGTAGCGCACCAATTCCAGCAAGTAGGCATCAGCGTCGCAAAGGATGGATTTGTAGCGATTCTGAAAAACGTAACCACTACGGTGATGACGGCGATTGTAGTGACCGGCATAACCTCCCAGCAGAGGTGCCATCAACTTGGCGAGTGGTTGATCCCCTACGCGGATTAACAGGTGATAGTGATTGGTCATCACCGACCACGCCACGCACTGGGATCCATTGCGCGCCAGCGTCTCGCCCAGGCGGTCGAGGAAGTCCTGCTTGTCCGCGTCAGCATAGAAAATCCGGCGACGTTCTAGACCGCGACCCATCACGTGATAGCAGCCACCGGGGATGTGTAGACGTCCATGTCTGGGCATGAGGAAAAGCTAACACTGGGTAGGGGGGCTGTCAATTAAGTTATTAAGTTATTAGTGAACTTCACCTTTTAAATCGCATCCATATCATTTTCTGAAGAAAACCGCCCTCGACCATCTCTCAAGTGCTCTTCCGGTTCTTTTCTTTTTTCATGAATTGCATACACAACAGACCTATTTGCCGCCAACTTATCTGCAATAATTGAATTTATGTTTTTTGACATTGAATTGCTTGATCCTACCCACCCCTTACGAACTAATGCCACGAATTCTGAGTTGTTTAACCACCTCTGACTATTTTCGTAACCTATAAATCTGCCGCCACGCGGGCCAACTGATTGATCTGATACAATAAATTTCTCCCAAAGCTCTAAAGGAATATACATACCTGGAGTCATTCGACTCCAATGGTCTTTAGAGTTTGAGTTGCAGAACTTAAAAAAGAAGGGGTTTTTATTCATTCTATATTCTTCAATTTGGCTGCTGTTTTCCAAAGGATTTTCATTCAAGAATTTACGCATACGCGAAATTTCTTCTTTGTAGCTGCCATCAGAATCTGGCCGGTATATTGGTTCAGGACTCCCAGTCAAACGCTTATACTGAATTAAAACAAATGACCTGTATGAGTGGTGGTAATAAACTAAATCTACACCCAAAGTATTTTCAATCTTGGTTCTGTTAGAGTTCAAAAGAGTTAACTTTCCGTTTTCAGTTTGAATCTCGACAGCGCCAACCAAATGCCGTCGCATTTGATCGACACCAGGAAATTGCATTAAATCATTTTCGATCATGTGATCTTCAAGAACGTTCGCACCGCTTTTTTCTAGAGACTTAATAAAAGGAGCTTCTTTTTCAATCGGGGTATTACTAAGATATTGCTGACGTACTTTAGAACCTTGAAAGGTTTCTAGTGAAACAGCTACTGCATCGTGCTCGTAAGCAATTACATCTTTAAGAGGAACTCTTTTCATCTTCTCTCGTGACGCAATCACCTGAATTAGATGTTCAATATCACTCTTTGAAATATTATCTGTACTAATAATGCAATCAAGTAAAGCCTCCCAGCTAGCGGGGGGAATACCGGACACCCTTCGGGTAGGTTTGTGAATGTGATTGCTAAACTTTGTAGAAATTTTATCTAGTACGTGATCGATAATTAGAGGACTAGTTAGCTCGATTGCAGGGCCAATCGAAAACTTTCTTTCAAGATCTCCGGATATTTTGTTAGCTGTACAAACCGCTATGAAATTGATTTCATTTTCGTTCGTAGAGATTAATGACAGAATCGATGTATTGCCCGATAAAGCCGCTTTGCTAAGATTAATAGATACAGTTCGACGACCTCTCTGTAGACTTTCGCCGACCTCTAGGTCATCACATATAATCCATAACCCACCTATTTTCCGAGACATTATGCTTTCCTAAACTCCGCTCTTTTTTGGAGAAAATCCAAATTTATAAAATGTCCGCTTTGGGTTGCAGAAATATGCTAGATAGCGTCTGACACTGTCTGGCAGATTGATTCTGGTTCAATACAATTATTGCTGTGCAAGTCTATTCCTCAAAGTGATTCATTTTCAATTTACATCATGTAGTCGGTGTAAGCCATGCGGCTAAATGAAGGACTCGATATGAGATGTCGTTTCATGGGTAATCATAAATTTCTAAATTTGCCAATAGGCACAAAGATATATTGAGTCATCACTACATTGAACGAAAATAAAATCAGTTTTATTTTTGTAAGCTATGACACCAGAGTCCTGGTCCATATCGCTATATCGTTCCAATATAGATTCTCTATTCGTCAGTATTTACTCATATTGTCAAATTTCGGGGGTGAGCGTAGCGTTTGGTTCGTAAGTTGGAGGTGCTGGTTGGACGACACCTCCATGTGCCATAAAACATGTTTTTCACTTCTTTGAGTAATGCAGACTTAGTGGCAATGCACAATGCCAGTGCTATTGTCCATATGACAGCATTGCCCAGGAGGTGAACTCTTACGGCAACCGCCACCATGGGACATTGCAACACTGCAGGCAAACACTAGCATTAATGCAACGATCAACATTTTCATAAATATATCCTTCGCACCCTATTGTTATGTGAATGCTAGATGTTGGATGCATGAGCACCTAACAGATGATTTTTTTGTTTACGGTTCTAATTTTCGTGTTATACCAATGACTCAAATATTGCGTCATACCACCAATGGTTCTACATATCTTCTTTTTCTAATGAAATTGAAGTAGGCAGCTAGCCTTAAGGAGAACGGAGAAAAATGACAAGAACTCAGATTTGCGGGTTTTAGATGCAAACGCAGTGGTGGTATTAGTCTTTTTCGTATCACTGGGCGAATGAATGCTGAGAAAGACTCTAAAAAAAACTGGATAAGGAAAATCTTGATCTTTACCGTACTATCCAGATTTCCTCGAAAATTCCTGATTAGTCTCCAAACATTGAGAAAAGTCGTCCTGCTTGGATTAACCGTTTTTTTGAGTTCCATTCCGAAAAGCATCCCTATGAATGTGGAGAAATTGAACTGCTTTCAGTTTTAGAACAAATAACTGTATACCGCAAGGTTTTTAATGTCAGCGTAGGTATTTAATGCCTGATCTTAACCATCTCCTGAGTCTAAGGTGCCTTCTGTGTAAATATTGCAAATAGTGAGTGACACAAAACAAACCGGCGATCGAGTTTCTTTGTTCCGATGAAGTTCATAACATGCTGTGGTTCCTAGAACCCACAGACGTGGAAAACATATCTAGAAGGTTGAGTTGATTGTTATTGAAAGGAAGGGGGGGCTAAATCATGCTTATATGTAGCACCGGCGTAGCACTGAATAATTGCTAAAAAATCAAACCCGGAAAAAATATAATAACTATATGAATAATAAACTAAAAATGGAGCCGATGGGCGGAATCGAACCGCCGACCTACTGATTACGAATCAGTTGCTCTACCGACTGAGCTACATCGGCCGAAAGCGGGCAATTATAGCCGTTGAGCCGTTTTCGGGTCCACTTTTTCCCTGTCTGACAAACCACACCTGGTTGGCAGCTCTGGAATAGAGTACACAATGCCACCTAGACAACATTTTCCCGTCCAGCATCAATAGCATAGGGCGCTGGGTCCAGAATCGTCGGGCGCCCGAGTACTATATCCGCCAACAGCCTGGTGGAGGCTGGCCCCAGCACCACCCCGTTGCGAAAATGCCCCGCGTTGAGGTAGAGGCCGCTGATTTCCGGGACCGGTCCTATATAGGGGATGCCGTTGGGGGAGCCGGGTCTCAGGCCGGCCCAGTGGTGTTCGATCTTGGCCTCGGACAGGCTGGGGAAGTGGGCGAGGGCGAATGCCGCCAGCGCCTGTTTCGCCTGTTCGGTGGTGTGTTTGTCGAAGCCCCTGTGCTCCAGGGTGCTGCCCACCAGTACCCTGCCGTCCTTGCGGGGGATGATGTAGCGGTCGTTGTGCAGGACGATGCGGCTGATCTCGCCGGGGCGATGGCGAAATATGATCATCTGGCCCAGTACCGGTTCGATCTTCGGGGGGGTGACGATGCTGCTTAGCAGGGATCCACTCCAGGCGCCGGCGCAGATGATGACCTTGTCCGCCTGGATCGTGCCGGTGGGGGTCATGATGCCCCGTACCCGACCCTGCTCAATCAGGAGTTCTGAGGCCTCTGTCTGCTCTTGAATATCGATCTTGTTGCGGATGGCATGATAGAGGGACTTGGTGAGCCGGGGATTGCGTATTTGCGCCACTTCGGGCAGCCAGGTTGCTGTTTTGGCATCGGTGCCCAATCCGGGCTGGCATTCACGGATGCCTTGCTGGTCGATGAGCTGGAGCGGCTGGTAGAAACGTTCGGACCATTCAACCGTGCTATCGGCATCGTCGGGCTCAAGGATCAATAGCCCGCTCTTCAGATATTCAGGATCCGGACCGCCGGCTTCGATCAGCATCTCCGCCAGGGCGGGATAGTGATCCTGACTCCACTGCGCCAGTTTGGAGATGGAATCGGCATAGCGCCAGGGGTAGAGGGGTGAGATGATGCCACCCCCCGCCCAGGAGGATTCGCGGCCCGGGTTGCCCTTTTCGATCAAGGTGACAGCCATTCCTGCGCTGTGCAGTTCATTGGCAGTGAGCATGCCGATGATGCCGCCACCCACTATCAGGCACTCTGTCATGAAAAAAACCTTTTGAATGTTTGAAGGCCGGCTTGGTCAGTACATGCCGAATCCACAGGATCGAACACAGCAGAATAGCATGTTCTGACGGATGGTGTCTTTGTCAGGACCAGGCCCTGGATCGACTAGCTGCTAGTCTTCAATCACCTCTTCCCAGTAGATGGGAAGGAAGCGGTCGCTCCATTCGTGCTTTTTCTCCAGATCGGCGAAGAGGAATATCTTTTTACCCAGGGTTGTATTGCCATCGCTGTCCTCACCACCGGGAAATACCAGCATGGGGGAGGGCGGGATGCCCTGCAGTTGCAACTCCGTGGATCTGTCGCTGATGGTGAGTGGGTCCTCTGTGGCGCCATTCCAGTTGATGGCTGCGTTCGCACTGATCAGGTCGAGCCCATAGATGTTTGCTGTCCCGGTGTTGGATGATGCCAGGCAGGGATCATCCGGTAGTTCTATGTTGGCGCGATAGGTGGTGAAGAAGATGGCGTAGTCGTAGAGAATCGCCCTGGAGAATGACTTCTCTCCTGCCGGCAGATTGATGAACCAGCCCCGGTACTGGTCGGTGAGCACTTCACCATGATTCAGGACCGTCGTCGTTGCATTGATGAAATCACCATCATCCGCTGTCTCATCGGTGATTTCACGGCCCCAGATATCGTTGTCCCGGATCATGTAGAAGCGGTCCTGGTAATCCGCATCCAGGGGATTGGCATGGTCTCCCGTACCGATCATCAGTACCAGGAATTGCCGGGTGCCCTTGGCATAGTAGCCGATCTGGGGTGTGTTGAAGAACTTCCGGTGGGCATTCGATCCCTGATTGATATCGGCCAATACACCACCTGTAATGGCGCTGCTCTCATTCTCCTCATCGGGAAAATCCACCCGGATGATTCTGCCACCCACATCGGCGGCATAGATGCGATCCTCCAGGCCGTTGCCGTTGATATCCACGGTGGCAAGATTGCTGGGTATGGAATGGTCCATCCCATCGATGGTGTGGCTGGCATCGGTGTTGGATATGGATGTCAGGAGTGAGCCGTCGGCGGCGTCGAGGATATAGATCGCATTCCCCTGGTCGTCTGTCAGGTTGCTATTGTCCTGGTCGGGATCGTAGCCGCCACCGAAGATCAGCACATCCCGATTGGCGCCGCCGACCCGCATCTGGACAAACAGGGGTTTTGACCAGGTCTGGCCCAGCCTGGCGTATTGACTTGGGGAGGCCTCTCTGGAGATCTCAGTGATGTACTCGGGGGCCAGTCGGTTGCTGATATCGAGCAAGTGGTATTTTTCGCCCCCCCTGCGCATACCGATGATGGCGAGCTTACGGTTACCGATTTCATAGATGGTCATGGGTCCATCAAGGCCGTAGTAGGGTGTGTTGGATGGGTTGTTGTTCCTGAGATGGCGGATATTCGGCATCAGGTCCTGGGGCATGAAGGCCCAGAGCTCTTCCCCTGTGTCGGCGTCGATGGCCTCCAGCACACCTTCACTGGTGGGTAGATAGACGGTGCTCTGCTGCCCGTAACGGACCACCTGGGGCCGGGTATGGATCGGGGCCCCCATGACCCCATCGCGGGCGGGGTGGTTTTCAGTGGCCACATACTCTGGATGGCGGCTGATCCAGTTGAGCAGAATTGTGCGCTCCTCCTCGCTGGTGACCCCGAGCATCTCGGGGGTGATGGCGGTTGTATCCCGATGAATGCGATTTGAAGCATGCTCGAGGGATGCACCAGGATTCAGGTTGGTAAAGAGTGTTCTCAAGCCTGTCATGTTACGCGCAGCCCCGCCGTTGAGGGGGTCACCCTCGTCCGGCTGACAACCGGCTTGCTGACAAAACAGGTCAACGGTGCTGGCGAAGGTGTGGTCTTCATTGAGCACCAGTTGGCCATCGCTTGCGCGTAACTGAATGTCATCGTCAGTGACGTCCATGCGGTATTTTTTCAGGTTGCCGCGCCAGAAATTCCTCGCTTCCGGGTAGAACAGGGGGACGAAGATATACTCATCATTGACTGCCGCGTTGTCCGGATTGAAAGGGATGGCGGGGGCGTTCATGGCGTAGTCGATGGAGTCCTGGGCCTCCTCGATGATGGTAGTGAAAGCATTCACGATATCGTCTTCGTTATCCGCATGCCAGGAGATACCACCCCCCACGCCTGCCACTCCATCCATGAACTGGCGGGTGGGTGAATCCTCCGGGGCGCCGAAGGAGATGGTGTAGGTGAGGATATTCTGCACCCCGTCCCAACCCGGATCCGTTGCCAGATCAGTCTGGTAGGCCCAGGCGCTGATCTCGTAGGCGCAACGGGCACCGTCGTTGTACCAGGATGGGGGGCTGTTATTGCTGTCTACGAAATTGTCGAAAAGGTTGACCTGCGCGCATACACTGCCCTCATATTCGGTTCTGGTGGTGGTGTTGGGGGCACCGTCGGAGAGCAGAACCAATCGGTTGGGGGCGCACCTGAGCTCCTCCGGGTCGCCGTTCAAGGGCGATTGCAGACTGCTGCCCTGAATCTGGGTGGGTATCCTGTTGGGATTGAACCAATCGACTGCCGCTGCCAGGGCATCCGTGGTTGGAGTATAGAATAGGGACTGTAAATTATCGATCTCCGAGCGGAACGCTGAACGCTCATCACCCACGATAGCGAAATCGCCGGTGAGGGCTTCCAGTCTGGTAGTGGCTTCATCGCCGAAACCCGATGTGGTGTAGCCAAGCAGTGCCGCATTCACATTGTCGAGCAATTCATGGTCGACAATTCTGCGCAATGCGCTGACCAGGGCATCCCTGCGTGAGCCGGCCGTCACATTATTCTGGTCGACTGGACCACCCATGCTGCCGGATTCATCCAGCAGGAACAGAATATTGGGTGGCACCGGCTCCACCGGCGGTTGCAGATAGACTTCGATGTCATCGGCACTACTGGAGCCAATCACCACCCATAGCAGGATGAGTGCTAAAGACCTGAGGCTTGAATGATATTGATTCTGAATATGTTGAGTGCGGTTGTGTGACATCAGTACCTCTGTCTTAGCAATCCCACTTGCATCCGGTTATGGGTATGGGTATGGCCTTCGCCGACCGTGCCGATTGCGTCTGTCAGAAACAGATGGGTGGTATTGTCCAACTGGTGACCGGAGAAGAAGAGACCCTCTCTCTCTCCTTGATACATCATGCTAAGGCTTGCCCTCAGGGGAGGATGGGCGTTCAGCAGTGGATCCGAATGTTCATCCCCTGGTTCAGGCGAGACGAAAAAGCTGTCGTGTTCACTGACTTCATTCACCTGGGAGGGTATGTCAAAGTCGTCAATGACGGTTAAATCCGGCCCGATTACCTTGGCCAGGGCATTTTCGGCTGCAGCGAAACTCAATGCCTTGAATTGATGATTCACTGCGATCTTGGTATCCAGGTTGGTGTTTTGCACGGCGCTGATGCTGAGCAGTGTCACGATCGTGAGGACGATCAGGCTGACCACGAGGGCAACGCCGGATTGCTTGGAAATGGATGTTGATTGAGGCATGGATATGGCAACTCCTCAGATATCGGCAAACTGGCGATACATATGGTGCAGGTTGCGCAGTGAGATGGTGGTGCTGGCGGACTTGTAGATGTAGTTGTTGTCAGGTGCGGTGAATCTGGCCCCCAGCAGGTCCAGCTGATCCGGTGTCTGCGGGCGATAGGGCCAGGGCAGTTCATAACCAGCGCCGGAGGCCACAACCAGGCTGACCCTGATCGATACCACACTCATCCAGTTTTGCGCATCGACGGCATCAGCAGTGAGGTAGATGTTCGCAGAGCTGTCAGGTTCGATATCCGTATCGACCCCATACAGCACCCGCATCTGGGCGATGTCCGAGGCGATGGGCTGGGATTGGATCAAGTCTCCGTCCAGATAGGCCTCGCAGTTGAGGTCACCCTCCCGGTCCACCACGAAGCGTACCGTGACAATTCCATCATCCATGGTGTCGTCGTCCAAACCGCAGGGTGCGGGCCCGGATGCATAGCGCACCGACACGAT
The DNA here is from genome assembly GCF_963455295.1 of Candidatus Thiodiazotropha sp. CDECU1. NCBI lineage: Bacteria > Pseudomonadati > Pseudomonadota > Gammaproteobacteria > Chromatiales > Sedimenticolaceae > Candidatus Thiodiazotropha > Candidatus Thiodiazotropha sp. CDECU1. The sequence continues at coordinate 1,939,279 of NZ_OY734020.1, forward strand.
GCTGGACTCCTCGGGGGCAGGGCTCCATTCTGCCCCGGAGTGGGGCGTGCCGCTTACGATGCTATCCGGCACCAGTTCCAGGGCCGGGAATGTTCTGGTGCCATTGTCCTGCTGGCCATCCCTATATGCGGATGGGCTGTCTGCCGATGTGGCTATGCCTCTTCCCGCCATGATCAATGCGCGACGCAGCTCCTCGAATACGAATCGATACTTATCTGTGGTTACGGAGTTGGCCGCGGTGGCGTTAAAGGCGTTCTTGCTATCGATATAGATCTTCGCGATACCACTCACAAGAAAGAGACTGATCGCAGTGGCAATCAACAGCGACAACAAGGAGAAACCAGTCTGAGAATACTTTTTTACCTGCATGTTATGGTACTCTGGGGATGACAGTCAGGATAATCTCATCCACCTCGTCGGTATCGAGGTCGGTCACTCTTGCCTGGTGTTGCCAACTGACTCTGATCAAAAGGCGGGAGAGATCACTGCAAATATCTGTATCGCTGCTATCCGCATCCAGGCAGGTAACCTGCAACTGCCCGTTTGGCAGACTCTCCTGTATGCCGGTTCCACAACTGATTTGGTGCAGGTCAAAGATTGCCAGCTGTTGCGGGGTGCACTGGTCGACGGATGAGGAGTTGTCCATTGTCGGGGTCATGGAGCAGTTGGGTAGCGCTGGGCCTGACCCGACATCGCAGTTTGGGCTGCCCAGATATTCGTTATCGGCGACGGCCATCAGGTTTGCGTGCATGCGGTCTGAAAGAGCGGTTGCATAATCTATTGCTCTGGATCGGTAGTCGGCATTGCTTGAACCTTGGAGCGCGGCAATCTGCAGACTCGCCACCCCAAGCAGGCCTATGGCGACGATGATTGCGGCAATCAACACTTCTATGAGTGTCATGCCCTGGTGTTTTTGTCGATGAGCGATGGTCGACATTGGTTTGGCCTCGATAACCACGACCTTTCACAGCAGATATATCTCACCGAGAAAGATACAAAATGTAGTCAGCGTTCCTTTCGAAGCAGGCAACAGTCTGCTATATCGAATCAGGCCGAAAAGAGGGGATAGTTGAATGGAGCTAAGCTGATCCCTGCTTTACGTCCTTACAGAACACTCCTTGTTCCCTATTCAGGCTACCGCTGGATAAGAGTGAAGGTAAGTACCGTTTGTCGGCTTGATCTTACCGCTTATCCCTATATAGGCCGTTGCCGGCAGGGCGTTCTGAGATATCTATCGGGGGTTTTAGATGTGGAAAGGGTAGGCAGTGAGATTAAAACAGTGTTAGAAATCTATGCAGAGGGGTGTGCCTCACTTCCATGTGAGGCAAAGTATATCCTGGGGGGCTCAAGTCTATTTCCAGCCGTCTTCCCAGTCGGTACCTCTAAGTTGTTCCTTGCGTCCGGTGGAATGGAGGCGATAGGCTGTGACGTTGCCGTCTTCCTGCCCATTCTGACCAACGATTTGCAGCATGTAACAACTGGCCAGGGGACAAGCGCCCGTTGGCGCAGCGATAGTCAAACTGCCGTAATAATCATCAGCACTGTTTTCGCTGATGTTGGCTTCGGCCAGTGTTGCGGGGTAGCTACCTGTACGGGCTTTTATCACCTCCATCTTCTGCGCCGCCGCAGTCAATGCATCCATTCCGTCACTTCTGTGTCCCCGCCTGACTGACTCCACGTACATAGGGACAACGAATGAAGCCAAAAGCCCTATGATGGCGACAGCGATCATCAACTCAATCAGAGTAAATCCCCTGGGGATATGTCTGTATCTACTCATGGATTACCTCTTCCCAAGATATCGGGTGGAATCTGTCTGGCCATTCATAGACCTCTTCCAGGCCTACCAACGCCTTGACAACCTGTCCGAGTGTACCTGCTTCTTCACCCTCTGGGAAAACCAGTGTGGGTGAAGGTGGCATGCCCAGCATACTCAGCACCTTGGAGCGGTCGTTGCCGTCGAGGGTGCCTTCACTGCCGCCTAGACCGTCGAATATGGCGGATCCGTCTCGCATATTGATGGCGTAGAAGCGTCCGACACCAATTGCCCCGCGTGCTTCACAAGCTGCCAATTCCGGCGAACGTTCAGCACTGAAGGTGGTGAAGAGTACCGCGTAGTCATAGAGCACCGCCTTGGAGAAGGATTTCTCCGAATAGCCAAAGTCAATGTACCAACCGTTGAGTGTGGCCAACAAATTGGATGCTTGAGCCTGCTGAGTCGCACTACCGTCCTGCACAAGATTGTCAGATGCATCATAGAGTTGGGACTCTACTACCGCAGTATAGGTAGTGGGCTTGATCCATACGGCCGGGTCCTTGATCATATAGAATCTGTCTGTGACTGACACATCCAGGGGATCAGTGCGATTACCACTACCGATGAGGATGGCAAGGTATTGCACACCGCCCAGGTTGTAGTAGCCGACCTCTGGTGTGTTGAAGAAACGCCTAAACTCACTCGTGCCCGAGTTGATATCAGCGATAATGCCGCCATCCATTGCTCTGTCGGCAAACTCGCTATCAGGGATGTCGACACGGATGATCCTGCCACCCACGTCTGCAGCGTAGAGACGATCGATGATGCCGTTTGCATTGATGTCAACCGGAAGCACGTCGCCGGCAATAGCATTGTTCATATCGCTGATGGTCACACCGGCACTGCCATCCGGAGAGATGGAGGTGATCAATGAGCCGTCCAGTGCATCCACGATGTAGATGGCGTTACCTTCATCGTCATTTGTACGGGAGGTGGTTGTATCCTGATCCGGATCGTAACCGCCACCGAAGACCAAGACATCCCTGGAGGAAGTGGAACCTGATATTTCCATGGTCACGAAGAGAGGTTTGGACCAGGTTTGTCCAAGCCGGCTGAGACCTGCAGCCGAATTGATGGTGGTGACGAATCTGGGATTCAGGCGATCGGTGATGTCGAGCAGATAGTAGTTCCTACCACCCCTTCTCATACCGACAATGGCCATTTTGTGACCACCTGTTTCATACACGGTCAGTGGTCCATCCAATCCATAGTGAGGAATGGATGCTGGATTGCTGTTATAGAGTGTCTGGATATCACCGAGCAGATCGGATGGCATAAAGGCCCATAACTCCTCTCCGGTCTCCTCATCGAAAGCCTCCAGCACACCTTCACTGGTGGGGAGAAAAATGACATCATCACTGCCGTAGTTCATGACAGCCGGCTGGGTGTGGATGGGAGCCCCCATTTCGCCTTCATGGGATTGTGCTGTTCTTAAGTAGAAACAGGCTTTAATTGTTCCCGGTATCGGGTCTCCAAAGACAGCGTTACTACAATCAATGCTGCCAGTCACGTCTGTACGGAGAGCCCAGCTACTTGACGCGCCGTACCAAACAGTGGCAGAGGTATCTTCGGGTAAATCACACACCCCATTCTCGGACGCGCAAGGTGCTGCAAAGCTTGGAGGTGTGGTGCTGACGCTGCCGGTGGGGTCCCAGCCGATCCAGTTGAGCAGGACCTCCCTCCCCGCATCGTCGCCATCGGGCAGGCCGAGCATGGCATGGGTGACCAGCGCGTTGTCACGATGAACGCTATTCGAGGCATTTGATAGATCAGCCCCTGTATTGGTGTTGGTGTAGAGATTCCTGTTACCGGCTGCTGTCATTTGTTGTGCAGCACCACCAACCAGCGGGTTTGCGCCGTCATTTCCAGCGGTATTCCAATGGTCTGTTGATGAGACAAACTCATAATTATCGTTAACGATATCGTTGCCATTGGCGTCAGTTAAGGTAATGGCGACATCCCCGCCCGCTGTGGATGTGGAAATGGTATAACTCTTCAGGTTACCTCTCCAGAAGGTCTCTGCTGCCGGCACCAGCACCGGAACGAAGATGCGATTGCCGCTTACTGCCGCGTTATCCTGATTGAAGGGGATGACGGGTGCCGTGTAGGCATAGGGAATGGACTCCATCGCCTGGGTGACTATGGAGGTGAAGGCGCTGACCAGGTCGGAAACACTGGTCGCCGGATAGTAGTTGCCACCACCTGCGGTTGCGATGCTCATCATGAAGTTTTCAATCGCCGCATCATTGGTATCGAAACCGATAGTGTGGGTGACGATATTCTGTGTCTCTCGCCAGGCAGCACTGGGTTCCAAGTCAGTATTATAGGCATAACTGGCTATCTCCCTGGCACAACGGCCATTCTGCCAGTTTGAGGTTGAATCGCTGATACAGTTTGTCCCTTCATAACTGGTCAATCCATATGCCTGATTATTAGTGGGAGAGTTGGAGTTGGGACGACCGTCGGTCAGTACCACCATGTGGTTCGGACGGCACCAGTTGTCTTCCGGGATACCGGCGATGGGGGAAGTTGTGGTGAAACCGTTGAAGTCGGTGAAAGTCCGGTCACGTCTGAACCAGTCGACTGCAGCCTCCATCGCCTTGACCGTGGGTGTATAGCTGACTGTTTGCAGGTTATCCACCGCATTGAGAAAATTGTTTCGATTGGTATCGATTAGGCTGAAGTTGCCGCTGTGTGCACGCAGGAACAGAGGACCGTTGTTTCCCCAACGGGTTGTGTAACCGAGCAACGCGGCATTCACATTTCCCATATCCGTGTCGTTGATCAAGTCCCTCATTGCCTGTTCCAGGCGGTCCCTGCGACTCGGGCTGCCACTAGACATACTGCCCGATTCGTCGAGTACGAAGAGTACATTCGGCGGTACGGGATCGGGTGGTTCCTGCAGATAGATTTCAATGTCATCTGCATAGGCAATGGAGCTCATCAAGGAAAAGGCGAATGAGAGCCCAAGAGGAATGACGAGTTGTTTAGCCGGAAAGAATCTATACATAGTACTCATGATCTATAACTCCTCAATTCCTGATTAGGGCTACTTCCATGCGATTGGTCGTGACGGTGTTATTGTCCACAACACGACCCACGGAATCTGCCTGATACAAGACGGTAACGACGTTTAATCCAAAACCGGAGAACTTATATTTACCGGGAGGACTGATCTCCAACATCTCCAGGGTAAGGTCCGCAGCGATGTCAGGTTGGTTAAGCACGCCAGTTGATGAATAGTAGGGAGGGGTGTCCATGGTCACGCTGGCGCCAACCGCATTCGGTACCTGTACTTGCGGATTAGGCCCGGTTAGTTGTGCCAGGGCGTTTTCTGCGGCCTGGAAACTCAACTCCTTGAATTGATGATTCACAGCAATCTTTGAATCGAGATTGGTACTGCGCATGGCGCTTACACTCAACAGTGTAATGATCGTGAGTAGTATCATGCTTACCACCAAGGCTACGCCTTGTTGTGATCGATGCACCCGCCAGGCATGGTGTTGTTTACTTTTCATGATTACTGTCTCTGTACTGTGGTGTTGAGATTTCTGAGTGAAATAGTCGCATTAGCCGGTGTAAACGACTTGGTCGTGTTCGGTGCAGGCATTTCCATACCTATGATGTTCAAATCTCCGGCGGCCGCCGGTTGATAGGCCAAAGGGAGTTCCTCGGTGTCGGAACTCGCTATCATGCCGACCCGAATCGTGACCACGTTTATCCAGCGCCCAGCATTTTCCACTTCGGTTGCGGTGAGATATTGATTGGCGATGCCATCCGCATCGGTGTCCACACCATATAGGGCGCGCATGCGCACGATGCCCGATACCATTGCCCGTTCATAGACAACGACCAGAGCACCACCGGTGGTTTCGATATCCTGGCAAATTAGCTCTTCATCGTCACTGATGTAAAAACGGACAGTATGTGTGACTTCGTCGATGGGAGGACCATCCTGCCCGCAGGGTTGCGGGCCTACTGCATAGCGAACCGCAATGGCGCTGGAATCGTTACTGTCTATGTCAATTATGCATGCGGAGGTAGATGCGTCTGTGTCATCGGGATCAAGGCAGGGAAAAGTCCTGAGGTTGTTGTCTACAACGGTATAGACACCGGCATTATCGTTTTGCTCGAGAATCCCTCTGCCAGCCATGACCAAGTTTCTGCGCAGGTCCTGAACTGAGAAACGCGCACCTTCGGTGGCTGTTGAGATGGCGGACCTTGCATTAAAGGCGCTTTTACTGTCGAGGTAGATTTTTCCAGCTCCACCCATCAGAAATATGCCAATCGCACTGGCAATCATCAATGAGATAATGGAAAAACCTGCCTGTCTGTGGATGGTTCTGCTCATGGTTGCACTCCAGGCAAGATCGTTGCGACGACTTCGTGGTCAATGGTGGTATCGGTTTCTGTTGCTGCGTCCGGGTTTCTATTCTGGACTTGCCAGGTGATGGTGACTCTCACTTCCGCCATTGGGCCGCAACCAACTGGACAAGCTATATCTAATTCTGCACCTGGAAGTGAGCCCGTCAGGGCGCAATTCAATTCCCAAAGATCATAGGCTGCCATCTCTGCAGGGGTGCACTCAGCGAGGGGGATGATAGTTCCGTCAGGACTCATGGCGCATCTTTCAATGGTGGCCAACTCAGCAGTAGGACCAAGGGCGCAGGAATCGGTTGGAATGGTATTGGGTGCCGCATAGGCATCAACAGCGGTCAGGTTTGAGCGCATACGGTCGGACAAGGAGGCGATAATGTCGGTGGCCCTGGAACGCATCTGCGCATCGTTGGCGCCCTGAAGGGCACTAATCTGCAGCGATGCAATGCCCAATAGACCCACAGCGATGACCACTGCGGCTATCAGGACTTCGACCAGGGTCATACCACGAGCGTAGCTTTTCTGTGACAGTTGAGCTGGCAGTTTCATGGGCAGTTTCCTTCGGCGACGGTCTTGATATAGGGTCGTCCTGTGAGGCTGAGACAGACACGGCTTTTCAGCGTGCCATCGAAGCTGATCTCGATGCTATCTCCGGCAGTGATATTGGCACGGCCCCTGGAGTTGTAGGTTACATCGTTGTTTGCAATGTTTTCCGCCAGTGAAATATTTTCATTGCCGACTGTCTGGTCCACGATGTCCTCGCCTCCAAAGGTTGTAACCAGCCAACCATCGCTTTCTGGGGTTAAGGTGACGTTGTTTTCTATCCTGACTGCTTCACTGCGAGCGTATAAAAGTGCACTCACCAGCTCGTTACTCGTGGTTGATACATTGTTGCGTTCGCTCAGGTCTTGAAATCCTGGTACGACAAACGTCATCAATACAGCCGCGATCGCTAATGTGACCAATAACTCAAGCAGTGTGTATCCTCGATATATATGCATAGGTGCAAACCTCATAAGATCTGTACATAGACTAGATTATGCTTAGTGGGGGGGGTATACCGTTTATCGGCGGAGTGTGTCCGTATATCCTGAAAAACAACAAATTCTTCACTTTTTAGTGGGTTATGACAGATAAATAGGAAAGTAAGTTGTATTCAAGCATAGGGTTAAGCCTGCATGAGGCTGGCCTATAAGATACAGCTTGGCGTTTGCCTGAGAGTCAGGGAATCGGGTGTAAATTAAATTCTAGAGTGAATCACCAAGCAGCGATTTTGGTAAGGCGAACACAACCTGTTCCTCTTTCCCCTGGGCCTCGATGACATTTTCAGCGCCCCATTCCTTTAGCTTCTCGAGCACATTTTCAACCAGGATTTCCGGTGCGGAGGCGCCTGCAGTGACCCCAATCTGGTGCTTGCCATCCAGCCAGCTCGGATCGATGTTTTCAGCACCGTCTATAAGATAGGCCGGTGGACCGTTCTTTTCGGCGATCTCTCTCAGCCGATTGGAATTGGAGCTGTTGGGGGATCCCACCACCAATACCAGGTCACACTGTTTGGCGAGTGCCTTGACCGCATCCTGGCGATTTTGTGTGGCATAACAGATATCGTTCTTTTTGGGACCGATAATGTTCGGATAACGCTGTTGCAGGGCGTTGATGATCTGTTGCGTATCATCGATGGAGAGGGTGGTTTGAGTAACGAAAGCGATCTGCTCGGGGTGTCCGATCTCCAGCTCTTCCACATCTTCGAGGGTAACTACCAAGTGAATGCGGCTGGTATCGGTATCAGCCATGCATTGCCCCATGGTGCCCTCCACCTCGGGATGACCCCTGTGACCAATCAATATCACCTCATAACCGTCTCGACAGCGACGGGCGACTTCAAGGTGGACTTTTGTCACTAGTGGGCAGGTGGCGTCGAAAACCCTCAGTTGCCGCTGTTTTGCCTCTTCTCGGACTGATTGGGGGACGCCATGGGCACTGAAAATCACAGTATGGCCGTCTGGCACGTCTTCCAGTTCATCGACGAAGATGGCGCCACGACCACGCAGACTCTCCACAACAAAGCGATTGTGTACCACCTCGTGGCGGACATAGATAGGTGCTCCAAGGAGCTCCAGGGCCCGTTCGACGATCTCGATGGCACGGTCGACGCCGGCACAAAAGCCTCTGGGATTGGCGAGTAGTATCTGATGCGTTTGCTGCATAGGTTGCCTGGCGTCTCTTCTCAGTTAGTTTGACCAGTAGTGCTGGAGTCGTTCCCATCCGCATCCTCAGTTTGTTCAACCTCAAGGATGGTGACTTTGTAGCGGAATTGTTTGCCCGACAGGGGGTGGTTGAAGTCGATCTGAACACGCTCATCCTCGACTTGCAGCAGCGTGCCGGCAAGTTCCTCACCTTCAGGGGTGGAGAATGCGATAATCTCACCAGGATTCAGGGACTGACCCGGCGGAAACTCCTGCTTGTCCAACCAGTGGATCAGGGCATCGTCTCTTGGTCCGTAGACATCATCCCCCAATACAAGCAGGTCCTGTTCATCCCCGCTACGCAGGCCCAACAGGGCGAACTCCAGCATCTGTTCCATGGTGTTGTCGCCCAGGGTGAAGTCCAAGGGCTCATCCCCATAGGTGGAGATGATTTCCGTACCATCCGGCAAGGTCAGAGAAAAGTGCATCTTGACCCGGCTGAGTGGAGTGATCTTTGGTTTGAATGCACCCATTGCTCAATGCTCTGTAAAGCACTGCTGCAGTTCAAGCAGCTGGGGAAGATTGAGTCGTAGACGATCGGCACGGGAGTGTGCCAATTGTAATTTGGCCGGAGCGCCGCCAATCCTGCCAATGCGCATAAAGACCATCTCATTTTCCAGCATATGACTGCTCACCTTTGCTAGGGCCTGTTAACACTAATCCAATGCACTCTGCTGGGACTGTTTTTGCGCCCAGCAAGGCAGAATGAGCGTGGTGTAGCCCGGCTACATGAGCGAATGATAACGCCGCTGGGCGCAAAAACAGCCCCAGCCCTTCGGGTTGCGCCCCGAAGGAAGTGCCCTTGGGGTGCGCCTGAAAAAGCGCCACTCAGCGTTGCTCGTCGTTCATTTGGAGCGACCAAACTTCTCTCCTCGCGCCTTGATTGGCGTTTTTTCAGGCACAACAGAGTGCATTGGATTAGTGTTAACAGGCCCTAGGACCCTAGAGGTCGCATCATAGCGGATTTGCATTATTTTTATAAAGGTCTAACATATCTTTAAGTAGGAGGATTAATAAACATAGGCAGTGCCATGATTAATAAAGAAATTATTATTGAAAATCAGCTCCCTCTCTATGATGTTCAAGAGGTTTCCCTACTCGATGCGATGTTATTATTGAAAGGCCGTGGGGAATCCGAGCGGGAATCGTCGATCACCCGCGCCGCAGAACTGATGAAACATCGAAATCAACCACAATCGATGGATACCCGCTGGCCCATGACGGGTACTTAGCCGTGGACTGACTGGATTCAGGCGCTAGCGCGGCCTAAATCAATATCTCCTGGGTGACAAAGAGGAAACCTATGGAGACAATGACCACCCCCACCGCCAGGTATTGAAACAGAATACAGATTCCTGGTAGGTCGTTGCAGACTTTGCTGAAGCGGCAAATCTTGCAGTTTTTCATTCTTACACCTCACAAACTACAGAGGTCGGCAGCTCACTATTAAGACGAGCCGACCGTTGCTGCATGTTTATTTCCAATCAATCGGTAGGCCAGCCAAGGCAGATTGAGTGGAACTGCAGCAAACAACTACACCACATGGTCGCATACTTTATTGGGTGTTGAAAGCGGAGAAATCTGCCTGAAAATACCCGGGAGGATCTAAGTATTTGTTTTTAGTGAGGTCACTTTGATGATATCCCTGATCGTATTAACATGTGCGGCAATTGAACTTGAAATACGGAGAAGCGGATGTTGATAGAGGGTCCTTTGAAGATTGGTGTGCTGGATGATCCCGAGCAACCGGGTCGCGAATTGCATATTAGTTTTACCCCGGATTTTCAGGCACTTGAGCAATCAAACCAGACACAATCCTTTGCAGAGTATTTGCAGCTTCTGGGACAAAATATCGACAAGCTGCCAGAGAGCGACCCCAACCGGGCGGGGATGTTGATCGTGCAACAGATCGCAGAACAGCTATTGCCGCATCTGCACACGGGTGATCTGGAGATCACGGAAACCATAGTCGTCGAGATGGGGCGTGACTATGCCAGTGACTCGCTCATGGGCCTGCTCACTTAAATGAGCGATGTGGCGTATATCCTGGAGGGGACTGCTGACAATTTTGACCGGCTGGTGGTCGAGAATTCCAAACAGGGATTGGTGATAGCCGACTTCTGGGCACCCTGGGTGGGGCCCTCACTGAAACAGCGTGAGATCCTGGTCGATCTGGCGAACCGCTACCAGGGGCGCTTTCTGCTGGTGTCGATAAATACCGATGAACAGAAACCCTTGGCCGAACGGTTTGGGGTACGCAGTCTGCCCTCATTCAAGCTATTCCATCTGGGTGAGATGGTGGCTGAATATCATGGTGTGCAGGCAGAATCCGACTATCCACTGATTGTGGAGAAATATGTACAGAGGCAGCTCGATCCCATCAGTCGTGAGGCGATAGCTGCATGGCAGGGGGGAGAGCCGGAAAAGGCCTTGCAATTGCTCGCCGAGGCGGTGGTGGCCGATCCGGAAAATCTCGCCTTACCGGCATTGATGAGCAAGATTCTCATGCGTCAGCAGCGCTTTCGTGATGCCCATGCCCTGTTGAGTGCGCTACCGGAGCAGGCACAAGAGGCGGTGGAGGTACGTAACCTGCTGGCACATCTGGATATCATCGTGACCGCAGAGGATGCGGATGAACCGGCCCTTCTGCTGCAACGCCTGGAAACAGAGCCCAGGGATGCCGAGACACTCTATCAACTCGCCGCGGTTCATCTGGTCGGAGACGATTTAGAGCCGGCCCTCGACCTGCTGCTTGAGATCACCCGCAGTCATCCTGACTATCGCAAGGGGGTCGCGCGTCGCTCTATGCGTGCCGTGCTGGATCAACTGGATGCCGGTGATGAACAGGTCATGCAATATCGACGTGAGCTCTACCGGCTCGATTACTGAACCAGAAAAGATGTCTGAAACCCCACCCAAAATTGGTTTTGTCAGTCTGGGCTGCCCCAAAAACCTGGTCGATTCGGAACAGATATTGAGCAGGTTGCGTGCCGAAGGCTACGAGCTTTCCGCCAGTTATGATGGCGCCGACCTGGTGCTGGTGAATACCTGCGGTTTCATCGACGCGGCGGTGGATGAGTCCCTGGATGCGATCGGTGAGGCGTTGGAGGAGAACGGCAGGGTGATCGTGACCGGTTGTCTGGGTAAGGATGAGAGGCGTATTCGTGATGCGCACCCTCAGGTGCTGGCGGTTACCGGGCCACACGCCTATGCGGAGGTGATGGAGGCTGTGCACCGGCAACTGCCTCCGCCCCATGATCCCTTTACCAGCCTGGTACCGCCACAAGGCATTAAACTGACGCCGGGGCACTATGCCTATCTGAAGATTTCCGAAGGGTGTAATCATAGCTGTAGCTTTTGCATTATTCCGGATCTGCGGGGCCCCCTGGTGAGCCGGCCTTTCGGGGAGGTCATGCTAGAGGCCCGACGGCTGGTGGAATCCGGTGTCAGGGAGCTGTTGGTTGTCTCCCAGGACACCAGTGCCTATGGGGTGGATATCAAATACCGACCCGATTTCTGGCAGGGCAGGCCGGTGGCCACGAAATTGGAGGCATTGGCTGCGGAGTTGGGGGAGTTGCAGGCCTGGATACGACTCCACTATGTCTATCCGTATCCCCACGTGGATCACCTGATCCCGTTGATGGCGGAGGGGCATATCCTGCCCTATCTCGATATGCCATTGCAGCATGGCAATGTGCGAGTGCTGCAAACCATGCGGCGTCCGGCGGCCACGGAGAAGGTATTGGCCAGGATTGAACGATGGCGCCGGGAGTGTCCCGATCTGACCCTGCGCAGCACCTTTATCGTCGGTTTTCCCGGTGAGACGGAAACGGAATTTGCCGAGCTCCTGGTATTTCTGCGCGAGGCCCAGCTCGACAGGGTAGGTTGTTTTGCCTATTCCCCGGTAAAGGGAGCCCAGGCGAATGAGCTGCCGGATGCAGTACCAGACGAGGTAAAAGAGGAGCGCCGTGCCCGTTTTATGCAGGTGCAGGCTGAGATCAGCCGCGAGCGCTTACAGGCCAAGATTGGCCGTAAGTTGGTGGTGCTGGTGGACCAGGTCAGAGAGAAGCAGGTTGTCGCCCGTAGTGCGGCGGATGCCCCGGAGATCGATGGCCGGGTCTACATTCCCGGGGCCTGGGATCTGCAGCCAGGGGATTTCATCGAGGTACGAGTCACCGCTGCCACTGCCCACGATCTCCAGGCAGAGCCGGTGGATGTGGATGAAACGGAGATCGATTAGGGTATTAGAACTGGCGCATCCTTGCGCCGCGCCAACCTACCGTAAAGGGACAAACGCCGGAATTGGCTAGGGTTGTAGATCAGAACGCTGATCCGCTCTGCTTGCCCATCTTCCTTAAAATTGTAGCCAATGGGCAGAATCCGGTGAACGCAGATTGTAAAAGATTGAGACCTACAAATGCGGTCAAGAAGAGCCAGTAGGGGTGGTGGTAGTGTGAAAGCACTACACTTAGAAGTATTACCACACCTGCAAAAGCGAGAACAATTCGGTCGATATTCATGGATTTGCCTCTAAACTATCTATGATTGTCCAACAATCACATCTGGAAAACTTGGATCAGGATGTGTGATGTATGGATTGAGCCATCGCAGAGAGTGTCTGCGATAAAAATTGGACGCAATATTAGCACTATCTAATATTTAGTCAAGGACATCATCCACTATGACCCTGGACCATGAAGATTCGGATCTGCAGGAGCGCTTGATAGGGCGATTGGTTAACTGTCCGGCATGTTTTGGCCATCCTGAGGGCAAGGTCGAGCATATCGAGACCCACATCTCACATCTGCTGTTGGTGGGGGAGCGGGTGTATAAGATCAAGAAGCCACTCGATCTCGGTTTTCTGGACTTTTCAACCCTGGAGAGGCGCCGTCAGTGTTGCGAGGAGGAGTTGCGACTCAATCTTCGCCTGGCACCAAACCTCTATCTCGGCGTGGTGGGTATAGGCGGTACGCTTGAGCGTCCCGTGATCAATACCGATGAGGGCGTGATCGAGTACGCGGTAGAGATGCGCCGTTTCCGTCAGCAGGACCTGCTCAGCCATGCCCTGCCTGACAGGGACGCCATCGAACGCCTGGCTAACATCATGGCCGACTTCCATCAATCGATACCCTCCATATCCAACGGCATGCCCTTTGGCACACCAGATCATATCATTCGGCCAGTGCTGGAAAACTTCAGGCTGATACGGGGGTTGAAACAACCTCTGTTTGAGATAGAGCGACTCAATACCCTTCAGACATGGTGCGAGCAACAAAGTATCGTACTGCAACCGATCATGGAAGAGCGCTATTTTGCCGGGCATATTCGTGAGTGCCATGGTGACCTGCACCTAGGCAATATCGCTATTTTCGAAGATCAGATAATCCCCTTCGACGGTATCGAGTTCAATCCGGGATTGCGTTGGATAGATACCCTCAGCGATATCGCTTTTCTGCTCATGGATCTGCAGCATCGTGGTATGAATCACGCCGCCGATCTACTCTTGAACCGTTACCTGGAACGGACTGGTGACTATGCCGGTCTGCCGTTGTTGCGATTCTATCTACTCTATCGTGCCATAGTACGCGCCAAGGTCAGCGCCATACGGGCCATGCAGTCGGGCTTGCACCATGAGGAGTGGGAACAACAGTTGGATGAGTACCGCAGTTTTCTCAATCTGGCGGAGTCGTTGATACGTCACCCTCCCGCCTCTCTGATCCTGACCCATGGTGTCTCCGGGTCGGGGAAGAGCACCGTCAGCGGCTGGCTTGCAGAGCAATTGATGGCGATTAGGATTCGTTCCGATGTGGAGCGCCAGCGTCTCTTTCCAGATCAGGATGATGGTGATACTTCCACTCAGCGCTACAGTGATCGTGCAACCAGGATAACCTATAATCATCTGGCTGGAATGGCGAAACAGCTGCTACGCACGGGCTTTTCCGTGATCATCGATGCCACCTGCCTGGCACAGTGGCAGCGGGAGTTGTTTCAGCAGCTGGCGGAGAGTCAGCAGGTGCCGGTGGTGATAGTCGACTGTCAGGCAGAGGAGTCCCTGTTGATGGATCGGGTCCGGGAAAGGTGCGAGCGGGGAGGAGATGCCTCCGAGGCTGATCTCGCCGTGCTCAAGCTGCAGCTGCAAAAACGTGAGCCCTTGACCTCACTGGAGTTCGAAAGGACGGTCAGTATCGACAGCGAACATTTCCCACCTCCGGGATTGTTGGCCACTGTGCTGCAGCGGTTGATGAGATAGTGGTGGTTTCCACTACGAACAGTTAATAAGATAATTAGTATCTTTGTAATCGAGATCCACGTTTCAATCGGGTTTGAATATGCGTTTTCCCCATCTCAAAATCGGCCAACAATTTGAATATCAGGGTAAGCGATATACCAAGACCGGTCCATTGACAGCCTCTGAAGAGGCTACGGGTGAAAGTGCAATGATTCGGCGTTCGGCTGAGGTGACGCTTGTTGATGGCGCTGCATCCGGTATATTGGAAAAACAGGTGAAGCAGAGTTTCAGCCGTGAAGAGGTGATTGAATTGTGTAGGGGATATAGAACAAGACTGACTCAGGAATCACAAACAATAGCTGATGAAAATGGTTTCTTGCATCTCGAACAACTGCTTATATTAATCAAAGACGATGACCTGATTGAGTCAATACTGTAATTACCAGTCCCATTGCAACCAGTCGTTCCCTATCCCGGACAGACCGCATAAAGCACAAACTCGGTACCGATGATCGTGTAATAGTCGAAATAGAATCGGTATTCGGGGCACAGTGAATGCAGGTAGCGGGGGATCTCGATCATGTCGTCATACTTGTGATAGACGGAAATCGCCAGTTTTGGTTTGTGGGTGCGAATTGTTTTCGCCGCACCCTTTAGGGCACTCAGTTCAGCACCCTCGATATCCATTTTGATAAAATCGACGTGTTCAAGTGCTTCACGGCGGTAGAGGTCATCAATACTCAGTGTTTCAATCACATCTGCAAACTCTCCTTCAGCCCCCACCTGGCTTGCTGGCCCTTTGTCGCGATAGCTTAGCGGCAGGTCGGATCTCTCCCACAGTGGATGTTCGATAATATGGATCGCAGAATCATGCTGGGGGTTGAGATTAAGATTCTGTCGCAAGATAGCAACATTGGAAGGGATGAATTCGAAGACATAGACGCTCCCAGCGCCTTTTTCCGCAAAATATAGCGCCGTATCGCCCCAGCATCCACCTCCATCAATTACGATATCCCCCTTCTCGACACAAACATGATCCTGGTAACGATACTGCTCCAGCACGAAATCCACAAAGATGCCGTTTTGAAACAAAAACATCGAAACATCGAAGCCGATGGATCTCAAATCGTATAGATGCAGACAGCTTTCCCGGAAGTTCGCCTCGATTGTCAGGTCACCCTTACAACGGGCTATCTCAGCACGTTGCTCCCAAAATTCTGGGGTGTTTAAGGATAGCTTCACCTTCGTGAAACCAAGGATCTTATAGAGTAGGACTTCGATATAGCGCTTACGGCTTTGTGTGTCCCCCAACATTTCGTACATTGGCTCGAAGGCTTCGATATGTTCGAGAAAGTAGTCGCCACCGTGTATCGAGGGAAAGATTAAAGCACTTTGCCCACTGTTCAACAGTTCGGCAAGTTCCTCCTCCAGGGCCGAGCGTTCCTCTGCTTTGACAGCATAGGGCGAATTATGAGGTCGGATCTCAAAATCGAAATTATCCCGATGCTGATTACGGTAGTGCTGCCGCATCCCTTGCATCAATTGTTTGAAAAAATCACTCATAACTCTTTCCTCAGCTGCCGACGATTCCTTCATCCCAATAGGGCCGTTCCCCAAACAGCTCACGAAAATACTCGGCCAGCACCCTGACCCGCTGGGGTATGAAACGGCGGTTCGGGTAGATGGCATAGGCGGTTGCCTCAGGTATTTTGAAATTGCTGAGGATTGGCACCAGACGCCCTTCCAGGATGGTTCTATAGGCAATAAATGTGGGGGAGAGACAGATACCGTGACCGGCTGCGGCGGCCTCGAGGATGATCTGGCCGTTGTTGGACTGCATGCGATTCTCCACCCGTACCGTATGTGAAGTCCCCTGGTTGTCGATGAATCGCCATTTTTGCGGTTCCGGCAGGTTTGAATAGCAGAGGCACTGATGACCTGCCAGTGCTTGCGGTGTCTCTGGTGTACCGTAGCGGGCGAGATAGCCGGGACTGGCGCAGACCACTGCGCGGATCGGTGCCAGGGGCAGGGCAACCATGGTTGAGTCCTCGAGCCTCCCTATGCGCAGGGCCAGGTCCGCACCCTCCTGGATCAGATCGACCTGGCTGTCATTGAAATCCATGTCCAATATCACCCCTGGGTGTTTGGTCATGAAACTGTTCAAGGCGGGGGCTAGATGCATCACTCCGAAGGAGAGGGGGGCGGCAAGGCGGATGCGGCCGCTCAAGGCGTGCTGGGCGGTGGAGACCGACTGCTCCGCCTCCGCCAGATCTTCCAGCAGCTGAATCGCACGCGGATAGAAGGTGCGACCGGCGTCAGTCAGGGAAAGGCGCCGGGTCGTGCGCTGGATCAGCAGTGCACCCAGATACTCTTCAAGCTCCGAAACCCGTCGGCTGATGACCGACTTGCCTAATCCCAAGCGTTCCGCAGCCGCACTGAACTGGCCTGACTCGACCACGGCAACGAAGCTCTCTAAGCACTCTAATCGATCCATTGTTCTAAATTCTGCAACAGTGTTTCTTGAATTGTGGCCTTTATCTTCAATATTGACAATATAAACTAGACAATAACTGATTAAATTACTCAGCATTTATGCGAGGAGGCTGTCATGGAACAGCTTGTAAACAACAGACGAGGAATTAAGAGGGTCGTGGTTGGCCAAGAGACTTCCGATGGGGCCGGTGTACGCCTGACCCGGGTTATCGGCGGACCACAGCTACCCCAATTCGATCCGTTTCTACTCCTGGACCATTTTGTTTCAGATGATCCCAATGATTATATCGGAGGTTTTCCACCCCATCCCCACCGGGGCTTCGAGACCGTGACCTATCTCCTGGCCGGACAGGTGGAGCATCGCGACAATGCCGGCCATACCGGTCTTCTGGAGACGGGTGGCGTGCAGTGGATGACTGCCGGGAGAGGAGTGATCCACTCCGAGATGCCGCAGCAGCAGGATGGCCTGTTGTCCGGCTTTCAGCTCTGGGTCAATCTGCCTGCGAGTCAAAAGATGATCGACCCACGCTACCAGGAGTTCGATAGCCAGGCGATTCCACTGGAGGAGCGGGGTGATGGCGTCGAGGTGCGCGTGGTGGCGGGGCAAACCTCTCAACACACTACAGGACCAGTGAGTGAATTGGTGACGCCGGCACTTTTCTACGACATTACCCTGCCCGCCGGCAGCAGCTTCATCGAGCCTTTGCCAGAGCCCTATAATGGCTTTGTCTACCTCGTGGAGGGGGCGGTATCGATCGAGGGATCGAAACTGGAAGGGAGCACTCTGGCAGTGCTGGATCAGGGGGATAGTGTGGAAATAGCAGCGCAGGAATCGAGCCGGTTGCTGCTGGTGGCGGGCCAACCCCTGGACGAACCCATTGCCCGACGCGGTCCCTTCGTGATGAACAACGAGGCGGAACTGCAACAGGCCTTCAACGACTATCAGGAGGGCCGTTTCTGATGCGTCTGGCCAATGACAGGGAGAACTACGGCCTGATCGCCATTCTGCTGCATTGGCTGGTGGCCCTGGCGATCTATGGCCTGTTCGGTCTTGGACTCTGGATGCGCGAGCTGGGCTACTACGATGCCTGGTATCAGCTGGGGCCCTGGTGGCACAAAGGCATAGGCGTGATGCTCTTGTTTGTGCTGCTGCTACGCCTTGGGTGGCGTTTCATGACGCCGCGCCCCGATCATCTGCCTAGCCACAAGCCCTATGAAAGAAAGGCCGCAACCCTGGTGCACTGGCTGCTCTATCTGCTGATCATCACTGTCACGATCAGCGGCTATCTGATATCGACCGCCGATGGCAGGGGGTTGGAGGTGTTCGACTGGTTCGCCATACCGGCAATCCTGAGCGGTCTCGATGGGCAGGAGGATATCGCCGGCAAGGTCCACCTATATCTTGCCTGGAGCATCATTGTTCTCAGTCTGTTGCATACCATGGCTGCCTTGAAACACCACTTTATTGACCATGACCGGAGCCTCAAGCGCATGCTGGGGACCTGATTTAACCTGAGGAGAGATCGGGATGACTAAAGTAGCAATCGTTTATCACAGTGGCTTCGGTCACACCAAGTTACAGGCGGAGGCTGTGCATCGAGGCGCTGCGTCCGTCGCTGGTGTGGAGGCGGTGCTGCTCACCACGGAAGAGGCGAGTGCCGACCTGGACAGCCTCGATGATGCGGATGGAATTATCTTCGGTACGCCCACCTATATGGGGAGTATGTCGGCGGAGATGAAAAAGTTCCTCGAGACCGCCGCGGCCAAGTGGTTCACCCAGGCCTGGAAGGATAAGGTGGCGGGGGCCTTCACCAACTCCAGTTCCTACTCGGGGGACAAACTCAATACCCTGGTGGGCCTGATGATCAATGCCATGCAGCAGGGGATGATCTACGTCAGCCTGGGTATGCAACCCGCAGCCAGCGATCCGGATTCGATGAATCGCATCCAAGGACCCGGTCCAGAGGTGATGAACCGTATAGGTTCCTATATGGGACCGATGGCGGCCAGCTTTCAGGTCGATCCCGGTGATGCACCTTCGACAGGGGATATTGCCACTGCCGAGGCCTACGGCGCCCGGGTCGCCACCATCACGCAACAACTGATACGGGGAAGGGAAGCTGCTTGAGCAATGGATTGAAAACTAGCAACCATATGCAGTTAAACGAGCGGCTGAGAAAGACCACCATCAGCCGCGTAGAGCCTGCAAATATCTCGGTGTATTAAAACCCAGATTAAGAGACTGACATCTGCTGTGTTGAACCAGCTTAGTATCTCAGTTATCAGATCCTAAATTAGGAAAAGCGAAAGTAGTTGGTGTTTTGAACAAAATAACGAGGAGTACTACCCAAGTTTCACGCGACTGGCAGTCATCTTTCTACGCCGCCCCTACAGCACTTCTCTGCGCCCGAAGGAAGTGCCCTTGGGGTATGCTGGAGGGGCTACCGCGACGTCCCTGCCGCTGCTACGAAAGATGACCACCAACCGCTCCTTAACTGAAAGTTTGTTTCATTATTAAACAGATGGAGAAATCGATGAAAAACCTTTTAATATCATTAGTAGCTGCCAGCTTTGTTTTTACCACACCCCTTCAGGCGGAAGAGTATGTAATCGACACCAAAGGCTCCCATGCCTTCATTCAATTCCGCATCAAACATCTCGGCTACAGTTGGCTGATGGGCCGTTTCAACGAGTTCAGCGGCAGTTTCAGCTATGACGAGAAAAATCCCCAGGCCGCAAAAATATCTGTGGATATCAAGCCGGCCAGTGTCGACAGCAATCATGGGGAGCGTGACAAGCATCTGCGTGGCGAGGATTTCCTGTATGTGGATAAATACCCCAAGGCATCCTTCACCTCAACCGCCTTTACCGAGAAGGGGGATGGCAAGGCCGAGCTCAAAGGCGACCTCACCCTGCGCGGCGTCACCAAACCGGTGGTGATCGCGGTTCAACATATCGGTCACGGCAATGATCCCTGGGGCGGATACAGACGCGGCTTCTTTGGCACCACAGAGATTGCGCTTGGCGACTTCGGCATCGCCTTCGATCTGGGGCCGGCCTCGAAAAATGTCCAACTGGAGTTATCGATAGAAGGGATCAGACAGTAGTAACCTGGGCTGCCGCCTGACGCAACAGTTGTGTATCGGCGCCCGCCAAATGGGCCCCTTCGCTCAACACCCGGCGCCATTTTCTGGCGCCGGGTTGGCCTTGAAACAGACCGAGAATATGGCGTGTAATGCGATTGATCGGGGTTCCTTTCGCCAGTTCACTCTCGACAAACGGGATCAATGATTCGACCACCTGGTGTCGGCTCAAAGAGGTTTCAGACTCACCGAATATCAATCGGTCGGCCTGGGCCAGTATCCAGGGATTGTGATACGCCTCGCGACCGATCATCACACCATCCACCTGTTGCAGTTGCTCGCTTACCTGATCGAGACTGGTGATGCCGCCGTTGATGATCAACTCAAGCTGGGGGAAATCCCGTTTGAGGTTATGCACCGTCTCGTAGGAGAGGGGTGGGATCTCACGATTCTGTTTCGGGCTCAATCCCTGCAGCCAGGCCTTGCGGGCATGTACGATAAAGGTTTTACAGCCGGATTCAGAGACGCTGCCGACAAAGTCGCACAGTTCCTGGTAGCTGTCCCGATCGTCCACACCGATACGGTGTTTGACGGTAACATCGATGGAGACGCTGTCCAGCATGGCCTTGATACAGTCACCGACCACCTCTGGCGTTACCATCAGGCAGGCACCGAAGCGTCCCGATTGGACCCTGTCAGAGGGGCAGCCCACATTGAGGTTGATCTCATCATAGCCCCATTGACTGCCCAGCTTCGCGCATGCGGCCAGTTCTTGCGGATCACTGCCGCCCAGCTGCAGCGCAAGCGGATGTTCTGTGGGATCAAAATCGAGAAAGCGCGCCCGGTCGCCATGCAACAGGGCACCGGTGGTAACCATCTCTGTATACAGCACCACCTGTTTCGAGATAAGGCGCAGGAAATAGCGACAGTAGCGATCTGTCCAATCCAGCATTGGCGCAATTGAGAGTTTTCGATTGATCATACAACTGTTGTTTCAGTGACCGGTGTCTATTTTAACGGTCGTCTGCTTGGTTTCCAGTAGCCTGAGACTGAATATCAGCAACGTACCCACAGTCATGATTGCTGTCGCCAAATAGAGTCCGTCACTATAGCTGCCGCTACGCTCCGCAAGCAGGCCGGTGATGGCAGGGATAACAATCTGGGCAATGCCGTAGGATATGGTCATCTTTCCCATCATCTTGGCGGGGCGGGTAGGGTAATAGCGCCCGGCCATGGTGAGCACCAGGCTGACGATACCGATAGTCGTCCCCCCATACAATAATGCCCCGGTTATTGCCATCATGGGGCTGGGATCCAAGACAGGTAACAGAATTCCGATAGTTTGTAATAGAAATGCGATAAGCAGGGCGTTGAGATCACCTATTCGACGTGCCACCAGGTCCCAAAGGATAGAGGCGGGTGCCGCTGCCAGGCCAAGGATGAAGAAGCTCCAGGCGCCCAGGCCGGATAGCCCTGGCAGTTCATCGATAATCGCCACAATGAAGGTGGCGCTGACCACATAACCCGCACCGGCACAGAAGTAGGCGGCCATGAAGATCTGCTGAAAACGTCGGCTGGGTGGGGCGTCGACCATCACCTCGCCGCTGTGTGTCACCTGGCTGGTGTCGGGAGGGGGTAACCATGCCCACGCGGGTATGGCCATCAGGCTGCCCATCAGGCTCAGCATCAGCCACTGGTCTCGCCAGTCCAGGTGGTGACGCATCAGTTCAACCGCAATCGCACCAAAGGCGATACCCAGACCGACACCGCTGAAATGGATCCCCAGTTCACTGCGATAACCATGACGGATGAGCCAGTTGAGAATCAGACCGGAACCCAGCAGCAGTCCTGCCGCGCTGCTCAATCCGGCAATGAAGCGGTAGAAGGACCAGAGCCATATATTCTCTGTCAGCCCCATGCCCAATGTGGAGACAATGGCCACCACCAGGCCGATGCGGTAGAGACGGTCCTTGAGCACCAGGTCGCTGATCAGTGAGGCTGTGATTGCGCCACACAGGTATCCCAGATAGTTGACAGCCGTCAGCCATCCCCCCTCGGAGAGTCCAAGCCCCGCCTGTTCCAACATGATTGGCAGCAGCGGTGTATAGGCAAAGCGGGCGATACCGAGCATCAGGATGAGGCTGATGACACCGCCAGCCAATACCTTTAGGCGATCTGCCTGGTCAGGCATATTGGAGGCTCCTTTTGCAGCATATATAGGGTGAAACCATGGAGTTTGGCACCCTGGATGGTATTTTAGGGTGAGTGGCCGTAGGACTGGGTTGTACCTTAATGCCTATTTATGAATTGAACAACAGTCAATATCGAGACGAGCTGATAACTGAAAAGGTTGCACTGCATCTGGCTTATGTACCAATAGTAATGGCTAGGCATCGGAATACCCTTCCACTAAAGGCACTGGATACATCAATAGAGAGTGTCTTGGATAGGGTAAGGAGAATTACACCATAGCCACTGTTGAGTCTAATCTGCTTTCTCTTTGCGGTTGATCAGTTTGAAATTTATGTGATTATCCTCAAGATAGTTTTCCAAAGCGGTCTTGGTTTTATCGATGACGGTAGCCAGTTCATCCAGATAAGCCTGGCCATTGC
Source organism: Candidatus Thiodiazotropha sp. CDECU1 (assembly GCF_963455295.1). Classification (NCBI taxonomy): domain Bacteria; kingdom Pseudomonadati; phylum Pseudomonadota; class Gammaproteobacteria; order Chromatiales; family Sedimenticolaceae; genus Candidatus Thiodiazotropha; species Candidatus Thiodiazotropha sp. CDECU1. The sequence goes on from NZ_OY734020.1 coordinate 1,962,135, forward strand.
GCCTAATCTCTTCACTCGACGATCTGTTCAGCTTGCTTGCCTTGTCAAAAAGGTAGATGGCGCCAATATTGCCGGCGGCACCTTTGATTGCATGTGCGTCATCGACGATCTGGGAGATGTCGTTAGCCTGGAGTGCAATTTCCATACGCTCGGTGCAACTGTAGACATCTTTGAGGAAGTGGTTTGCCAGTTCTTCGAAAAAGTTATCGCGTGTACTCAATCTGTTTAATTGGTCAAGCGTGTCCCTGTCCAGGTATTGCGGTTGTTTGGATGTGAATGGGGTTGTTTTACGAACCACCGTGTAATTGGCGGGAGCCTGTTCCGATATTTTGTTATCACTATCCGTCAGGCGGTGGATTTCGCTGATCAAAGCATGCATGTCGATTGGCTTTTGCAGATAGACGTCAGCGCCTGCTTCCTTACATTGCAGTTCTGCTTCATTCGAGATATTTGCGGTTAGTACGATGAAGGGTATGTCCCTTATCAAACCATACCCTGATTTGTATTCGCGGATAACGTCCAAGCCACCGATGCGGGGCATCTGCATATCGAGTATGGCTAGATCGAATTCAAAATCTTCGAATTTTTCCAACGCGCGCTCCCCATCTTCCACCAGTTCGACTTCATATCCGGCCTTGGTCAGCATCTCACCCAGAATCAGGCGGTTGACCGCGGTATCTTCAGCAACAAGAATCTTCAGCCTGTGCTGGCTTTGAGATTGATCCCAGCGATCGATTGCCTGTACACCCTCAGGTAGGCTGGTATCAAGAAACGCAGTGTGAATGGCGTTATAGAGCTGGCGTCGATTCTCCAGATCATGCACAACAGCATCAATTTCTGGCGGTATGTCGAATGGTTGGAATTTACCAACAGTGTCAATCAGTATCAGATGGGCCTGATTGATTGTTAATTCATGTAATTGTTGTATCAACTGCTCCAGGTTGTCACTTACGTGTTCAGCATCCAGCAGTAATAGAGGTTGTTGTTCAGTGAAAGAAGCTGTCTGAGTGATGAGTTCAGTCAACTCTTCAACTGTACTTGCCACATCATTGCCTATTTCCCAAAGTTTTAGTGGCTGGTTGATCCTATTATAGAATTTAAGGCTGTTGGTGAATGTAATTGTAGTGTGTCCAGTGTAGCGCTGTTCCTTTGCGGATTCCGGTATCTCAAGGGGAAGATCAAAATAGAAGCGAGAACCTTTTCCCAAGGTGCTTTCCACGTGGATGTCACCGCCCATTGCGTTGACCAACTCTTTGGAGATTGTCGTGCCAAGGCCGGAACCACCATATTCCCTGGTAATTGAATCATCGATCTGGTTGAAGCGTTGAAAAATGTTTTTCAAACCCTCTTCTGCAATTCCGATACCGGTGTCGATTACCTCAAATCTTAAGTTCAGCATAGAGCTCGTTGTGTGCAACGGATTGACTCTGATATCCACATAACCCTGACGCGTAAACTTGATGGCGTTGCCGACAAGATTGTTGAGTACCTGTTGGATACGGTGGTGATCTCCTAGCAGATTGAATGGAACTTCTGGGGAGATATGGGTCATCAAACTGATGTTATTCTGCTTGGCGATAGGTTCAAGGGATGCGCTGACGTTTGTCACCAGGGCATGCAGATCGAACTCATGAACTTCGATCTTGATTTCACCGGCATCGATTTTCGAAAAATCCAGGACGTCATCGATGAGGGTAAGCAGGTGTTTTGCAGAGGAGTGCATTGTGTTGACTTTCTTGGCAATCCTTTTAGTCAGATTTTCGGTCATCAACAGCTGAGATATACCGATGATACCGGTCAGCGGTGTGCGCATCTCATGACTCATGTTGGCAAGAAAACGCCCCTTTGCCTGATTCGCCGCTTCGGCAATGGCCTTGGCCTCTACCAGTTGTCCGAGAATTTTGGAGACGAAAATAGGTATGATGATGTTGGTAACGATCAAGCCATAACCCACCACTGGGTGAGCAATCCAGAAGGGGGTGGTATTGATCACCACCAGAAAACCTGAGGTCGAGAGCAACATGCCAAGATAGAGATAGTTGTTGCCAAATCGTGCGCCATATCCAACCGTGATCCAGAGCAGGACAGTAAACAGCGGTGCGCCGACCTCACCCGCGCCATACATGGCAAGACAGGTCATCATGTGGTCACCCAGCATGGTGACAGTCTTACGCAGCTTCGAACCCTGTTTGGCGAAAATAAACGAGAGTATTATGAGAAAAGAGAAAATTTCGTATCCAGCAGCCAGGTTGGTGGCTGTGGCATGAGTGCTGCCGAGAGGATTGGTCAGATCTGAAATCAGCAGATAGGTGAATACGATAAAGGTGAAAAAGAGTCGAATCAGTCCCTGCTCATACTCCAGGCGTGCCTCATCACTCAGTCCCTGGGAGATGAACGAGAGTCTGGGTAGTTTAAAAACCTCTTTCAACGTATTGCCTGCCATGGCTTTTATACCCCTAAGTGGCTGATTTTTAGTATTCCTGTTTCGTCTATTGTAACAATCAAGGCATTCTTTTGAATGTATATAGCTAATGGTTGCGACTGTAAACAGTAGAAATTTTACCCATAATAAGAATTAGTTTCCCATAAAAAGGTTAAATGACTAATTATATTGCGCAAGATCAATTACTTAAAGGATTCTACTTCCCAATGAAAGCTGAAATGGTTCACGATCACACTGTTTTACTAACTCAGTCTTTAATCATTTTACGAAATGCTGTTTCTATCATGTGGTGGCAGAGCCTAAGATAAAGCCACCATCGATTCAATTTTAATTTGCGGTGGGACTATAAACCTACAAAATACCAGACACCATGACATCTACCCATGAGGAAATGAAAATGCTCAAAGCCGTACCTACACAATCTCTATCAGAATTATCATTCGACACACTCAACATCCGCTATGACGAGAGTTATAAAACCCTTACTTTTGCCATGGATCCTGGCGCTATTCCCTGTTTTTCACCTCAGCTACTGAAAGATATCAATAGATTTCAAACATGGACGAGTGACTACCTCATCCGCAAGGAATTGAACACTGATATTGATTTTTTAATTTTTGGTTCAGATGTGCCCGGTATCTTCAATCTTGGTGGAGACCTGAAATTTTTTGTCGACATGATCACCTCAGGTGACAGAGAGACCCTGCAAAACTATGCAGAACTGAGCATTGATGTGCTGTATGCCAATTTCGTCAATCTCAACGCCGATGTACGTACCATCTCACTGGTTACCGGGACAGCGCTTGGGGCAGGATTCGAAGCAGCGCTATCCAGTGACTACATCATTGCTGAAGCTGGCACGATGTTTAAATTCCCCGAGGTTGTTTTTAATATGTTTCCCGGCATGGGGGCTTACTCTTTCCTATCCAGACGGATTTCCCCCGCACTGGTGGAACGGATGATTATCAATGCCGAAGGTTATACCGCAGAACAGTTGTATGAAATGGGCATTGTGGATGTGGTTGCAGAGCCTGGAGAAGGTGAGATGGCACTGAGATCATTCATCAAACGTCTCAATAAATCGAATATCACCAGGCGCTCTGTGATTAAGATGCGCAACCGGGTCCTGCCATTGGATAAGCAAGAGTTGCTGGATATTGCGAATGACTGGGTGGATGCGGCTTTCTCCCTCAATGATCGGGATATTTCTGCGATGTCAAGGCTCGTCAGGGCGCAAACAAAGATGATGAGGCAGCAAGAAACTAATGAGAAACCCAATGAATTGCCCATGCAGAGTCATGGCTAATGAGCGTGTTGGGTAGAAATAATTTGTTTGTTTAGCTAAAGGATAGTGGGGGACAAAGGATACTTATAAATATAATGGATTAATATAATTTGGTGTAATGGTACGGTGTGCTGGCCTCACCCCCTACACAGGGGGTGGAGGTTGGTGCAACCATAATTTATGAAGCTCTATTGGCAGCTCCAGGGGTGTACATATATCCTTATGTGCCGGTTGATGTGTGTACACAATCTGTTGACAGGTTAATTCCAATCGAACGATCGTTTGAATTGAAACCAATCAGTGGCATTTGGCTTATTTACTTCCATCAGTAGTCGCTGATCGCGCCCTTGCAAAACACAGTCAAACTATAAGAACAATAACCAGGTGATAACTGGCAATCGATCGACCCTGGGACATTCAAGTCTACGATAAAGCATTGTATAAGTATGTTTTGACCCGAGGTTCACTAGGCTTTTGTGAAACCTGCATGGATGGCTGTTGGGGGAACGGCTGCTCGAAATAGGTTGCGGATGGGTGCATTGTTGCAGTATGCAGCCGAGAATTATGGTGTTATCGCGTCGTACTACTGTTGCATGCATGAATACAGTGATAAAAAAAAGCGCCACAGGGTGGCGCTTAATAAGCCTGTTTCTCTAAAAAGAGGTTTATTGTTATCAGGTGAACATGTCAGCGGTGATGTTGGTAAACCAGCTGTGAGCGAACTTTGCCTCGATGGCACGGGTTTGTGCATTCGCGTTCATGGGTGATAGGCCGCCAGCACCTTTTACACCGACTATTTTCCCCCCTACCAGTTGATAAACTGCTGCTACGGAGATTCCCCATTCTGGGGCTATTATGCTATAGCAGGTATTGACGTAGGAGGGTTCTCCAGGTTCGTTTCCATTCAGCGCAGCAACCACTGCCGCGGCACAAACCTTGCCTTGGGAGTTGGCCGCATAGCCTGATTTCGGCATTTTGCCCGCTATGCAGGCATCACCAATGACATGAATATCCTTATGGATGCTTGACTCAAAGGTCATCTGATCGACTGGGCACCAGCCTGAGTCATCTGTCAGGCCTGCAATCTGGGCAATCTTTCCGGCTTTTTGTGCCGGAATGATGTTCACTACATCCCCTTGGTATTCGTCGACCTGCCCGATTAGGGTCTTGCTTTTGGCATCCACCCCTTCAATGATGCCTCCTGCAGCCCCAGCTACCCATTCCACCGTATCGCCATAGAACTTTTTGTAACCCTGCATGAACAGGCCCTGCTTGGAGAACTTATCCTTGGTATCCAGGATGATGACCTTGGATTTGGGTTTATGCTGTTTGAAGTAGTGGGCGATTTGCGCGGCACGCTCATAAGGCCCAGGGGGACAGCGGAAGGGATTTGGGGGCGCCACGATATAGCAGACACCACCATCTTTCATTGCCGTTAGCTGCTTGCGCAGGGTAAGGGTTTGCGGCCCCGCTTTCCAGGCATGTGGAATTTGCTCTGCAACCTCTGCGCTATAGCCTTCGATCTTGTCATAACGGAACTCGATGCCGGGTGAGACAACCAACTTATCATAGTTGTATTGTTTGCCGCTCTTACCCTTGACGGAGTGCTTGTCAGGGTCGATCGATACTACCTCATCGGTGACAACATTTATGCCATGATTGTCATTGAGCTTGGCATAACCAAAGGTAATACTCTCGATATCCCTATCCCCCCCAAGCACCTCGTTACTCATCGGGCAGGAGACATAATTGGCGTTTTTCTCGATCAGCAGAACATCGATATCCGGATCCGCCATTTTGATGTACTTGGCTGCAATGGCACCGCCATAACCACCGCCGATTACGATCACACGGCCTTTCTTGGCTTGTCCGAAGGCCTGGGGAGTGATAGAGACTATTGCTCCCAGCGCGGCACATGCGCCAGCGGCCTTGACAAATTTTCTTCGAGTAATTTGAGTCATTTTAATATTCCCCTGCAACTATTTTTCACTGGCGTAGTAGTGGGCCATGGCCTTCAACTCTTCTTGAGAGAGATTCATCACACGTTTGCCCATCTTACGTGGTGCACAGCGTCTGCCCTTCTTATGGCAATCCTTGAGGTAGTGCAGGGAGTAGTCGGGCCACTGTCCAGCCAGACGTGGTGCATCATCCTCCTGTACCCGACCTCCATCCTCATGACAGGTCTTGCACTTTTTTTCATGAATCTTTTTACCCATGGCAGCCAGCTTGGGATCGGCCTTGAACGGGCTGGATACCCAGGGCTGATTTGCCAGGTAGGAGGCAATCGCCTTAAGTTCATTATCCGAGTAGCCTTTTGCGATGCGTCCCATAATGGTTGAGTCCCGTTCACCTGTCTTGAACTCCTCCAATACCAGCTGCATGTACTCTTTCTCCATACCACCGATGATCGGCATGATCTTCCCGGCGCTGGCGCCGTTGGTGCCATGGCATCCGGCACAGGTATTTGCCAGCATGCTGGGGGAACGAATACCGGAGGTTTTTGCCGCAGCAGCAGGTGCCTCAGCCGCAGCCTGCTTGGAGGGTTTGGATTCCTTTGCTGATTGAGTTTGCGTGGCGCACCCGGCTAAAACCCATCCCAGTAGCAGACTGATTGTTATAACCAGTAGCGTTGTTTTTCTGCTGTTCATGAAAATCTCCTCTGATGGAATACATGCTCAATGCCCATAATCTTGTGATGAACGCTGATTCAACCATGTGAGCACTTTTTCGATTTCTTGTTTTTTCTCGGGATCCAGCTGTTCCGCCTGTTTCAGCGCCTCCCGGGCAAGCTGGTACCTGCCCATGTGCAAGTAGGCGACAGCCAAACCGACGAAGGCCTTGGAGTTTGACTGATCGAGCATGATAGCCTGTTGAAAATGCTTAATGCCTGTGGAGTAGGCCTGTTGCAGTAAATGAACTCCACCCAAACGAGTATAGGCCAGGGAGGAGGGGGCGGTTTCGACAACCTCCTGGAGAGTGGACTGAGCCGCCAACAGGTCCCCAGCTTCTGCCTGCTCCTGCGCCCGTTCGATTAATCTGTCTGGGTTCTTGTTTGCCAGTGCCGGTAGGGCCATCCCTAAGCTGAGCAGTGCTGCAATAAGGTATTTATAAAAAACTGGCATGTAATACCTCTGTTGTAAGGTTTGAGATATAAAAATATGTGGCTGCTGAAGGGCCCCTCCAGGAAGATCCTGAAGGGGCCTGAACCACTGCTTACACCATCTTATTTGAGAGCGCCTTTGCCATAGCGTTCTTCAAAGCCCTTACGCACCTTATCGATGGCCTCTTTGCTCATACCCTCAAAGTACCAGGTATGGCCATCGATCGGACGGAAGTACTTGTCGAGCATGGCGTCGGCGAACTTGGTGTTGCCGTCTTTCTTCATAGCCACATCTTTCAGCTCAGGTATCCACTTCATGTAGGTGTGCTTGGCCACATCATAGATACCGTGCCACCAGGTATAGTCAGGACCACTCATGGACGCGCCGTGACGTGCGCGGCGGCCTTCGTGATGCCAGATCTCCCACCAGGTCCACTCGATCTTGTCGTCAAACGGGGCCTTGGTGATATAGCCGTTCTTTTTCAACTCGCCCATTACAGCGGCGATCGGCTTGGCGAACTTCTCGTTGTAGAGTTCCACCACGTTGTCGAACTGGTTATAGTGGCCATTGATGACGCTGTCGCTGTGGCAGGCCTTACAGACTTCCTGCATCTTCTTGCGACGCTCCTTCCAGGTCACGACCTCGACCACGGTAGAACCCTTGGCCTTGTCACCGACCTTGGGTATTTTCTTACCCTCTTTGACGTCGAACTCATCACCGTTCTCCAGGCGAACCAGGTTGATCTTCTGAGAGATCGGCGGACGCAGGGTCCAGGAGATACGATCACCCACGTTATGGGTCTTACCCTCTTTGCCACCGGCGCTCATGTGGCAGGTGGCGCAGGTGGGGGCGGCGGAGTAGTCGATACCGGCGACCCACTTGTCAGACTCCATGTTCATCTCATCGACCTTGGCGCGATAGATGATGCCATGCTTGGATTCGTTGTAGACCTCGATCTGCGGGTGGTCGGGACCCACATGACACTTACCACAGGTGTCTGGGGTACGGGCCTGGGCCTTGGAGAAGCGGTGGCGGCCGTGACAGGCGGTGCAGGAACCCGATGAACCGTCCGGATTGATACGTCCGATGCCGGTATTTGGCCAGGTGGTCGGTAGCGGTCTGCCGTCTTCACCTATTTCGACCGTGGAGCCGTGACATTGGCGGCAGCCGGCATTTACAGCGGCGGGGCCGCCGACTACTTCACCCAGGAGGTTGTCGAGTGATGCGAGTATCTGGCCACCTTTGGAGTGGTGAGAGCCATCCATCTCTTCGAACTCGACGGAGTGACATTTCGAACAGTCCTTCGGGGTGACAATGATGGAGATGCGTTGTCCCTCATGCTCGAAACCGTCCTTGTCATCCGCTTTGGCCTCATGACAATCGAGGCAATTGACACCGCTCTGACCATGTTGACTGTTGTTCCACTCCATGGTCAGTCCTGGGTCCTCTTGCCAGTGACATTCAATACACTCTTGGCCTTTCGGATTACCCCAATCTTTACCTATTTCGCCAGAAGGTCGTGCTGCATCGGCTGTTGTGACCTGGAATAGCAGGGTGATTCCAGTTACAACACTCCCCAGTATCGCTGTAAACCGACCATTACTGAAGCAATTCATAGCTCCCTCCTTAATGGGTTGACTTAAAGGTAGAGTTTCAGGAGCAAAGCAAGGCCTCTATGCAATCGAGATGCAAGAAGAGGCAAGTTAGCAAATGAAATCTCCCACCCTAGGTTTAGCAAGCCAAATAGCAGAATGGATCGTTACGACTGTTCCCCCAACCCCAAGTTTTATTTTATATGGGGACTGCATGGTTTCACTTGATATCTAGTCAGTAAAACCCTGTTCATTATTATGCTTACACATGCCTATAAAAACGATTCGGGAAGATGACCGCCTTGATCTAGATCAAGCATTTCCACGGAATAATTATTTTGCAATATTCAATGTTCAAATAAATAGCTTATAAGTGCTGTTTTTGTTTTTGTAATGAATATTTCCAAAACTCGTTTTACAGCGCTATTTATTGGATATTTTTACTTTTATAATTATCGTTTTTAAGTTTTTTCGTCAGAATCGAAAAGCAAAAAAACCGCCCTGTTTTTGTAATTGAACAGGGCGGTTTTTGTCTACCTACTATGTCGTAAAAGACTACCTATAAGTGGGTATTATTATCTCTGGAATTGATTAAAAAATTATCAATCAAATTTATTATCCTTGATTGGCTGATTTGAGTTGTTGTTGGACATTGGCGGGCACTGCCTCGTAGTGGCTGAACTCAATGGTGTAGTTACCTTCGCCACCGGTGATTGCTTTCATATGGGTGGCATACCCCTCCAATTCAGACAGGGGTGCCTGACCCTTAATGATCAATGTATTGTTGCGACCCGATTCGGTGCCGCTGATTTGTCCCCGTCGGCCTGCCAGGTCGCCGGTCAAGTCGCCCATGAAGTTGTCAGGTGTAGTGATGGAGATGTTGACGATCGGCTCCAATATCACCGGTCCTGCCTTTGCAACCGCCTCCAGAAAGGCCTTTTTGCCGGCAGTGACAAAGGCGATCTCTTTCGAGTCGACCGCATGGTATTTTCCATCATAGAGAACCACGCGAACATCCTGCATCGCAAAACCGCCGATTGCACCTTCCTCCATGGCCTGTTTCACACCCTTTTCGACAGCGGGGATGAATTGACCCGGGATCGCACCACCGACGATCTTGTTGACAAACTCGAAACCCTCGCCGCGGGCCAGGGGCTCTATGCGCAGATGTACCTCACCGAACTGACCGGCGCCGCCGGTCTGCTTTTTGTGCCGATAGTCTGCCTCGGCTTTGCGGGTAATGGTCTCGCGATAGGCGATGCTGGGGGGATGTGTCTCTACCTCGACACCGTATTTATTCTTGATTTGCTGCAGCAACACTTCAAGATGCATCTCACCGAGACCGCGCATCACGGTTTCGTTCATACTGACATTGTGTTCGACATGAAAACAGGGATCTTCATCTTCCAGCTTGTGCAGGGCATCGCTCAGTTTCTGTTCGTCACCCCGTTTGGTGGTGGTGATGGCAAGGCCAAACAGAGGTAGTGGACACTCGATGGAGCGCAGATGATGGTGATCCTCATCATGGGAGTCATGCAGCACGGCATCGAAGTGGATATCTTCGACCCTTGCCACTGCACAAATGTCCCCGGGAACGGCCTGACGCATCTCGTCCTGCTCTTTTCCCTGCAACCTGAACAGATGATTGACCTTGAAGGGTTTGCGCGCATCACCGATATAGAGTTGAGCATTGGTTTCCAGGGTTCCCTGGTGTACGCGAAAGATCCCCAATTTGCCCCGATAGGGATCATTGAGGACCTTGAAAACATGCCCGATAACATGTTTGTCAGGATCAGGTGAGACCTCGACCGGCTGCAAATCCGCACCTTCGCCTTTCATGAACGGGGGAGGGTTACCTTCGGTCGGGTCGGGCATCAGGCGTGCAAACAGGGTCAGGAGTTCATCGATTCCGGCACCATTTTCAACAGAGGTGAAGCAGACAGGTATCAGATGTCCCTCACGCAAGGCTTTTTCGAAGGGGTCGTGAAGTTGATCCGGTTGCAGTGCCTCGCCCTGCTCCAGATAGAGTTCCATCAACTCCTCGTCAACCTCAACCACCTGATCGATCATATTGTCGTGGGCCTGGGATATGGAGGAGAAATCGGTTGCATCACCGCCTGGCTGAAAAAAGCAGTCAATGACCCTTTGCCCGTTATCAGCGGGCAGGTTGATGGGAAGACACTCTTTGCCGAAGGTCTCTTGCAGGCTATTCATCAACTCTTGGTAGTCGACCCCATCTGCATCGATCTTATTGACGATGATGAATCGGCACAGATTTCTGCGCTTTGCCGCTTCCATCATCTGGATCGTGATGGATTCGATACCCGTGCTGGCGTTGACCACCACGGCCGCTGTCTCGACCGCTGGAAGGATACTGATGCCCCGGCCTAGAAAGTCAGCGTATCCCGGGGTGTCGATGATGTTGACCTGTTTCTCCTCATGGCTGAGATGGACGACGGCGATGTCGAGAGAGTGCTGAAATTCTTTCTCCATCTCTTCGTAATCACAGACAGTGTCGCCTCGTGCTATGCTGCCAGCACTGGGAATGGATCTGCTTTTATGCAGTAACGATTCGATCAGACTGGTCTTGCCAGCGCCTGCATGCCCTACCAGGGCGATATTACGAATGTCGTGGGTCGAATAACTGGCCATATTGACTCCTATCAGCGGAATACGCGGGTCTATCCGAGACGATTGATGGAAGATACCCGCGAAAGGATATTAGTTTTCTTCTGGTTAGGCCAGTATATCAACCAGAATCCCGGAGTTGTTGAGCTTGAACAGGAAAATGTAAGAAAAACCTCATCACTTGCCACTGCTGGCTCGAGCCGATAGGCATCGATCCTGATCCGTTATCCACCAGTTCGAACGGGTAGTCTGTAGCAGGTATTTTTTGCTCAGCTGATTCTGGTCACGGGTGAACCGAATTTATCACGACCTTTACGATTTCCGCCTGGCCCGGGCTGACAGCGCTGATTTCACCCTCGAGATCGCCACTCTGTGCGGTGGGATTACCCGACAGGGATATGCGTGCACCCACGGAGACTTCCGAGAATTTGGAGAGTTTCATCTGTGGCATCATCGCCATGCTGTCATCCAGGCTGATGGAAAGGGGCAGGTCGCTGACCCTTTTGCGTACCGCCGCCAACGGCATGGGGGGGCCACTCATAGCCTTTGCATAGATGAACAGCAGGTCATCGGGTTTTGCCTTATCGCGCATTTCCGGGGAGAGTGAAATCTCGACTTTGACCGACTTGCCAGCAGCGGCAGGGTCCTTCACTGGCGCCGGTTTTTTGGCCTGAGCGATGCTGGGCAGCGCCGGTTCCTCAGCAGGGAGTCCCAATTGTGAGCGGACGTCATCCAGGGCACTGTTGACGGATTCGAGTTCAGCACTCTGGGGTTTCAACATCTCCCGCAGTGCGGACCAGCGGTCGAGGGCGCCCTGGAAATCGGCACGTTGGTAGGCGAGTATACCGGCTATCCATAGCACATTGGGATTCTCCGGTTCCAACTGGAACGCCTTTTCCACCATCGGCGCAGCCCGTCCGGTAAAGTCATTTCCGGTATTGGATGCAATGGCTTCGGCGTACGCCAGGAGTAGACCGATATTCTCATCACTGATCTGCATGGCGCGTTCAAACGCATTGATAGCGGCTGATGCATCGTTCATCGCCATGTAGCTGCGCCCCAGCATGACCCAGCCCTCCTGGTTGTCGGGCTGCTCCTGCAATTTCGTGGCAAGTCGCTTGACCAGTTCTTCCATCGGCGGCAGATTCTGCATTGAATCGCCCTGAGGTGGGGATTGAGTGGATGCCGTGGGCATGCCTGCTGGCTGACTGGCCAGGCGTTGAATGATCTCGGGGGAACCGATGAATAGGTATATCACCAGGGCCGCCAGGGGTATCGCCAGTGCGGATAGTGCCATGACCTGGCCAGAGCTTTTGCTATCACTCTGTTGCGCCTCTTCGGAAACATCTGAGAGCAGCTCTTTTTCAAGATCCTTGCGTGCCGCGTCATAACGGGCCTGGTCGAGCATGCCTGCTGCCAGATCACTATCCAATTCAGCCAGCTGCTGCTTGAACACGGCCAGATTGAGTTCATCGGATGTGATGCCGCTGGCAACCTGTTTACGCATCAATGGCAATGCGACAAATCCCATTGCCAGGAGCGTGAACCCGGCGATAATTATCCAGAATAGGGTCATTGATCAGCGTCTCTTTTGTCGGTCGACTGTTTTAACAAGCGATTGAGTCGTTGTTCCTCTTCCACGGAAAGCTCTGTTTCCCGGGTAACGCTTTTACGTTTCAGAATGCGGAAAAGCACGACTCCACCCACCAGGAATACGATCAGGGGACCAAACCAAATCGGATAGGTTGTGGGTTTGAGAGGTGGACTGTAGAGCACGAAATCCCCGTAGCGGGCAACCATGAAGTTGATAATATCCTGCTTCTCCTTACCACTCTTCATCATCTCGTATATTTCATTTCGCAGGTCGACAGCGAGTTCGGCATTGGATCCGGCCAAGGACTCATTCTGGCATACCAGGCATCGCATCTCCTCGATGATGGCACGGAAATCCTCGGCTTTGTCCGGCTCATCGAAGCTGTAATCCGCCAGGGTCGTGGCTTGAGTTGCGGGAGAGAGAGTCAGAAACAGAAACAGAGTCAATACAAACACTCGCACGTACTTATCCTTTTCGCTTTAAATCTTCAATCATGGGCAGGAGTGTCTCATTGAACAGCTGCATGGTCAGCGGGCCTGCATGTTTGTAATGAATAATACCCTTGCTGTCCACCAAAAAGGTCTCCGGCGCCCCATACACCCCCAGGTCGATGGCGGTGCGTCCCTTCTTATCGAATATATTCACACTGTAGGGATCTCCAAGCTGGCGCAACCAGACCTGGGCCTTATCCCTTTCGTCTTTCCAGTTGAGGCCGATGATATCAATTTTACCCGAGCGGGAGAGACGGACCAGGGTTTCGTGCTCGGCACGGCAGGAGACACACCAGGTCGCCCACACGTTGAGGAGATAGACCTTACCCTGGAGATCACTCGATTTCACCATGGTATCGGGGCTCTCCACGGTTGGAAGCAAAAATTCCGGAATCGACTTACCCACCAGTGGTGAGGGGATATGCCTGGGGTCGTAGTCCCGCTTGAGACCCCAGGCGAGGAATGACGCTATCAGGACGAATATCAGCAGAGGAACGGAGTAGCGAAGATAACGATTCATTGGTGGTTAACTCCCTGACGCAGCCGGTGCGGCATTGGCACTATTGACCTGCTGCGCGGCCTTCACCCTGGCGGTACGATAGCGCCGATCGGTGACCGCAAGAATGCCTCCCAGGCCCATCAGCAGTCCACCCAGCCATATCCAGCGGACATAGGGTTTATAGTAGAGACGCAGACTCCAATCGCCACCACCCAGGGGTTCGCCCAGGGATACATAGAGGTCGCGGGTTATGCCCCAATCGATCGCCGCCTCTGTCATCGGTTTGGTCTGCACGAAATAGGTGCGCTTTTCCGGCTCCAGGGTGGTCAGCTGTTGGCCATCCTTGGAGACATGGAAACGCCCGCGATGGGCATTGTAGTTTGGTCCTGGTGTGCGATTCACACCTTCGAACTTAAAGCTGTAGCCGGCGATATCACTTACATCACCGGGGCTCATACGCACATCGGATTCGATGCCGTAGTTGCTGACCATGGTAACGCCAACGATGAACATCGCTACGCCCAGATGGGCGAGAACCATACCGTAATAGCTGCGTCCGCCGCTTTTCAGGTCTACCCAGAAGCCGGAGAATCCCTGTTTGTGCTTGAGCCGATCGCGTAGGTTGACCACGTGGGAGGTGGTGATCCACATCGCCAATCCCATACCGAGCCCGACCAACCAGTTTCCGCCGGAGAACATGGGCAGCAAGCTCAACAGCCCGAACAGCAGGCTGACGATGAACGCGACTCGCAATTGCTTGACCAACAAAGTGGGTTCCGCATGTTTCCAACGTGCCAGGGTCCCCATACCCATGAGCAGGGCGAGGAAGGGGGTGGTCAGCAGGAACATCTTGTTGAACCAGGGGAAGCCCACGGATATCTTCCCCAGATCGAGTGCGTCGTAGATGAGTGGCGCCAGGGTTCCGATGAGCACCAGGGCTGCAAACACGGCGAGCAATAGGTTATTGCCCAACAGGAAGGTCTCCCTGGATACCAGATCGAAGCGTCCGCCCCCGGATATATAGGGGGCACGCCAGGTGTATAGCAGCAGTGATCCGCCAATCACAATCAGCAGGAATATCAGGATGAAAATACCCCGTGCCGGATCGGAGGCAAAGGAGTGGACCGAGGTTAGCACCCCGGAACGCACCAGGAAGGTGCCCAACAGACTCAGGGAGAAGGCCGAAATGGCAAGCAGCACGGTCCAGCTCTTGAAGGCGCCCCGCTTTTCGGTGACCGCCAGGGAGTGGATCAGTGCGGTACCAATCAACCAGGGCATAAAGGAGGCGTTTTCCACCGGATCCCAGAACCACCAGCCACCCCAGCCCAGCTCGTAGTAGGCCCACCAGCTTCCCAGGGCGATGCCCAGGGTGAGGAAGACCCAGGCAATGGTTGTCCAGGGACGGGACCATCGCGCCCAGGAGGCATCCAGGCGTCCCCCCATGAGGGCGGCGATGGCAAAGGCGAAGGCCACCGAAAATCCCACATAGCCCATGTAGAGCATGGGGGGATGGATCGCCAGGCCCGGATCCTGCAGCATGGGATTCAACTCGCGACCCTCGACAGGGGCTGGGAAGGTTCTGTCAAACGGGTTTGAGGTCAGCAGCATGAAGAGCATGAAGCCGATGCTGATCATACCCATTACGGAGAGCACCCGGGATACCATCTCCAGGGGCAGGTTGCGACTGAAAATAGCGATCGCCACACTCCAGCATGCGAGGAGAAAGGCCCAAAGCAGCAGTGAGCCTTCATGGGCGCCCCAAACCGCGGAAATCTTGTAGATATCAGGTAGTTTGGTATTGCCATGCTGGGCTACATAGATCACCGAGAAATCGTTGCTCAAAAAGGCATTGGTGAGAATGATCAGGGAGACGGCCAAAAACACGAACTGTCCCCAGGCGAGGGAGCGCGACGCCGCCATCCACGAAACAGTACGGGTATAGGATCCGATCAGGGGCACAACCGCCTGGGTGATCGCCAGGCAGAGGGCGAGAATGAGCGCGAAGTGGCCGAGTTCGGGAATCATTGGACTCTCGACTGCATGTTATTGACGCCGTCGTCATGGGCGGTCTTCAGTGAAGCTGCAACCTCGGGCGGCATGTAGTTTTCATCATGCTTGGCGAGTACCTCGCTGGCGATGAAGATGCCCGATTCGTTCAGCTGTCCCATGGCGACGATCCCCTGACCCTCGCGGAACAGATCGGGGAGGATGCCCGTGTACTCCACCGTCACCGCCTCGGCGTTATCGGTGACTGAGAACGCCGTAGTCAGGCCATCCGGTTTGCGTTTGACACTGTCGACCTCCACCAGGCCGCCGATGCGGAACGGATGGGCGGTCGGTGCCTTTCCCTCAGCCACTTCGGATGGTGAGAAGAAGAACATCAGATTCTCGTCGAAGGCATTCAGGGCCAACCAGGTGGCCACACCTATACCGGCAATCATCAGGCCGATCAGGGTCAGTCGTTTTTTGCGTATGGGATTCATCTCTGTTCTTTCCTGGCCCGACGTAGTTTTCGGGCGATATCTTTTATGACTCTCTTGCGATGTTGCATTGGAGCAACAACATTGGCGACAAGGATAATCAGCGCAAGTAGAAAGGAGGGCCAAACATAGACCGCATACCCTCCCATGGCGAAGAAGTCGCTCATTTCGCCTCCTGTTCGACCATTTCCTGCACCCAGCGTGAATTGCGTTCACGCTCCACGATTTCCGCCCGCGCGCGCATTAAGACCACAGCACCATAGTAAAGTTTAAATGATATGGCCATGGTTAGCAGCGGAATCAGCATACTCATATCCATTGAAGGTTTGTCGAATTTTGTGATCGATGCGGGTTGATGCAGGGTGTTCCACCACTCCACCGAATAGTGAATGATGGGGATGTTGACAACCCCCACCAGGGCCAGGATCGAGACAGCCCGGGCAGCGACCCGTTTGTCTTCGATGGCGCTGTGCAGGGCGATAATCCCCAGGTAGAGAAACAGCAGCAGCAGTTCGGAGGTCAGTCGTGCATCCCAGACCCACCAGGTGCCCCACATCGGTTTGCCCCAAAGAGAGCCGGTGGCAAGGGCCAGGAATGTGAACGAGGCCCCCACGGTGGCACTGCTGATCACGACGATCTCCGTCATCTTTATGCGCCATACCAGGCTTATCAGACCGGAAACCGCCATCACCACATAGATAAACATGGACATCCATGCGGCCGGCACATGGATATACATGATGCGGTAGCTCTCTCCCTGTTGATAGTCTGGCGGGGCGACGAACAGGCCATTGTAGAGACCCCATATCAGGGTGAGCAGGAAGCTGACCATGAACCAGGGGATTAATTTCCCGGCCACATTATAGAAGTAGCGCGGGGAACCCATTTGATGAAAGAAACGAATGATCATATCAACTCAGACTGATTCTCAATGAAGCGGCAGTAGCCATTGGGGCCAATACCAGGGAACCCACCAGCATGGCGGATAATATGGACAATTGCGCTGTTGTCGGTATGCCGACAATAGCAGTTTTGACAGCATCTGTGGCAAAGATCAACACCGGTACATAGAGGGGCAGGACCAGGAGTGAAAGTATCACACCGCCCCGGCGCAGACCTACTGTCAGGGCCACACCGACGGAACCGATCAGACTCAGTACCGGGGTGCCTAATAATAAGGTCAGCATCAGGGTGGGAATCGCAGAACCCGGGATATTCAGTAACACCGCCAGCAAGGGTGCAACGATAAAAAGCGGCAGGCCGGTTACCAGCCAATGGGCCAGTATCTTTGCCAGTACCAGAACAGAGACCGGGTGGGCGCTCATCATGAACTGTTCCAATGAGCCGTCATCGTAGTCGGAGCGGAACATACTATCCAGAGAGAGCAGGGCGGCGAGCAGGGCCGCCACCCAGATCACACCAGGCCCGACAGCTTCAATCAGCTTGGCGTCATTGCCAATACCCAATGGAAACATGGCCGTGACCAGGACAAAGAACAACATTGGATTGACCAGTTCCGCGCGGCGACGATAGGCCAGCACCAGATCCCTTTTCAGGAGCAGGCTAAAGGCGCTTGAAAGTGAGAGTGTGCTCATCGTTCGGACAGATTGATACGTATTAGTTGTATATCATCCCGGAATCCAATCCGGTGATGGGTGGTCATGGCTGCCATGCCTCCCCGCTTGAGATGTCCTTCGAAGAGGCGTTCCATATGTTCTATGCCTTTCCGGTCGAGGGAAGTAAAGGGTTCATCCAGTATCCACAGTTTTGCGTCGGTGACCAACAGTCTTGCAATCGCCAGGCGCCGTTGCTGGCCGGCGGAGAGATTGCGTGTGGGTATGTCTTCGAATCCATAGAGTCCGACCTGATCCAAGGCCTCTTCAAGACCGATCCCCGCCTGGGCCTTACCGAGCCCGCGGGCGATGCGAAGATTCTCCAAAGGGGTCAGGTCGAGTTTGGAGCCATCTTTGTGACCCAGATAGGCGATGTGCTCGTGAAATTCAGGCCCCAAACGGAAAATATCCTTCCCTTCCCACAACAGTTCTCCCGATTCCGGGAGGCGAATCCCGCACAGGATACGCAGCAGTGAGGTCTTGCCACTGCCGTTACGACCCTCCAATACCAGTGCCTGACCTGGATTGATGCTGAAGCTCAGCTCCTCGAACAGCACCCGGTCGTCCCGAATACAGAGTAGCGAACACGCTTGGTAGGTGTCGGAAGAGGATGTGGATGTAGTTGTCACAAGTTTATTGTCGTTTTGTCATTCTATAAAAAAGGGCACAACCTTAACCGAACTCCCTCCAGTGCCTCAACAAAAAATCGAGTCCTGTGGGTGAAGCTAACAATGCCCACACAATAATTGGGAATAATTTCCCATTAATCACCATTAGACACTAAGTTTGATGCTGATTCAGCGAACTGATTCCCGGGTGCAATCAGTATTCTGTCACGAAATTGGATGATGGAAGGATATTTATATTGTTTCTTAAGCTGAGCTTAAGGGTTGGCGAGAGGCAGACTTATGATTATGTGGCTTGCGGTGTTTTGATAATAACCTGTTCCTGCTCAAAACTTTGCAGATTGGGGGTGCGCTTAGCGATATTGGATGTTTGCCACGCAAGGGTCAAACAGAAAGCGATAGCCAATACGAACAGGTATTTCACCGGACATATCCCCCCGGAAATTACTTGGTGGTGAAATTATGGTGCCCTTGGGGCAGTTTTCATTAGAGGGCAAATATATAGTAAATACCCTAGGTGCGCTAGTCTGGGAATGAAGAGAATTTTGATCTAGGTCACCTAAACATCTTCTGTCAGGCGGTTTTTTTCATTAAATAGATATGGTCAGAACTGATCTTTATTGGATATGTCTTAATTGGCTCTGTTGCCGGTGGGTCCAGAGGCTCACCGTTTTTCAGGCTGAAACGACTGCCGTGCAGGGAGCATTTAATGGTATCCCCATCGATACAACCCAGGTAGAGGGAGACCTCTTCATGGCTACACAGATCATCCACGGCATAGATTTGACCACCGGCATTCGCAAGCAGATAACGTTGGCCTGCAATATCGACACGTTTCATCATTCCAGGCTGCAGCTCATCACGGTGTGCAACTTCCAACCACCCATCTGCCATCATCGCTA
Source organism: Candidatus Thiodiazotropha sp. CDECU1 (assembly GCF_963455295.1). Lineage (NCBI taxonomy): Bacteria > Pseudomonadati > Pseudomonadota > Gammaproteobacteria > Chromatiales > Sedimenticolaceae > Candidatus Thiodiazotropha > Candidatus Thiodiazotropha sp. CDECU1. The sequence continues at coordinate 1,981,389 of NZ_OY734020.1, forward strand.
CCTGATTCGCTGCTGAGCAAGATCGGAGTCGAGAACCTGGCGAACCTGGTCTGCAGCCGATTCCATGGTGTTGCTACCCCCGGCATGCCATAGGATCAATGCGCAACTGTAGACCAGGGCATCATAGGCCGGGCCTTGTTCCCCTTGAAGCGCGCGCATGCCAATATCGGCGGCTGCGGTGGCTGCATCTCTGACATCTTTGATGCGGGCGATTTCGTCAACATCCTTTCCGCCCACATCCGCTTCCGGTAGGGGGACGGCCCTGAAGGTCTGTTGTATGCCGAGGCTCTCTGGCGCGATCTCTACAGGTTGTTCCGCTCCCAAGTCATCATAGCGATAGATCAACCCCTGTTGTCTGAGGGATGGGATAACCCCGCCTTCTATACCACGCACCAGTAAACAGCCCTCAAATCCGGCGAAACGGGCCAGTGACGCATATTTCGCCGGGTAGGGTTTATGCACATAACCGGTTACCAAATGAGTCTTTTTTCTGGCGGTAAGGGGTTTTGCCAATACTTCCACAGTGGTCAGGACCTGGCGTTTGATGATCTTTTGTCTCAATCCGGTCAGGTCGTGCAGGCCGGGACAGAATGTACGTTGATCCACATAGGCCCATCCCAAGGCGGGATCCTCAAGTCGAGAGGCGGCCCTATCCAGGTCAAGATCCACATCGATCCCTGCTGCTTGCAGCACATGGCGGTGAGTAACACCATATTTAGGACCGACGGCATCCAGGCCATGACTTACGCAGGGCAGGCCGCAGGCGGCCAACACCGCAGGGATGAAAGGGGCGACGGGAAGGTTGCGATTGACACCATCATAGGGATCAGCCAGGGAGATCAACTGATCAACCTGGGCTTGACGACTTTGGGAGATATTCAGGATCGCATCCAGGGCGCCCTTATTCTCGTCGTCGGTCTCCCGTTTCATGCGCAGCGCGATGAGGAATATTGCCGCCTGAACCTCATCGATCTCCCCCCTAAGGATGGCCGCCATACCCTGGCTTGTCTCCTCCAGGGAGATATCCTTGCTCAACTCCGGGCCGGTGGCTATACGCTGAATGATCGAATGCATCAGCTCTTGAGAGGTCATGGTCTCAGTCATGAAATACTACCTGATTGAGTAACATATTGGTGGGCAGTATAAATAACTGAGTAAATTTGTCAAGAATAGCCTGGTTACTGGGAAGGTAAACAGCAAGAGCCCCTCATGGGTGCCCAAAATACTATGTAACAGGGCAGGTCAGCTGGATAGTATCGGTGCGGCAGGCCCCACCCTACGGTCGTTCAAAGCGTAGGGTGCGGCTTGCCGCACCATGGAAAGGGTAGGATTGAGATAACGATCTTTAGCGGTGCAGCACCGATGTCAGGACCAAGTCATATTCAAAGAAGACGGAATAGCCGCCGTAGTCCCAACGGGTGATGGGTGGCTCACCCACGCTGGGGTGTGCGGTCACTGGTTGGCCATAACGCTGGCTGACCTGATCCATCGACATGCTGCGAGTGGGGCGTGGGATGCCCTCTTCACTATTTATAGGTGCTGTATTGATTGAATCGATCAGCAGCACATCGGCTGAAACCGGTAGTGCGAGCAGGCAGATAAATGCGGCAGACAGGGTTGTAATACGAAAAATCATCTGAGCAACTCCGAATTTGTCTCTTCAGGAAGGAATATAGCACTCTTATCTAAGTATAGAAAATAATAAGTTTTTCTTTCATCATACCAGCTTGATATCAAGCTGCGCGGTGGTCGATGCAATGCTGTGTAGGATGAATTCATGATAGGCGGAAAATTGTAACCCCTATTCGTGCCTATTTTTGTTAGGCTATCCGATTGGATCACTGACACCCAGCCAGCAAAAACACCTACGGATTTGGGTGCGACTAGAAAACAGGTTTATTGGCCAACTATGTTCAAACCGATCGAATTTTATATCGGCCTGCGCTATACACGCGCCAAGCGGCGTAACCATTTTATCTCCTTCATATCCCTAATCTCGATGCTAGGCATCATGCTGGGTGTGGTGGCATTGATTGTTGTCCTATCAGTTATGAACGGGTTTCACAAGGAAGTCCGTGAACGAATTCTCGGTATGACATCCCACGCCACAATTTCAGGCGTTAATGGTGAGTTGAAGGATTGGGTCGAGGTACAGGCCGAGGCTGCAACATTCCCGCATGTGATTGGCGAGGCCCCCTATGTGGAGGGACAGGGTATGCTGATCAGCGGACAAAAGGTCAGCGGGGTGTTATTGCGGGGTATATTGCCGGCCCAGGAAGGCAAGGTGTCAGAGGTTATTTCAGCCATCACCCATGGCTCTATCGATGCCCTGCAGCCAGGTGAGTACGGCCTGATTCTCGGCCGCGAATTGGCCCTGGTGCTGGGTGTTGGGGTCGGGGATCGCGTCACCCTGGTGACCCCTCAGGTGAATGTCACACCTGCCGGTATCATGCCACGGCTGAAGCGGTTTACCGTGGCAGCGATCTTTCAGGTGGGTATGGGGGAGTACGACAGGGGTGTCGCCATCATGCACATGCAGGATGCGGCCAAACTGATGCGTCTCGAGTCCGGTGCGACCGGGATACGCCTGAAACTGGATGATCTCTATTTGGCGCCTCAGGTATCGAGAGAGCTGGCGCTGAAGATGGGTGGTTACTACCGGATAAGTGACTGGACCATGCAGCATCGCAACTTTTTTGCCGCGTTACAGACGGAAAAACGCATGATGAGCATCATTCTCTCCCTGATCGTGGCTGTTGCCGCCTTCAACATCGTCTCCACCATGGTGATGGTGGTGACCGATAAACAGTCCGATATCGCTATTCTACGCACCCTGGGGGCATCGCCCGGGTCCATCATGGGTATCTTCATGGTGCAGGGCGCAACCATCGGTATCGTCGGTAATATACTCGGTATGATCGGTGGGGTATTGCTGGCGATCAATGTGGAGGAGATCGTCAGCTGGATTGAATCCGCTTTCGAAATCGATTTTCTCGATCCCAGTATCTACTACATCACCAAGCTGCCTTCTGAACCACAGCTTTCCGATGTTTTGTTTATCGGAATTATCGCTTTCATCATTACCCTCGCTGCAACACTCTACCCTGCCTGGAAGGCATCCCGTACCCAGCCCGCCGAGGCATTGCGCTATGAGTGACAATGAGATCGTTCTAGCGGCGAAAAACCTGGTGAGAACCTTCACCCAGGGGGATCTTCATGTGGAGGTGTTGCAGGGGGTCGACCTGGCAATCAGACGGGGTGAGCGGGTGGCGATCATCGGCGCCTCGGGTTCAGGTAAAAGTACGCTGCTGCACTGTTTGGGTGGATTGGACCAGCCCGATTCGGGGCAGGTGTTGTTACATGGCAAAGATCTGCTTGGCCTGAATGAGCGGGATAAGGGGCTGCTCAGAAACCGGCATATGGGTTTTGTCTACCAGTTCCACCACCTGTTACCTGAATTTACGGCATTGGAAAATGTAGCCATGCCCCTATTGATCGGGGGGGAATCGGTAACCAATGCCAGGGCAACAGCCAGGTCGATGCTGCAGCAGGTCGGTTTGGAAGCGCGGATAGAGCATAAACCGAATGAGCTCTCCGGTGGAGAGCGACAAAGGGCTGCATTGGCGCGAGCAATGGTACATCAGCCCGCATGTGTATTGGCGGATGAACCGACAGGAAATCTGGATAGAAAAAGCGCCGAGCAGGTGTACGAGCTGATGTTGCGATTGAACCGGGAGAGTAGTACGAGTTTTGTGGTGGTCACCCATGATACTGAACTGGCGGCAAGGATGGATCATACCTGGCAGTTGGTGGACGGAAAATTATCCATACCCGAGCCGGAAACCTAGCTGCGCAGGGGTAGATTGGCAGCCGAATTTCAAGTCGAGGGGGTAGTGGGCGTTCGCTGGGCTTTTTTTCTGAGACGCCGGGCCTTCCATTTCTCCACCACATGCCAGCGCCAGATCCACAGAATCAAGCCATAGCCCAAGATTGAGGAGACCGTGGCACAGATCAGGCTGCCGATGAGGAGTGGGGGCCAGATCTCGTTAAGACCTCCATTCAGTAGCCAATCCAAACTGAACTGGAATGGCTCCAAAGCGACCGTTTCGCCGGTGACCAGGGTACCGACCCAATAGGCGAAGAAGAACATCGGGGGAATGGTGATTGGATTGGTGATCCAGACCAGGGCCACGGATAGCGGCAGGTTGACGCGAAACAGGATAGCTGCGGCGGCAGCGAAAACCATTTGAAAAGGGAAAGGCATGAAGGCCATAAACAGGCCTACGGCAAAGGCACCTGAGACAGAATGCCTGTTAAGATGCCAGAGATTGGCATCATGCATAAGTGAGCCGAAAACCCTCAAATGTTTATGATTGCGTACCTTGTCATGATGAGGTAACAGGCTTTTAATAAATCTCTTAGGCATGAGTCACTGAAATTATCTGCGCAGACCGCTGATGCTGATCTTAAAGTGAAGTACCTGAATCGGCATCAATACTGAAGCATGTTTAAGCATAGTACAACTTGGATCAATGGAATTACCGGCTATGCACTAGAGACTATCGACAGGGAATGTCATGAATTTAGTTCTGATCAGTTTTGTGGTCGGTGTAACACTTTTTCATCAACTTCAGGTTCTACCTGCCAGTTGGTGGGCTGTTGCACTCATACCACTCTCCTTTTTCTGGCGTGAGCGTCGATTACGACCTCTGATAGCGCTTCTGCTTGGTGGCGGATGGTCGCTTTTGAACGCGACCCATCAGCTGCAGCACAGACTTCCTGCCGATTTCGAGGGCGCCGATTTACTCCTGGAAGCCGTCATCACTTCCCTACCGAAACGTCAGGGGCGATTGACCAGCTTTCAAGTGGAGGTGAATCAGCTGCAAGACAGTCAAGGCAATCCGCTGGCCCTGTCCCGTCTGCAACTCAGCTGGTATGGCCCTGGAGAGACGCTGCGTGTGGGAGATGCTTGGCGTTTGAAAGTAAGACTGAAAAGGCCCAGGGGGACACATAACCCGGCAGGGGCTGACCAGGAACGCTGGATGTACAGCCAAGGCATACAGGCCAAGGGGTATGTCAGAAAGTGGCATGGTAACAAGATCTTGGAAAGCCGGGCATGGCACGCATGGGTCGACAGGTTGCGCCAGGTGATAGCCTGGCAACTGGACCATGTGGTGCATCAAACTAGTGCAGTGTCCCTGATAAAGGCCTTGGCGATTGGCGATAAACGGGGCTTTGGCACGGCAGAGTGGCGTGTATTCAATGTCACCGGCACCAACCATCTGGTGGCCATATCGGGTCTCCACATCGGCATCGTTGCAGGTTGGTTGCTATTCGTCAGCCAATGGTTCTGGCGCCGTAGTGAGCGCCTGACTCTTAGGGTTCCAGCGCTCAAGGCAGGTTCGGTTATGGCGTTACTTGGGGCGCTCATCTACGCTGCGCTGGCGGGATTTTCGCTCCCAACCCAGCGTGCACTGCTGATGCTGCTCACAACCCTTGGCAGCCTTATACTTGGACAACGGATTCAACCGGGGCGAAGTCTGTTGTTGGCTATGTTTCTGGTGGTTTTGTGGGATCCCCTAGCTACACTATCGGCTGGTTTTTGGCTCTCATTCGGTGCAGTAGCCGTTATACTGTTCTGCGTAGACGGGCGCATCTCATCCTGGACAGGGTGGCGGCAGATGCTCCGCATACAGTGGTTTGTCACCCTCGGGCTGGTCCCGGTTCTGTTGCTGTTTTTTGGCCAGGCGTCACTGATTTCACTGCTTGTGAATTTGATTATGGTGCCCTGGTTTACCCTGATTCTGGTTCCCATGGTGCTGTTTGGTCTACCGCTGCTGACGCTGCCGCTGGCATCAGGTTGGTGGTTCAGCCTGCTGGGCTGGCTGACCCTTCATACCTATCAATTGCTGGTCTGGTTTTCCACCCTCCCTTACGCAGTCTTCACCCTGCCTGACGCTGCGCTTTGGTTTTGGATTGTGGCAATTCTCGGTTTTTTGCTATTCATCTTCCCTGCAGGCATACCGGGCCGGGGCTTGGGAATATGGCTGATCGCTCCCCTGTTTTTGCTGAAACCGGCTCGTCCTGCCCATGCTGAGCTTTGGTTTACCCTATTTGATGTTGGTCAGGGTCTGGCCTGCGTCATCGAAACCAAGGATCATCTTATGGTCTATGATACAGGCCCTGCGTATAGCTCCGGATTCAATACGGCTGATTCGGTGCTGATCCCTTATTTGCGCTCGAGAGGATACACCTCCATCGACCGGTTAGTGCTGAGTAATGGTGATAGTGACCACGCAGGTGGCTATAGTGCACTCAAACAAGCCGTCATGGTTGATGATATCCTGGCGGGAGAACCCGAACGCTTGCAGCAGGCAAGGGCCTGCCAGGCAGGAGAGGGCTGGCATTGGAACGGTGTTTCATTCGCCATTTTGCACCCAAGTGGGCATGAAAGATTCAATCACGCGAACGATCGCTCATGTGTGGTACAGGTTGCTGTCGGAGAGTGGCGCATACTTCTGCCGGGTGATATCGAGTCCCGGGGGGAGGGGTCTTTGTTGGCACGCTATGTCAAGGATCTTCGGTCAGACATCGTGGTTGCGCCGCACCATGGTTCGGCCACATCCTCCACACTGCCGTTCGTGAACGCGGTGGATCCTGACTGGGTACTTGTCTCGAGCGGATATAGAAACAGCTATGGTTTCCCAAAACATGAAGTGGTGCAGCGTTGGCAGCGACAGGGTGCAGTTTTGCTGAACACGGCCGAAACAGGGGCGATACAGTTTCGCATCAACAGGGGGGAGACAGATTTAGCGCCTCGCCTCTATCGCGAGCTCAACAGTCGCTATTGGAGCGACTGAGTGCTTGAGAGAGGCATTGCTGACTGCTGCAGTTCAAAGTGGTTGCAAGTTTGCTACTGTCTGTTTCAGATTGCACTCCTCATCAAGTATGATATGCGGCAGGAAATCTTCACTTCATGAAAGAATATAGGACGCATATAAGGTGCTAGAACTGGTAAAGTCAGGCGGATGGCTCATGCTGCCCATCATTGCATGTTCCATTGTCGCGTTGGGGATCGTCATAGAGAGGTTGCGGTCACTGCAGAGGAAACGGGTCATGCCCGAATACCTGATGAGGCAGATTCTGCAACTGCACAAAGACGACAAGCTCAAATTGGCGGATCTCGAAAAACTGAAAAGCAGTTCTCCCCTGGGGAGGATTCTGGCTGCTGGCCTGGTCAACAGGGATCACAATAAAGAGGTGATGAAAGAGGCCATTGAAGAGGTAGGACGGCAGGTGGTGCATGACCTTGAACGCTATCTCAATACCCTTGGAACCATTGCCTCTATCTCGCCGTTGCTCGGTCTGCTGGGTACCGTAATAGGCATGATCAAGGTATTCAGTGTCATCGTGACTGCCGGGGTGGGTGATCCAGGGGTGCTGGCGGGTGGTATTTCAGAGGCATTGATCACCACCGCTGCCGGTCTCTCGGTGGCGATTCCGAGTTTGATGTTTCACCGCTATTTCAGTGGTCTTATAGATCGGCTCGTGATCGGTATGGAAGAGCAGGCACTTAAGCTGGTCGAGGTGATCCACGGGGAGCGGGAGCTGAGATGAACCTGCGTCCGTCGCCGCGCAAGTCCCCTGAGGTCGATATTACACCACTCATCGATGTGGTCTTTTTACTCCTCATTTTTTTCATGGTCTCCACGACTTTCGAGCGTGAGAGCCAGATCATGATCGAACTCCCCGAGGCAACGGGGGAAGAGGTCGAACACCAAAAAGATGAGCTGGAAATCACGATCAACATATCCGGTACCTTTTTTGTCAACCAGCGTGAAGTTGTGAATACGGAAATCGAGACCCTCAAGCAGGCGATCAGGAATGCCGTTGGCGAACGGCAGAATCTGCCCGTCATCATCAATGCGGATGCTCGAAGCCCGCATCAAGCAGTGATGACGGCAATGGATGCGGCAAGTCAGTTGGGATTGACGAAGATGACATTTTCCGCCCATCGTCCTGTCACCGAGTGAGGAAGGCCGGCACTTGAACGCGATTCAGGCATCCTGGCGTGGCTGGAGTGGCCTGACCCTGGTATTGCTACCCCTGACTGGATTGTTCTGCCTCGTTAGCGCTATCCGTCGATTGTTGTTTCGTCTAGGTCTGCTGCGTGTAGTCACTCTCGACGTGCCGGTTATCGTGGTCGGCAACATTAGCGTGGGGGGGACGGGTAAGACGCCACTGGTCATATGGTTGGCCGAAAAGTCGCAACAGTGGGGATTCAAGCCGGGTATAGTCACCCGGGGATATGGCGGAAAATCGGATCGATGGCCCTGTGAAGTAGAACAGCAGACAACTGCCGCGCAGGTGGGCGACGAGGCAGTGCTGCTCAGGCGGCGAACCGGCTGTCCGGTCTACGCAGGGCCCGACAGATCCACAGCGGCGCGACAGCTGTTGGCTGATCATGAATGCGACCTGATCATCTCCGACGATGGTTTACAGCACTATGCAATGGCGAGGGATGTGGAGATTGCGGTCATTGATGGTAATCGCCGATTTGGTAATGGTCTCTGTCTTCCGGCAGGATCCTTGCGTGAAAGGAGAGGGCGACTTGCTGAAGTTGACCTGATCATCGTCAATGGGGCAGCGAGGGTTGGGGAGTACGGCATGCAGCTTAAGCCCGCGGAAGCAGTCGCATTGGATGGCCGGGGAGAAACGAAAAAGTTGACCGGATTCATACCGGATCGGGTGCATGGGATTGCTGGAATTGGCCACCCGGATCGGTTTTTCAACATGCTGGAAGGACTTGGATTGAATCTTGAGCGACACCCCTTTTCCGACCATCACACCTTTTCCAACGAAGATTTACAACCATTTTCAAACCAGACGGTTCTCATGACAGAGAAAGATGCGGTAAAGTGCGAGCAGTTCGCACAACCAAGTCACTGGTACGTGCCTGCCACGGCTGAGGTGGATGATGGTTTTGAAAACGCACTGATGACACTGATAAATAGGCTGAAAGATGGACAGAAAACTGCTTGATATTCTGGTTTGCCCGCTATGCAAGGGGAAGCTGACCTACAGAAAAAAAGCTGGCGAGCTCATCTGTGCCGTGGACCGGATGGCATTTCCGATCCGGGATGATATTCCGGTAATGTTGGAGGAGGAGGCCAGAAAACTCGCTGCAGACGAAGAGATTAACCCAGAAGGCGATAATTGATGCAGTTCAAGGTGGTCATTCCGGCACGCTACGCCTCGGTTCGGCTACCCGGCAAACCCCTGTTGCAGCTGGCGGGTAAGCCGATGATACAGCATGTTTATGAGCGGGCGATTGAAAGTGGCGCCAGTGAGGTTGTGATTGCCACGGACGACCGGCGTATTGCTGATGCATGTGGTGACTTTTCCGCTGACGTCTGTATGACAGCTGATCACCATCGCAGTGGATCGGATAGGATTGCCGAGGTGGTGTCGATACGTAACTGGTCTGATGATGAAATAGTCGTCAATCTGCAAGGTGATGAGCCTTGTATGCCGGCTGAGTTGTTGATTCAGGTGGCTAAGGACATGGATAGCCATGAGGCAGCTGCTGTGACGACACTATCTGCCAGCATCACTGAACGGGGTGAACTGTTCGACCCTCATCTGGTCAAGGTTGTCACCGACGAACTAGGGTATGCGCTCTATTTCAGTCGTGCACCGATTCCCTGGCACAGAGATGAGTTTATTAACAGCGATTCACCCCTCCCCAGGGATATCGGATTTGCCCGTCATATCGGCCTCTACGCCTATCGATCGGGCTATCTTGCCCGGTTCGTCACCCTGGATCGGTCCCCCATAGAGCGAGCGGAGTCGCTGGAACAATTGAGGGTCCTGTGGCATGGCGACAAAATTCATGTCAGCCAGGCATTGATTGAACCTGGCCATGGTATCGATACCCGAGACGATCTAACCCGAGTCGCCGAACTATTCAGCTAGGGTAGATTTGTCACAATTCACTAATAAATACTGCATGAGCTGTCAAGTGAATCTATCAATGTCAGTGTAAGGAAATGTAAATTTTTTCGACACAGTACCTAAAATAGGGCATATAACCTATGTGGCAGTAGGAATTTACCCCCCTTTTTGTCGGAATAGTTTACAGAACAATTTCCTTATTTATTATAAGAAATATCACATGGCCGTGATAACTAATTGTTTAATATGCAATTAATAGGTGTTTGGCACGATCAATGCATTGTCTTCAAAACAAAATTCAATAATTGTGATTTGAATCACTCATAAATACTCAGTCGAAGCAGGCTTAAAGAATTGAGTAAAGCAAAGGGCATTGTGGATGACTTTAGTAAAAGATAAATATCTCGATTACTTGGGGCAATCGCTGCAAACTCTCTCCGTCTCTTCGATCACACCGAATACCAACACTGCCAAGACTTCCACAACCCAGGACAGAATACCCTTACTCAATTCTCAGCACATAGTTGGCCTGTCGGATCTCCTGGATTTCGCAAAATTTTCAACAAACAGGATGAGTGTCGAGGAGGCGGAGAAGAAGCGAATCTCAAGGGAACTGCACGACGGTTTGGGACAATTGCTAACCAGCATGAATCTGCACATCCAAAAATGCCTGGATGGGTGTGATGCTCAAGTTGTGGAAAGTGTGCGGCAGGAAGAACACAAGGATTCTTTGCATGCACTCTCGTCCATGGTCAAACAAGCAATGAATGAAGTAAGGACCATATGCAGTGCAATACGCCCTGCCATTCTGGATGACCTGGGAGTGATTGCTGCCGTAACCTGGCAGTGCCGACAGATATCTCAGATTAGCGCCAATTTCGATGTGGTTACCGATATAAGCATCAATGAATCTGATATCCACGAAGAGTTGAAGACTGCTATCTATCGAATAGTCCAGGAATCTCTAAACAATGCATTGAAGTATTCGCAAGCAAAGCAGGTCAAGGTTAGCCTGTTGCACGTTCACAACGCCATCCAAGTCATTGTTAAAGATGATGGTGTAGGCTTTGATCCTGCTGAGATAAAAGATAGATTGGGTATGGGCTTGATGAGCATGCGTGAGAGGGCTGAGTCGGTAAACGGTACCCTGCAAGTGAATGCGGGCGTTAATAAGGGAGTCGAGATTTCTGTTTACTTTCCTGTGAAAAAGATTGCTCTCAACGGTTGATAATTCCCTTATCGAGCGCATAAGTCGTTAGTGCGGAAACGCTGTGCAAATCGAGCTTTTTCATCAGATTTGCCCGGTGCTTTTCCACTGTCTTTACACTGATACAGAGATATTCCGCCATGCTTTTGTTGGTATGGCCCTCGGCAATGAGCTTTAGAATCTGCCGCTCTCTTTGAGTTACAGTATCCCAACGCGTCACCGGCTCCTGACTGACATTGTTTGTGTTGAGGTAACTGTTGACCACCTTTTCGGTGATTTCCGCGCTTAAGTAAGTCTTGCCGTTCAGAACCCGCTCTGCAGCGGTCATTAGTTCATTTTGCGTAGCATCCTTCAATACATAACCATTGGCACCGGCTTTCAGACTGGCCAAAACATACTCTTCTTCGTTATGTACTGTCAGGACCAGCGTTTTGATCTCCGGCATACGCTCTTTTATTTCCCGTATCGCATCCATTCCATTCAGACCCGGCATATTCAGGTCCATAATTACCAAGTCGGGTTTAAGCTCGATTACACGACGTATTGCGTCTCGGCCATTGTCGGCCTCGCCAACCACGTCAAACTGGGGATTGGAAGTTAGCAGTGCCTTGAGACCTGCACGCAGAATATTGTGGTCTTCAGCGATGATGATTCTTTTATTGTCCGTATTCATTGTCATCTTAAACCAGTCTTCAATCCCAAAAAGTAAATGATTCAAAAGCGTATTGTATTTAGTTTTTAGATCTCAACTAAGTTTAGGTCTGATTGTTAATGATGCAAACATTCAATGAATGATTTCATCCATAAAACTTTTTAACTTCGATAGATTCACCATGACATAAAAAAGGCTTTGAATAAACCCTGGTATCGACTTTGGAGAATGGTCGACAACAATCCACATCAAAATTGCGCCTGAAGAGCAGGCTGTTAGAGGTCGTCATCTGCAGTTTTTTATTTACCTGATACAACCATTTTTGTCGAAAAAATCAAGCTACTTACATTTCTTGAAAGCGACTCTAAATCCTATTTAAAAAACCCTACCTGTCCGGGTAGGGTTTTTGCTCCTGACAAAATACTCAATCGGCTCCTGTGCGGGTAGGAGATTGAGTGGATAAATAGCGTAGTTTCACGCAAAGACCCTTCTTATATGAGGATGTAATCTTTGCTGCAAGTACTGATAAAGGGATTCGTGTGTTTGCATCGCCTGATTGGCGAATCCCAGGAAAGTTGAATGACCATTTGGGGTCTGGAGAAAAAACCATGGTAAATGAGAGTCAGGGTTACAAAAAAAGCAGTGTGATCACCATTGTCACGCTAATACTGCTAACTCTAGCCAGTAGCGCTTTGAATGCTGCGCAATTTGTCCTCGATGTTGTAGATGCCGATGGCAACGCTGTTAGTGGATTCCGCTATATGCTGCAGGAGGATACAACCTTCAACGTGGATCCTACAGACCCTGCTACCACGGCTGATCCCACAGCAACATCCGATGGTCTGTTGTCACTGAGTTTTCATAAAAGCTATCATCCATTAGGACAGGCGCAAACCACAGCGGCTGGCTTGAGTGGGAACACGGATGGATCCAGCGTCAACATCACGAGTGTACCGCCGGGTCGCTACTACGTCTCTGTTCTGCCCTATGCCGGTCATAGCATCAGTGGTGGTTCGGTCGAGGTGCTGCCAAATGCACAGGATCCGAATCAATCACTGGATAACCTGACGGTAACGGTTCAGGCTCATCCTATTCCGACTGCCCAGATTTCAATCTTCCTGTTCCAGGATACATTTCCAATCAACGGCGCACCAGATGTACCCCAAGAGATCAATCCTGCTCCAGGCGAGCCCGGCCATGTGGACTGGAGGCAGTTTTCCCTGTTTCTGGAAGAGCCCGGTGGTCGTTACGGCATAGCGGGTGGCCAGGTCATCCAGGATGCCTTCGCCAATCCCCTGGGCACCAAGTATCTTGATACCTGTGATGTGAATGGTGCCAGCGATGCCGATCCTTTCACCAATTTCATCTGTTATGGCGTCGATGGCGCACCTGTTGTCGATAGCCTTGGCGACGGTACCCTGCGTCCCGATATCAACGGTCTGCTGCAAGTTAAAAACATCGCCCCCGGCAAATATGGCGTGGTTATCATTCCACCCGCCAAACAGGCCGGTGAAATTGCCGGGTGGTCACAGACCAGTACCATCGAAGGATCCAAGGTCATTGATGCCTGGGTAAAAGCAAATGAGCCTGCTGCGTTCGTCGAGTTTGGTCCTCCAGGCCCGCATGTATTCGTGGGTTTTGTGAAAGCGACCGCCGACGACGGCTTCAGTCCTTTGCCTGCACCACAAACCGGCCAACAGGTCGCCACAGTCAGTGGTACTGTCAAAGACATTCATCTATCCCGCCCACCGCTTACCCAGTTCACCGCCGGTCGTCCCTTCCCCGGTTGCTGGATCGGCCTGAATAACATGGCCGCCGATGGCCAGGGTGTCTATGCGGCACCTTGCGACGACACCAGCAGCTTTAACATTCCCGACGTTCCACCGGGCAGTTACCAGTTGGTGATATGGGATGCCAACAATGATGCGGTCATCAGCGCTCAACCACTGACTGTCGATCCCACAGGCGGTACCTGTAATGGTGGTGCTACTTGTGAATTGGGTGATGTAGGTGTCTTCAACTGGTTTAGCCGCATCAATGCCGGTATCTTCAACGACGATGACCTGGACGGTTACTGGGACGACACCGAACATGGTATCGGTCCGGAGAGTCAGGACGTGAGTCTGCGCTGGCGTGATGGCACCATCTATCAGAACTTCGCCACCGACAGTGAAGGCTTCGCTCCCTTCGATGAGGTGTTCCCCTTCTTCCATTGGCTGGTTGCGGAAGTCAGTTTCGCCAACAAGAAGGCAACCGGTGCCACCTTTGTGGTGGATGCGGGAGGCGCGATCGATTTCGGCCTGCCGGCCAACGCCAATGGCGAGTTCCCCACCTATGGTGAGCTGGTGGCGCAACCCCAGGTTTGTACCACAGCCCAATCCGCGAATCCGGATGATCCGAATTTCGGTTGTGTTGTCGGCAATCCCATCATCAATCCCAATACCCTTGATAACCTGTCAAACACGGAAACCGGTCAGGTCTTGACCGCGGGTGTCCAGGGCTTTCTCGGCCAGACCAGTGTGATGCAGTTCGGTAAGACCGACTATGTCGCCTACACCGATCCGATCTTTCCGCCTCCCCCAGGTGGTCCGATTCAGTATGTGGGTGAAAACGGTGGTATCTCCGGTATTGTCTACTACGCCACCACCCGTGCGGAGAATGAACCCCAGTTCGCTGCCGCCGAAGAGTGGGAGCCCGGTGTACCGCGGGTACAGCTTGCGCTCTATGCCGATGGCGATATCGATTGTTTCCCACAGGGTAACTTTCCCGTTGATGACTGTGATATCGACTGGAACGCCAACGGTCTGCTCGACGCTGATGACGGTCTCATCGACGATGTGAATGGCAGCGGCGGGATTGATTATGCGGATGTGGACAACTATCCGTTTGGCAACTTCCCCGGTCCGGAAGATGTGGACAATCATCCGGCTGATACCGACTTTAATATGGGTGACGCGCTGCAGGTCACCACAACCGACAGTTGGGATGATAGCCTGCCCGAGGGTTGTCAGGGTCAGAACAACGTAGCCGGTGTTTCTGTGATCGATCCACCCATTGACGACGATCGCTGCTTCGACGGCCTGCGTAACTTCAACCAGATTCGTCCCGCGGTGTTCGATGGCGGTTTCGCCTTCAACGAGTACGCTACCGGGTCATTGCCTGTGGCTATTCAGGACAAGCTGAACGCCTTCTATACCGATAGAATCACCCTGGTCGGTCAATCGAGCGCAGGTATCGACAGACTTCCTGCAGAGTGGATTCTGCCCGGTGACTACATCGTCGAGATGGCGACGCCTCCCGGCTACGAGCAGCTGAGAGAGGAGCACAAGAACGTCGACTTCGGTGACGAGTACAAGCCCAATGAGGATCAGGATGCCGCCTCGGCAACCGCCATGGCGCTGCCCCCCGCCTGCGTGGGCGACGGCCATACGGTCCCTCAGTACATGACCATGGTCACCAAGGATGGCAGCGGCACCGATCCGGGTGACGGCACCAATCTGGTGGATCCCGGTCTGCTCGGCGATGAGGGCGTATTCGCACCTTTCGCCGGTGACACGCGACCGCTGTGTGATCGTAAACAGGTACCCCTGTCGGCCGGTCAGAATGCCGCCGCTGAGTTCTTCCTCATGACCCATGTGCCGAAAGCGGCCAATATATCGGGTATCGCCCTGAATGACTTGGCAAATGAGTTCAATGCCGCTTCACCGAGTTTTGGTGAGAAGTACGCACCACCGCATATCCCGATCGCCTTCTATGATTGGAACGGCAACGAAGTGAACCGCATCTATTCGGATCGCTGGGGACGCTTCAATGCACTGGCGCCTTCCACCTTCACCGCTAATCTGCCCATGCCTTCCGGTATGTCGCCGAACATGCTGATCTCTTGCATGAACGATGCGGGTCCGATCCCGAATCCGGCCTATGATCCAGCACTGGATACTGATGGCGATGGCATCGACAGTAATGGCGCCTCTGCCAAGATCATCGATCCCTTCTTCGATGCGCAGTACAGCCAGTTCTGTTACACCTTCCAATATATGCCTGGCACCATCACCTATCTGGATACTCCGGTGGTGCCGATTGCGGCCTTTGCCAGCGAGGGTCAATTCCCTCTCGATTGTGAAGCGTCCACCAATACGCCAGTGATCTCTTCGGTTACTCGCGTTACCGGTGGCGGCGGTCCGTTCGGGCTGCCAGGTCAGCAGATCCGGATCAACTCCATGGGCAGCAATGTGGTGGTACCCAATCCTGAATGGGACGGTATCGATCATGCCAACAGGACGATCACCCGTGATTACAGCTTCCAGCCCGCGGCTCGGGTCTTCCTGGTGGAGATCCTGCCAAATGGCTTTGGCGCTTACAATCCGCTGCTTAACTACTCTGTCGATGCATCCGGTAATTTCATGACAGGTGATATCCCGGCTGTACCACCGGCCGACTATCAGCTCGTCGTGTCACAGGGAGGCGTTGAATCACCACTGGGTGTTACCTTTACCGTGGGTGTGGATGACAACGGTACTGAGAGAGGCGTTCGGCCAAACGGTGGCTTCTATGATATCCATCGCATCCCGGAAGATTTCGCATCGATTCAGGAAGCGATCGGTAATCCGACTCTTGGTCAGAATGGTGTGGCCGCCGGCGATATGATCCTGGTGGGCCCCGGCACCTATGACGAGATGGTGATCATGTGGAAGCCCGTCAAGCTACAGGGTTGGGGAGCTGGTGCGGTGACGATTAACGCCAGACAGTCCCCCACAGACAAGATCATCGCCTGGCGTGATCTGAGCCAGCTCCTGGTGGATGAAGGTATGATCACCCAGCTGCCTGGACAGACCAATGCACCGTTTGGTTTCGCAGGGCTTCTCGGTGGCACATTCCCCACTGAAGAGGGTGCGGGTGTCTTCATCGCCGGCGTACGCAACGGTCCCAATCGCTTCAACCGGTTGGCCAACCGCGGCGCACGGGTCGATGGTCTGACCATCGTCGGGGCGAGCACAGGCGGCGGCATCATCGCCAATGGGTATAATCAATACCTCAGCGTCTCCAACAATCGCCTGACCGCGAATGCGGGTTTCAATGGCGGTGCGATTCGTCTGGGCCATCCCGACCTGACCCATACCATCGCCAATGAGAACGATCCGAGTTACGTTGACGGTAACGATAATCAAGCGGTCGGCGCCCTGGTCTATGACGATGCCAAGAACGACCGTGCCCGTATCCATCACAACATGGTCATCAAGAATGGTGGTCTGAACGGATCGGGTGGCGGTATCTCGCTCTATACGGGTGCCGATGCCTACCGGGTGCAGAACAACTGGATCTGCGGCAACTTCAGCCAGGGTAACGGTGGCGGTATCGCCCATCTGGGTCTCTCCAGAGGCGGCATCATTGAAGACAACACCATTATCTTCAATGAGACCTTCCGCCAGACCCCCGGCAGTTCACCCGCAGGTGGTGGTATCTATATCGGTGGCCAGATTGCGCTGATACCCGAGGCTGAAACCGGTCTGATGTTGTCCCCCGGCAGCGGTAACGTAACCATTGATGCCAATCTGATTCGAGGCAACCTGGCTGGCGCCGGTGATGGCGGCGGTATCATGCTGGATAGCATCAATGGTCAGGATATCGGTCAGAACACGGACTCATTCGGTTCCTGGTACGGCGTCGGTGTCTACAACAATATGATCGATAACAACGTTGCGGGCGTGGCCGGTGGCGGTATATCACTGTTGGATGCGCCAAGGACCTTTATCCGCAACAACACTGTTGCCAACAACGACTCGACGTCGACCGGCTCTCAAGCCTTCGCTACCAACTCACCCAACCAGTCGACTCCGCTGCCTGCAGGTATCGTCTCGCGACTGCATGGTACCGTGATGGCTCAGTTGTTGAACATCGACGAAGACAATGGCGATGTGTTTCTGGAAGATGGCGTCCTGGGTGCTAGAGAAGATCAGCGCTCCCGCTTCTCCGATCCGGTTCTGCGTGACAGCATTATCTATCACAACCGTTCGTTCTTCTGGACCAACTACGATGTTGCCGGTACGCCGGTGGTTGAAAACACACTGGTTCCGGTCACCTGTCTGACACCGACCGATCCGGCCAGTGATACGACCTGTGATATCGCTACCTACGCACCTGACTTTGATGCGGTCTCAAGGGACCTGGGTGTATTGGACGGTATTGTCGTGACTGGCGATCTGCTCAATCCCAGGCAGTCGCTGCTGTTGGCAGGTACGCCGTACCACACGAGTAACACATTCACTACCGGTAATACCGGGTTCGTGAATGGCTACTTCAATGATGGCCGTGACAACACACTGCTGTTCAACGAACCCGTAGGTCTGGCGACGGCGGCAGCCCTGGACGAGGGTGGTAACTTCATCCAGGTCTCCTTCGGCCCCTTATCCCTGGTCGAGCCTGACCAGATTGTCGGTAATGCGGAAGGTCCGCTGTTCGACTACCACCTGACCGGGGCTTCCGATGCGGTTGATGCCGGTGGCAACACCCCAGGAACGGGTCGGTTGAGTGTGGATTTCGACAATCAACCGCGGCCTACGTCAAGCCTGTCTGATATCGGCGCTGATGAGCTGTAACGGAGTGAGTGACATGAAAATCTCATGCGAACGCGACCTTCATTACCCCGCCCCCAGTTATGTGCTGGGAGTGGGGCAAACAGAAGTCATCGAATCTACGGTAATCCAATCAGGCAGTTACATGATTACGAGGAGTAACGCCCAATGAAAATCTTTAGCAAAAACACGCTGGCAGGCGCTATCGCTCTCACTTTGTTGGGCGTCGTGGGTTCCGCAAGTGCCGTGGTCAATGTTCAGTGTCCAGGGGATACAAATGGTGATGCTGTCATCGATGTACCTGATCCGGCGCATCCGAATGCGAAGTGTATGCATCTGATCGCCGGCGACAGCTTCGCGGTCATGTCCGACGGTAATCCCTTATACACCTTCGGTTTCGGTGACAAGACGGGTGGTGGTAATCTGCCAGACGTAGTGATCGGTAACGGTATACTCGCTGCAGAGTGGCCTGGACCCACTATCGAGTTGGACCAGGGTGATGAGTTCTTTCTCAGCCTGACCAATGTGGGAACAGTGATGCGCCCGGATCTGTTCGATCCCCATACGGTCCATTTCCATGGTTTTCCCAATGCGTCGGCGGCATTCGACGGCGTGCCGGAGGTCTCGATCTCGATCAACATGGGTTCGACCCTGACCTACTACTACAACATCGTCGAGCCCGGCACCTATATCTACCACTGTCATGTGGAGGCGACCGAGCATATGGAGATGGGCATGTTGGCCAACCTCTATGTGCATCCCGCTCAAGATATGAGCGGCTGTGTTGATGAGAATGGCGTATCCACCGGGGCCTGTCCTGTTTCCCAGCGAGGAGGTAATGCGACGGGGCCGGGAGGCTACGTCTATAACGACGGCGACGGTACCACGGCCTGGGATGTGGAAGTGGCACTGCAGTTCTCCAGTTTCGATGCCGAATTCCATGATGCCAGTCTGTTTGTGCAACCGCTGCCTTTTGCACACCTGCACGGTAACTATCCACAGATCAACGGCCGGGGTTATCCAGATACGGTAGTACCCGGAGACCTGCCGGCACCGACAGACAACGCAGTGCCCGTTGCGGGTCACCCGGCAGGTAAAGTGACCGGTAATCCGGGAGAGGTACTCAACAACGGCGATCCCACCCAAACCATGGATTCGGTGATTGAAGTCGACCAGGGTCAGCGGCTGTTACTGCGCCTGTCGAATGTAGGTCTGGACCGCTTCTGGACCATCACCGCCATGGGTCTGAAGATGAAGCTTGTCGGTGCCGGTGCACGTCAGATGCGGGGTAGCGATGGTAAGAATCTCTATCGTGAAACAGCTTCGCTCAACTTCGGCGGCGGTGAGACCACCGATGTGATAATCGATACCACCGACGTGGCGCCAGGCACCTACTTCCTGCATGCCACAGAAGTCCACCAGATGAGTAATGCAACGCAGTTGGATGGCGGCATGATCACAGAGATCGTCGTCAACTGAGGCAGCCGAACTAGGAGATGAGATTAATGAAAAGACTACTCAAACAACCTGGACGGCTCATGGGCCTCCTGTTATTGGGACTCAGCGGCTTGCTGGCTGTGCCTCAGGCTCAGGCCGTGCACGATATCCGCGGTCTTACGCAAGCGACCCCCAGTGGTGCGTTCAATCTGTATGCGTTTCCCTTCAATATGAACCTGCCGGAGGGTACCAGCCTCTACATGTGGGGTTTCGGTGACATGGACATGGGCGCGGGCAGTACACATCCTGCTCAGGGTGACGGTTATGCCTTACCCCAATATCCGGCACCAACTCTGATTGTCACTGAAGGTGAGGCCGTTACCATCAACATGACCAACTATGGTGTGCCTGATCCGGTATCGATTGTGGTTACCGGCCATCACGTGACTGCCTCAGGGGGAAGTGCCGGCCTGGTCACCAATGCGGCGGACCTGAACCAAACGGTCACTTATACCTTCACTGCAGGCTCTCCAGGCACCTATGTCTACCACAGCCTGAATGGTGACAGTCCCGGACTGCACACCGAGATGGGTCTGCTCGGGGTCATGATCGTTAGACCTAACGACAACAGTCGCACCGCCTATGGCGCCGGAACGGGTACCGACTACGATCAGGAAAACCTCTACCTGATGACCGAGATCGATCCGGATATCCACATTCAGATGGAGAAGGGCCATTTTGCCCACTTTACCAATGCGGATCGTCACGCCAAGATCTGGTTCATCAACGGGCGAGTCTTTCCCGACCTCTTTCAGGGCGATTTCAACTCCCTGTTTCCCAACCAGCCTTATGAATCACTGGTGCTGGCCCAACCGGGGGACAAAGTGTTGGTGCGTAATGTCAACGCCGGTCATGATTCCCATCCCATGCACTACCACGGTGAGAATCTGAGATTCATCGGTCGCGATGGCAAGATGCTCACTTCAGATGGCCTGGTTTCCGACCTGGGACGTTCCGACAACACCATCAACTCCGCGCCGAAACAGACCGTGGATGCCATCTGGACATGGACAGGTAAGGGTTTGAACTGGGATATCTACGGCCACGATACCGCGCATGTCTGCATTGATAATGACGGCGATGATTTTGGTGATGTTGAGGCCGGGTCTACCTATGATCACGAATATTGCCCAGATCACGGGAAACCCCTGCCGGTCACCATGCCTGGTGTGGGTGATCTTACCCTGGGTGGTTGGTGGAGCGGCAGCCCATTCCTCGGCGATACCGGCGATCTACCGGTGGGCGAGGGCGGACTCAACCCCTTCGGCGGCTACTTCCTGGTATGGCACTCCCATGCGGAAAAAGAGCTGACCACATTCGATATCTTCCCTGGCGGCAGCCTGGGAGCCGTGGTTGTGTTACCTCCCGGTACACCCATCGAATAAGCGCGGGAGTGCATGAACATGAAAAGGTCTAATATCATGAAGCTGAGAATCAAACCGATCGTCGCCGCCTGTGCATTGGCCATGGCCGCCGGGCAAGCGGGCGCTATCGACTACTATCTCGCGGCAAAGCAATACGATAAGGTGCTGATGCCAGGTACACCCTTGGAAACGACGGTTCCTATGTGGGGGTATGTTATCGATCCCGATAACGGTGCCAACAATGTTGGTGATTGTTATGAAGCGGGCGATGCGGCTGCACGCCAGTTGTGCGTGGACGGGTTGCCTGATCCCGCTGTTCCGGGACCACAGCTGAGCATGCCGTCCACCGACAATCAGTTGAGGATATTCCTCTCCAATGGTTTGCCCGAAGCGACCTCTATAGTGATACCCGGTCAAGAACTGCCTTGGTCAAATAATAATAACGGTCCGACCTTTGTCCGTCCGAACGGTACGCTGAGGATCGGTAATCGAAATGGTATGAACCAGAAAATGCGTTCCTACGGTCGAGAGGCCGCAGCGAATGGTGGTATCAGGAGTTACCGATGGACCAACTTCCGTGCCAATCCCATTAACGAAACCGGCACCTTCATCTATCATACGGGCACCCATCCCCAGAAGCAGCTCTACATGGGGCTGTTTGGAGCGGTTACCAAGGATTTCATCCCCGGTGAAGTCTATGAAGGTGTGCCGTACGCTTCCGATACCACCCTCTTCTACAGTGATATCGACCCGGCATTTAACGCAGCGGTGGTAGCGGGTACCCTCGAGACAGCCATCGAGCGCCATCCAAGCTGGTTCCTGATCAACGGTGAACCCTATGTGCCCGGCACCACGCCGGATATATTGGGTATGGCCACCAATCAGCCCAATCTGATTCGTTTCGCAAGTGCCACAACCGAGAAGCACGTACCTGTGCTGCAGGGTCTCTACGGCACCATCCATGGCGAGGACGGCATACAGTACAACTGGCAGGACAGTGTGGCCAATACCACGACACCTGCACCGATTCAGCAGTACTCGATCGGCCTGCCCCCCCTCAAGACCAAGGATGTGATTGTCAATCCTGCCGCTGCAGACAGGTATGCAATCTATGACGGTAATGGCTACATGACCAATCCGAGCGATCCGGACAATGAGGCCGTGGGTGATACAACCGGTGGTATGCTGCGTTTCATCAGCTTTACCCAGGGTGCCAATCAGCCGCCAGTTACCGTGGCGGATCAGGTGGAGATTTCCATACCGGAACTCGCAGCCGGAGCTGTCTCAGTGGATGTGGATGTGTTGATCAACGATTCAGATCCTGAAGGCGCAGCACTGGGTGTTCTCGACACGGTTGATCAGTTTGTCGGCACCAATCTTGTCATCGATTGGACATGCTCCTCCACAACCGACAACTGTACCGCTGTAGCGACCGCCACCGATCCCTGGACCTCGCCGGTGGTAAATGATTTTGCCTATACGGCTACAGATTCCAATGCAGCAACAACTGACACGGCAGGAACCGTCACAGTGACTGTGGTGCAGAATATGGCACCTGTCCCAGCTGACGATACCCTCGCGGCCGTGACAGATGCGCCGATCAACTTCAACCTCTACACCGATCTGGTGCTGCCCAACGACACAGATGCTGAAGACACCCTGTCGGTTACAGCAGTGGATGTGAATGCAGCCACGGATCTGGATGCAGGTGTGGTGAGCTGTCCCGATCTGGTGCTGGGCGATTGTACCTACACACCGCCTGACCCGTTACCGGCAACCATACCTTTCGACAAGACCTTCACCTATACAGTGTCTGATGGTGTGAACCCTGACTCTGCACCGGTGACAGTCACCATCAATGTGGATCTGCCGGGTGATCCCGCAATAGCCAATGACGATCCCTTGTATGCAACGGATGAAGACACAATCCTGAACGTCGATGCACTGACGGGTGTGCTGGCCAACGATACGGATAGTGCCAGCGGACCATTGGCAGGAACCGAGACGGCCGTGTTGGTTGCCGGTAGCGGACCATCCAATGCCGCCAACTTTGTCCTCAATAGCGACGGTTCGTTCGACTATGAGCCGTTTGTCGACTTTAACGGTACCGACAGCTTTCAGTATGTGGTGAATAACGGTGTCGACAGTCTGCCTGCCACGGTGACCATCACGGTTAATCCCGTGGCTGATCCACCGGTTGCAGTTGCTGACAGCTTTGTGATGGCTCAAAACGCAGTGCTCGATGAAGCGGCGCCGGGCGTCCTGGTCAATGATACAGACCCGGAAGACGATCCGCTGACTGCAGTGCTGGTGAGCGGCCCAAGCTGTGCCTGGACTACCGGACCGAATGGGGCCAACGCATTTGTGCTCAACGCTGACGGTTCATTCCACTATGAACCGATTCCGGGTTGGAACAGCACATTGCCGGATACCAATACCATCTGTCCGGGTGTCACAGGTGATGACTCATTCACTTATGTGGCAAATGACGGTGTGGACGACAGTGCAACTGCTGTGACAGTGACTATCAGCGTCAATCCTCAGACAGCACCGACGGCAGTCAATGACACGTTCATTCTGGATACGCCGGTCGATACGATCTTTACCTTTGAGGGTGAGCTCGTCAATGCGTTGTATGAGATCCCGGCTCCTGGCGTGCTCGATAACGATACCTATATCCCGCCGCAGACGCTGACCGAAGTAAATGATCCGGATAATCTGACGCCATCATTGGCGGATGACGGAACCATCAATTTCGAGATTGACAATATCGATACGGGCATTATCGCCACGCTGGAGTATCAGATTACAGATGACACCGGTGCGACGAGTAACATTGCTCAGGTGGATCTGGTCAGACAAATCGCCGTGGAGAAAGCGGGATTCAACCTGAACGAAGATGGCGGTATCGAAGTCGGCGGTAATCCAGCCAATGACGACTGGCGGATTGAAGGTACTGTAGATCCCACGGTGATTCCGCTAGGCACTGAGATCTACGCGTTCATCATCAGAGAAGGCGTTGTCGATCCTATCCCGATCAATACCCCAGCGGATATCGACGGGAATAATGATAATGGCACTGTCTTTGACGAGAATAGCTGGAGAATCCTGATCAACGACGTAGGCATCGACGGACCGCGGGGCGATTCACCCCCTGTCAACGGTGTTAGTGACAAGATCCGTATCGAGGCCCATGTGGTTAACCCCGATACCAGTATCACTGTCATTACCTATAATAATGTGACGATCAGTGTAGTAGACTAGCTGAGTAACAGCCGCCACGCCTCTGTCAGGGAGGGGTGGCGGTTTTTTCTTATTTAGCATGTATAATCAACAGCATATGAAAATCGATAGCAGTAAAGATGGTTATAAAGTAAAGCAGGATGATGAGGAGTTGTTACCCCAGGGTAATCCGATCATTGTTCTGTTCGTCCTGTTACTCTGCATGTCCCTCCTGTTTTTCCTGACTTCTTCTATCGCAGAGAGTGCCGAGTCACCGCTGCCGGTGAAGGGGGCTGAGACAGGACAAAAAGTTGTAGCCAAGTGGAAGCCACCCGTTGCGCCCAAGGTCACAATGCCTGAACTGGTAAGTGATGAATTGGCAAAAGAGTTCGCAGACAAGTGGGGCATCGAGCTGATTAGCCTGAGGTTAACCGCTGCTGGCTATATGATCGATTTTCGGTTTCGCGTGTTGGATGTAGAGAAATCGAAGCCCTTTTTCGATCACAGGATAAAACCGCATCTGGTGGTTGAGCGTTCCAATGCTAAACTACCAATACCCATGGCGGCCAAGGTAGGTGGATTCAGAACCACCAATCGGGGTCAAAACATCAAACCCAACAAGACCTACTATATGGTGTTCGGTAATCCTGATGCCCACGTCAAGTCGGGTCAGAAGGTGACCATGGTTATCGGTGGCTTCAAAGCCAAGCATTTGAAGGTTCAGTAATTTCACTAAGAGATGGAGCTATGCTTGATATAAAATCCGTGGTTCGTTTTTTACCTCTGCTCATGTTGCTTGTTCCATTTCAAAGTGGAGCGGCAGTGACTGTCTATTGCTGTGATGCAACCGCGGAAGCGCAGTACATCCAGGACCTCAATGCACTTCAAACGGTCTCAGTCGATCTGGCAACCGAGAGTTTTGAAGGGGATGCATGGAACAATACCCGAACAACGCCTCAGCTGACTGTTACAAATCAAAGCATCACCTGGGGGGCCACTTCGAATGAGGTTGCGGGCATCAGGACCAGTACAGGTGGTGGGGATACCCACGAAGGCAGCTATATTCTGTTTGCGGTAGATCAGGATAATGCCCATTTGACACCTGACAATATCACTCTGACCGCCAACGGCATTACGCTGTATGGCGTTGGAGGCTGGTTTCGGAGTTCCGGTGGTCCCGAAATAGTCTTCACTACGGATGGGGATGCTGTCGATTTCACAGGACAGCAATCCAGCGTGTTTGACTGGACATTTCTCGGATTCATCGACGACGGTGGATTCACAACCCTGCTCATCGATACCGCGGATACGATTGGCGATGATATTCGCATCTTCTTTTCCGACGATTTCACCATCGCCGCACAAGCCGGGGCCTTCCCTGGGCAGAATCTGCAATTCAGCAGTGTGAGTTACAACGCCAGCGAAAATGCGGGTTCCGCCGCAATCACCGTGACACGCTCCGGTGGCAGCAGCGGCGCGCTCTCAATCGATTACGCCACCACCGGTGACGGAACAGCGACGCCAGGTCAGGACTTTACCACAACCTCCGGTACACTTGACTTCGCGGAGGGCGAAACCAGCAAACAGTTTACCGTTGAGTTGCTCGATGATGCCATTTTCGAAGGTGACGAGACCGTCGGTCTTCTGCTCACCGGCAGCAGTGTTGGTGCGCTCAATACCGCTACCTTGACGCTCACGGAAAACGATGCACAGCCCTTCGGCAGTGTGGAATTCAGTGGCTCAAACTATCAAGTGGGTGAGGATGCCGGGAGTCTGACCGTCAGTGTGCAGAGAAACGGCGGCAGTGTCGGTGCCGGATCTGTCGACTACAGCGTAAGTGACGGTACGGCTACTGCAGGGAGTGATTATTCAGCCACATCCGGATCTCTGGCCTTTACCGACGCCCAGATCAGCGGCACTTTTACCATAGACATTCTTGACGATGCATTACAAGAGGGTACCGAATCAATTATCCTCAGTTTGAGCAATGCAGTCAGTGTTTCACTCGGTGCTGGAGACTTCGCGGAAGTCCATATCGTGGATGATGAGCCTACACCGGCCATGGGCAGCATTCAGTTCAGCGGTTCTGCGTACAGTGTTTCTGAAACTGCCACTGAGATCGCAATTCCTGTGGTAAGAATCAGCGGTAGCATGGGGGCTGTCAGTGTCACCTGTACTACCACGGATTCCAGTGCCACGGCTGGCAGTGACTACGTGGCGACACAAAGTACGATCAACTTTGCAGCAGGCGAGACCCTGCAGAACTGTCGTATACCGATTACCGATGACAGTGCATATGAAAATGACGAGGTGTTCAATGTCACCCTTAGTGCTCCTGCCGGGGGAGCGGTTCTGGGTACAACTTCGTCAGCAAATGTAACCATCGAAAGCAATGATTCCGCACCAGCCGCAGGCAGTCTTCAATTCGGATTATCCAGTTTTGAGCAGGTAGAGAACGGGTCGGTTGCCACCATAACAGTCGCGCGTAGCGGTGGCAGCAGCGGAACGGTAACGGTGGATTATGCCACTGTGAACGGTACCGCCACCGCAGGCAGTGACTACACCGCAGCCAGCGGCAGTCTCACCTTTGCAGACGGGGTGACATCCAGCTCATTCCAGGTTTCGATTCTTGATGACAACAGCTATGAGGGTGACGAGACTGTTTCTTTACAGTTGAGTAATCCGGGTGGCGGTGCCGTGATCGGAAATGTAGGAAGTGCTGTACTCACACTTCAGGATGATGAGCAAGCACCTGCCTCAGGCACGTTGGTCTTCGAGCTGGATGGTTTTTCAGCGAATGAGTTTGACGGTAGTGTCAGGATCAATGTCGTACGTCAGGGCGGCAGCAGCGGCGCGGTTTTGGTCAATTACGCCACCAGTGACGGTACCGCCATGGCTGGCAGCGACTATTCCGTAGCTAGTGGCACGCTCTCATTCGCGGAAGGGGAGATTTCACAGGGCTTCGATGTGACGCTTGCAGACGACGCGGATTTTGAAGGCAGCGAAACCATTAATCTGACCCTCAGTGATCCCTTCGGTGCCGTTCTAGGGAGTCCGTCTTCAGCGACGATCACACTCTCTGACGATGATGATCCTCCAGCAGGTGGCGCCTTGGATTTTTCTGCCGGGAACTACACCGTTTCCGAGGATGGAACCAGCGTCACAATATCCGTAACCCGCAGTGGCGGATCCACCGGAGCTGTTTCGGTTGACTATGCCACTTTGGATAACAGCGCGGTGGCGTCGTCAGACTATACCTTTGCTACCGGCAGTATCAGTTATGCTGACGGTGAATCGGGCAGCAAGTCGTTCGATGTTCAAATCGTTGATGACACAGATCTGGAAGGGAATGAGCTGGTCAATCTGGTGCTTACCAATGTACAGGGTGGTGCAGTGCTGGGTGGACAGAGTCAATCTTTCCTCACTATCACTGATGATGAAGCGCAATCCGCTTCGGCAGTACTCGGTTTTTCGGTGAACAGTCTCTCTGTCAGTGAAGACTCGGGCAATGCATCCATCACCATCACTCGAACCACTTCAACATCAGGCACCATTACTGTTGATCTTTCTGTAGACTCCTCAGATGCGACGGCGGGAATCGATTACAACGTCACCACTGGAACCCTGCAATTCAATGACGGTGAAACTGAAAAGGTTTTCACAGTCCAGATCCTTGACAATACCGTAACCGATGGCAATAGAACGATTACCTTCACACTTGGTAATGCAACTGGCACTGCTGTCATCGATTCCAACAATGGTACCCTGACTTTGACGATCGTTGATGACGAATCAAGTTCCGGTGGTGACTCCGGAGGCGGTGGTGGTGGAGGAAGTCTTGATCTGCTCGTGCTGATGCTGATGCTGGTGATCGTCCTCCAATACAGTCGATTGTATGATTACTCCCTATTGCGGAGATTATTTCTACAACGATAAACAGCGGCGGTGGATCCTTTCGATAGAAGGTGGTAATGATGTCGAAAAAAGCGTGGAGAAGTGAGACGTTAAACAATAGTTTACGTTTCATGCTAAAGACTCTGGTGTTCTCATGTGTACTATCCACTTCGCTGAATGGAGTCGCAGAGGAGCTACCGAGCATCGCGAAGTCTGAAAATGACAAGCCGAGCTTCATCCCGCCATTCAAAATGGACTGCGTAACGAAACCGACCAAAAGCCCGACTCTTGGTGAGCGCTTCAAGCTGGTAGCAAACATGGATGACCATTCCCATCATGACCATGCCAAGCATATGAAAATGATGGAGAGCAGGAACTATAAGCTGAATTCTGCGAGTTACTCAGTTCCTGATGTGGAGTTGACTTCGCACAGAGGAGAACAGAAGCGATTGTCTGATGTGCTGAATAGCGATAAGCCGATCATGTTGAATTTCATATTTACCACCTGCACGACCATCTGCCCTGTCCTTTCGGCCAGTTTTCACCAGGTTCAGGAGATTCTCGGGGAAGAGAGCGACAGGGTTGATATGGTCTCGATTACTATCGATCCTGATTACGATACGCCGGAACAGCTGATGAAGTATTCGAAACGGTTTAAGGCCGGTGATCAATGGCAGTTCTTTACAGGAAGCTACCAGGATGTGGTAATGGTGGAGAAGGCCTTTGATATCTTCCGTGGTTCAAAAATGAACCATGAACCAATCACCCTCATACGCGATCGAAACGGGGAACAGTGGACTCGTATCAATGGCCTGGCCAGTGCTGAGGATATTGTAAAAGAATACCGTAAAATAACAGCAGGAAGCCAATGAGTAATTATCTCAAAGGGATTGTAAAATTATCGATCATCGTTTGTACTTTTTTCTACTCAACTGCATCCTTTAATGATGTTGAGGTGGGTTCCCGGGACTATGTCGTCGGGAAGGAGCTGTATAGCAAAGGTATCCTGCCTAACGGCAAACTGGTGAAAGCGACCATCCAGGGCGATATCGCCGTGGAAGGCGATCAACTGATTTGTGAAACCTGCCATCGAAGGAGCGGACTGGGTTCGACCGAAGGTCAGCAGGTGGTACCGGCGATTGCCGGCAGCGTGTTATTCAAGCCTTTGAGAATTCCAACCAGTAAACCACCAGAACCACCAACCTACCGCGAAGCTTATACAAAAGAAACCCTGATGAAGGCGATCAGGGATGGTATAGATGCCAATGGTGATCCTTTGGATCCATTCATGCCCAGGTATGAGATCGATGGCCAGGCGTTGGACGGCCTCATGGCGTATGTCAATACTTTGTCGAAAACGCCATCACCAGGTGTTACCGAAAATACCATTCACTTTGCAACGATTATTTTGTCGTCGAATAACGCGACGGATAATAAGGCTCTGCTTGATGTGATGGAGCAATATGTCCAGCAGAAGAATATAGAAACAAGATATGAGAGCAAAAGAGCGAAAAATGCCCCTTGGCATAAGGCATGGTTGTTTGAGCCTTACAGAAAGTGGCAGATCCATACCTGGGAGTTAAAAGGTGAGAAAGAGACCTGGCAGGCTCAATTGGACGCCTACTATACGCAACAGCCTGTATTCGCTTTGATCAATGGTCTTGTGCCCACAGGTTGGGAATCTATCAATGATTTTTGTGAAGGCTATGGCATACCCTGTCTGTTTCCCACAACACAACTTCCTGTGATCGATGATAACAATTTCTATACCATATACATGACCAGAGGAGCCGTGCATGAGGCAGAGGCGGTTGCTTCTTATATCAAGAAGAATCCCGCATCAGGCGAAGTCGTCCAGTTTTTCGACAATACCGATCAACAGAGTACAGTGGCAGCCAAATCGTTACGGATCGAATTGCAGAAGAGCGGTATCAAGGTGATGGATGTAGCGGTGGACAAACATCTTGACACCGCTGGTCTCTCTTCCGGCCTGGATGCGAAGCAAACTGTGGTTTTATGGTTGGATAAGCGTGCTTCAGATGAGCTGCTCAGCAGCGCCGCTATGTCGCAGACTGCTCCCAAGGTTGTATTGTCAACTCAATTTTATGGAACGGACAGCCTGCATATACCCCGAGAAATAGAGAAATCCCTTGTATTCGTGCATAGCTCAGAAATGCCCGGCCATCTGAACAGGCTGCTGTTGCGATCGACTGGGTGGTTCAAATCCAAGAGAATCTACAATTCTGCTACAAGAGAGATTCAGGCCAACGCCTATTTTGCACTTAAGGTGGCTGGAGACGCCACAAAACATATTCGCGGCTATTTCTTTCGCGACTACTTCATCGAAAAGATTGAGCATATGATCGATGATCTGCCCTATACATCCATCTACCCGAGAATAGGTATGGCGCCAGATCAGCGTTTTGTGTCCAGAGGATATTACCTCGCAAAAGTTGACGGAAAAGGAGGAATACGGAATATTACCGAGTGGATAACCCCATAATCTATGTTTAGAGAACTAAAAACAGCTCTATACGCGAAAGATGACATCAGCAATGGCCAACAATATTGATGAAAACGCCAAGGTCTATGGAGCGGACTATCAACTTGCCAAGCGCTACGGTGTCACGAGTTTTATCGCCATTATCCTGATCGCCGCCATCATCCTTCTCCTTTTCCGTTACGAATCATCACGCATTATTCAAGAGTCTGCGAAACAGAGCAACGAATCGCTGACCATTGCCACTGAGTATGCGCTTAATGATCACTTTGTGATGTACCTGAATCTTATCAAGCTCAACAAAAAGAAACGGGGTGAGATGCCATTCGATCCTTTGCTCGCGCGTGCCATACATAAAATGATCAAGAACACCAATGTGGACAGGGTAAAGCTGTACGACACAAAAGGGCAAGTGGCGTACTCCTCCGATCCGAAAGCCTACGATGATGATGACGAAGACAACGATGGTTTTAAATCAGCCATGGCAGGCTTTCCGCGAACTGTTTTAAATTATCGTGACAGTTTTACACTTTTCAGCGACAACGATAAGGATGTCAAT
Organism: Candidatus Thiodiazotropha sp. CDECU1; assembly: GCF_963455295.1. Taxonomy (NCBI): domain Bacteria; kingdom Pseudomonadati; phylum Pseudomonadota; class Gammaproteobacteria; order Chromatiales; family Sedimenticolaceae; genus Candidatus Thiodiazotropha; species Candidatus Thiodiazotropha sp. CDECU1. Next base: position 2,012,810 of record NZ_OY734020.1, read on the forward strand.
CTGGTGCAGACGTTTGTCCCAATTCGGGTAGATGATAACTCACCAGTACTGGGAGTAATGGAGATCTATTACGATATCAGCGACTACATCAGTCATGCGATGAGAACAATCATTATCCTGATGTTGACAACTTTGTTGCTGATGCTTTTTCTGTATACCTTTCTGCTGATGCATATCAAACGGTCTGAAAGGATAATTGAAGATCAGAACCGGATCACGAGAGAGAAAAAGGCGCTACTGGAATTTCTCACTGCCAAGATGATTAACGCTCAGGAAGATGAGAAGAAGCGCATAGCATTCGATCTGCATGAAGATGTGGTGCAGACCCTGTCCGGCGTCAAGATGCAGCTGGAAAAATATATGTTGACTCTCGATCAGCAGGAAGAAGAGGGTGAGGTCAACCAAATCTCCACGGAAATCGTACCAATGCTGCAGAACGCTGCCCATAAAATAAGATCGGTGGCAATCGATCTACGTCCGCCGAGTCTTGACGATTTTGGTCTGAAGGCGGCACTGAACTCATTGGTTTCAGAGTGCCATACTGAGATGACAGGCCTAGAGGTAGTGGTCGAGTTCTTAGTCGAGGAAGAAGATATCTCTACAGAGCGTAAAGCGATTCTGTATCGCCTGGTTAAGGAAATATTGAAGGCGATCTGTTTTGATCAACAAATGACTGGCAAGGTGCGATTCGTTTTTGAGCGGATTACCGGTGGGCTTAGTATGACTGCAGCGGTTGCCAGTGAACAGCTCAGTGATCTTGATGATGCAGACATGCCGGAATATTTAAACCTGATGGAAGAGAGGTCGATTCTGTCCGGCGGTGAATTTTCCAGAAAACCTAAATATGGTAATACCTTTGAAGTGAGGTCAGTATGGGAGTTATGAGCAATCTGGCCAATTGCGAATGCTGTTATGTAGAAGATTCAGGGTTGTTCTGCAGGTGATTCTGACAGAACGGTTTCGGATATTGCTTCACTGTTAGCGCTATCTTCTGCCTTCATTGGTGTTTGCTGTGAATCTGTAGGTGTAGCAGTCTCAGTCTCATCACTGGTGACGCTGCATGGGCCTGCATCTGCAGAGTCAGCGGCGCCGCACTCTGAACCCTTGTGGTTTTCCGAATTCTCCTCCATGGCATCGTCCCTTGCTTGATTCTTCGAACCTTGCTTTAGGTCGTGCAAACCGAGTTGATCTAAAAGGGTGCCGCTGTTGTAACCCTTGAGAGATAGATCAAATATCTTGAGCGATGAACCGGTGCCTGGTTCATTACCCGGTTGGTTCAGCTTGGAATTCTTTTTCCGCGCCGCACCGGATTTCGATAATCCCGAAGTCAGACTGTTGCTACTGCTGCTGGGAGCTGTGTGGATTGAGACAAAAGGCAGGGAATCGTCATCGATGATCCTGATGATTGCCGCAGATGGATTGGTAATGCTGGTATTTCCGCTTGCATCAGAGAGTTGCAGCGTGAAACTGCTCTCCTGTTCATAGAGGCCATCATTTATAATTTCGATAGTGAGAGTTCGACGTGTCACGCCCGCTGAAAAAGTCAGGGTGCCGCTTATTGCGTGGTAGTCCGCTTTATTCGTTGCAGACCCGTCCACTGTCGTATATTTAACCGATGCACTGGTTTCAAGGTCCCCTGATCGAATCACTGATAATGTAACTTTACTGCTCGACTCATTGACCTCATAACTGACTGCATCCAGATAGATGGATACGCTATCTGTGTCCGGATCATCATCAAGGATGGTGACTGTGGTGGAGGCGGGTTCAGCAATGGATGCGCCGTCACTGACTGATGTAAGGAGTATTTGAAAGGTCTCGTTGCCTTCATATAGCTTGTCATCGACCAGTTCGATGTGAATCTGCTTTTGAGTTTCTCCCGTTCGAAAGCGAATGGTTTCGCTATCAGCAATATAGTCGACACCGGCATCGGCGCTTTTTGCCAGCAGCTGGTATTCAACATCCACCACACCGGTAGTGCCTTCCGTGCGTATCACATCAATGATCGCTTGCTGTTTTGATTCGTTGACGGCATAGGCAACAGTACCGAATGAGATTGCACCGGCCCCGTCATTATCCAGAATAATTACTTTGGCCTCTGCTTCATCCCCAAGGGTGGCGTTGCCATCTACATCCGATAGGGCGAGGTAGAAGGATTCGTTCTCTTCATCTATTTCATCATCATGAATAGAAACTTCGAAACTGCGTAGTGTCTCTCCTTCGTGAAATTGCAGTGTGCCCTTGCTGATGGAGTAGTCACGACCTTGCTTGGCTTCATCCTCGATAGTTGTGTATTCAACCCTGACTTCTCCTTTGCTGCCACCAGAGCGTCGCACAGTGACTATCAGTTTTTGGGTATCCTCATCCACGCTATAGAGCGATTCGCTGAATTCGATTCGGCTGTTGTCATTTGATGCGTAGGCATTCTCAAGCAACGCGTACGCTGCAGCTACATCCAACATTCCATAGCCGTAATTGTCATCTGTGCCTGTTTCACCAAGATCGACTGCAGAGTCATAGAGTGCTGTTTCAATCTGGGACAGGGATACATCGGGAAATGCGCTTTTAAGCAGTGTCATTGCACCTGTCACATGGGGTGCGGAGAATGAGGTGCCGGAGACTATGTTATAGGCATTGGGAAGCAGATCTGTGGTAAAGATCAGGCTGCCAGGGGCAACCAGTTTGGGGAATACTCCGCCGTCACAGGCCCCGGGGCCGCGGCTGCTGAGTAGATCGATTTCATTGGATTGATCCACCGATCCGACAGAAACCGCGCCAGGGTCGTTGGCCGGGCTGATGCTCGATTCATCGGAAGGACCGAAGTTACCGGCAGAGAAGACGACCCCGATGCCGGCCTCACGGAGTATCTGGATATCCTCGCTGAACTCCTGGAAACATTGATTGATGGTAGTGGAAAAGCCCCATGAATTGTTGACCAGGTCGGGGGCGTCATCAGTGAGCGGGTCGCCGTCCGGATCGAGTATCCACTGGAAGGATTCATGGATCGCGCTGAGTGTGGACTCGTTGGCGTTATCGAATATCTTTGCGGCAATCCATTTTGCTTCGGGTGCCATGCCGATTTGATAGCCGCTCTCATCACCGCCCAGTATGATGCCGAGGGCCTGGGTACCATGGCCCACTGTATCGGTGGGTTGCTCATGTTGCTGATAGGGGTCGAACCAGCTATTCGCACCGCCGCGCCATTTACCGATCAGGTCGGGGTGATTGAGCTCCACACCGGAATCCATGATGGCGACAGTGACACCTTCACCAGTAACACCTTGCTGCCAGAGCTGATCGGTCCTGATGTTGATGAGATTCCATAGGGGATCGGTGCTAAGTCCTTCGACCCGGTTCTCGTTCATGCTCAATCGCATATCGATTGTGATTCCCTCGACCTCGGCCATTGCGGCGATCTCGGGTACGAGATCGGCAGGCAGTTCGAGGGCCACGGCATTGATGGTCCAAAGGGATTTCAGGCGTGTCTTCACACCATGGTTGTGCAATTTTCTGACAAGCGTCGCTTTGGGTTTGGCAAGTTGTTCTTTGAGGCCGTTCAACAGCCTCTTGCGAAATATCTTTTTTTGTCTGGATTGTGACTTGCCAAGTGCCGGCTCATATTGATGTTTTTTATTAATTATGTCGCGAAAGTCATTGATATTGTATTCTTTTTTAAATTTTACTATGACAGGTATAGTGGAGGTGTGTTTGATTTGTGCGGCCAGCTTATCCACATCCGCAGTTAATCCTGCCGCACCATTGAGCACGGGCAGATAGAACAGCCCCGCCCAGATTACGGCAGTAAAAAGTCGCTTAAGCATCGTTGTCTGGTGCCTGGTGATGCGTTTATTTCCCCAGCAGGGGAAACGATGGATAAAATTTGAGTAAAATCATCTGATTATCAACTATATTCTTTAACACCTCATACTTTAATGCGTGTTACTACTACCAGTTGATGAGGTATGTTACTACCATGACTGAATGGCCGAGGCAGTAGAATCCTAAACTCCAGTCATGCCAGAAGCTAAGATCCGGCAGCTATCAAGGCAGTTATTGTTCGCTGATCTAGTCTCTCTAGGATTGATTATCCTATTCATTTAACAGGTGGTTCGCGCCACTTCGGTGCGATCCTGGCTGGTGGTGATAGAGACAGTAGTTCCCGTGGTAGGGTTTTTATCCACTAAAGGTATGGAATCACCCCATCAATAAATACACCGTCCCATCAATCTCATTAATCGGGGAAATCTGCTGTTATTGTATGAGCCATATTCAGCCTTACCTATTGTCGATCAGGATATGGAAATAAATATGGGATTATTGGAAATCAGATGAGCAAGAGAGAACACAATCTGCTGACTCGGCTTTTGCCAATGGTAGTGTCACTACTGTTGGTATCATGCGCCCAGCAACCCGAAATCGATCAAACATCCGATGGCAGCAGAGTGATAACTCCCTATCCGACGGAGAGGCCACCGGTCACTGTTTCCGGCGATGATGATGAACAGGAGTTGGTGCTTTCCCAGCAGGCCGTGCAGGAGCCTGAGTTCTTTGTTCGCGAGGGAAGTGGCAGGTTTCTCAAACAGGGGCAGTCGACTAAAAAAACAGCTCAGCCGGCGCGTGGCGATATCACGCTTAATTTTGAAGGCGTGGATCTGCGTGAAGTGGTCAAGGTCATCTTCGAGGAGATACTGCGGGAAAACTATCTGATCGATGACAAGGTTCAGGGTCAGGTGACCATCCATACAACCTACCCGGTCAGCACCGATGCGGTATTGCCGATTCTTGAGAATATCCTGCAGATGAACGGTGCTGTGATGGTGCGCAACGGCGCACTCTACAAAATCCTGCCCGCTGCAGATCTGAAGGGCATGGCCCTGAAACCATCGGTCGGTCAGGGTAAGGCCAGGATGAAGGCGGGCCAGGGGGTGCAGATAGTGCCCTTGAGATATATCACGGCCACCGAAATGAAGAAGGTATTGGAGAGCTTCGCCTCTCCCACGGAACAGATCCGTATCGATAAAGGCCGGAACCTGCTGATTCTCACCGGCTCCTTCCAGAAGATCAATAATCTGCTGCAGACCATCGAAATGTTCGATGTGGACTGGCTCAGTGGTATGTCATTTGCCTTGATACCGTTAAAGGCCACCGATGCCAAGACCATCACGGATGAGCTTAAACATATTGTTGGGGAAGGCGAGGCGTCACCCCTGGCCGGGATGATCAAGCTGATCCCTATCGATCGCCTGAACGCGGTGATGGTGATCAGTCAGCAGCCCAGGTATATCAAGGACGTGCGCAGATTGATCAGCCAGTTCGATCAGGGTAGTGACAAATCACCCGATCGCCGTCTCTATGTCTATCACCTGAAAAATGGCAAGGCGGAGAATATAGCCGCTATCCTGCAGAATATATTCGGTAATGAGGTTTCAACCCCGGCCTCGTCTGGTGGTTTGAGCAGCAGTGATCCGCTGTTGCGTTCAAATGTCCGTTCCCCCACTACAACCGGGATCGATCTGAAAAACAGCAATGCCGACAGCCAGGCCGCGCTGACCAAGGATCAGCCAGTCGCTACCGCGGCAGCCACCACCACTGCCGGTATAGCCAGCTCGGCGTCCCAAGGTGGATCGGACGCCACGGCGACCATCATCGCCGATCCGGATAACAACGCTATTCTGGTGATGGCCAGTCCGAAGGATTATCAGAAGATCAAAGCAACCATCAACCGCTTGGATGTGTCGCCCAAGCAGGTGCTTATCGAAGCGACCATCGCCGAGGTGCAGTTGAGCGACAATCTGAGTTACGGGGTGCGTTGGTTCTTCAATGGCTCCACAGGGAGCGGTCGGCCCTATAAAGGCGCATTGGGCACCCTGCCCGGCGATGTATCCGGTGGCGATGGATTTTCCCTGGGGCTCTTCAACAACGCCAGCGACCTGAAGGTATTCTTCGATATCCTGGAGACCGAGTCCTCGGTGAAGTTTCTCTCGGCACCGCAGATTATGGTCATCGACAATCAGACGGCCAGTTTCCGGGTGGGTGACCAGATACCAATCGTGACCCGTTCATCCCAGAGTACTACCGATCCCGATGCCCCGATTGTGTCAGAGGTACAGTTCCGGGATACCGGCACCCTATTGCAGGTCACACCACGTATCAATGAAGGTGGGATGGTCACCCTCGAGGTCAGCCAGGAGGTCAGTACCCCGGGTACCGCCCCGGCTATCGGAGGTGGTGGCAATGTCTCCATTTCCCAGCGCACCATTGAGAGTACTGTCATCGTCCACGATGGTCAGACAGTGGTCCTGGGCGGCCTGATTCGCGAAAGCAGCTCTGGTGGCAAAACTGGGATCCCAGGTTTGATGCATATTCCCCTGGTTGGTAACCTCTTTGGCAGCACCACCAAGGATGTCAGCCGTACCGAGTTGATCGTGACATTGACTCCAAAGGTGGTACGCAACCCACAAGAGGCCTACGATATATCTCAGGAACTGCGAGAAAAGATCCGCGACGCCGCACTGTTTCACGATGACTTTCAACGGCGTCGGGCATCCAGCAAGTAATCGACTTTGAACTGGTGACCCTTGGCTGTGTGTTGAGGGTCAGCCCAGCCACCTGAGAGGTCACGCGTGTGAGACAGGAGAACAGCCAGATCGCCAGGGAGAACCCCGCTTCCGAGGATGATGCTGGCACACTCAGATATTTGGAATATCCCCTCTCTGTCGCCCTGGTGGAGGGTGGTCGACTCAGCGCCACTGATGCTGAACGTGCTGTTCGCCTGAGAGAGAATCAGCAGAGTGACCAGTCAATTGGCACCATCCTGTTACAGCTGGGCCTGATTTCCGACCGGGATCTCGCCGTAACCCTGGCCACGCTCTGTGGTGTACCGGTTATCGAAAAGAAGGCCTATCCCGATCTTGCCCATATCAGCGAGAATATCTCTTCCAACTTCCTCAAACAGCACCGCTTGGTGGTGTTTGAGGAGCAGGAGGACCACCTGGTGGCGATCATGGTCGATCCCACCGACCGGTACGTCATCGATGCGCTGGAACTGATCAGCGGCAAGCAGATCAGGTTGGTGATCGGTATCGCCTCCGAGATCGACGAGGTGATCCAGACCCTGTTCAGCGAGCTGATGAAGGAAGAGGGGGGGGATGATGATGGGGGTACGGAACATCAGTTGCTGCTGGATGATGTGGAGCAGCTCAAGGAACTGGCCAGTGAAGCGCCGGTCATCAAGATGGTCAACCAGATTATCCAGCGGGCGGTCTCATCCAAGGCGTCGGATATCCATATCGAGCCCTTCGAAAATAGCCTGAAGATACGCTATCGGGTCGACGGTCTGCTGCGCGAAACCGAATCAACCGCGGTCAACCTGGCCCCGGCACTGATCTCACGCATCAAAATTATGGCCAATCTCAACATCGCGGAACGCCGCCTGCCACAGGATGGGCGTTTCAAGGTCAGGGTGCACGGCGCCACCCTGGATATGCGTGTCTCCACCGTGCCCACGCTGCATGGCGAGAGCATGGTGCTCAGATTACTCCAGCGGGATCATGTGAATCTCGATTTTGCCAGCCTCGGTTTTGACAGCATGCTCGAGCAACGGCTATTGGAGATACTCGATCGTCCCCACGGTATCGTGGTGGTGACCGGTCCTACCGGCAGTGGTAAGACCACTTCTCTATACGCCGCGCTCAACTATCTCAATCGACCGGAACGAAAGATCCTCACGGTGGAGGATCCGGTGGAATACAACATCGAAGGGGTCAATCAGATCCAGGTCAAGCCGAACATCGGCCTCAACTTCAGCTCTGCCCTGCGGTCCATCGTGCGCCAGGATCCGGACATCATCATGATAGGTGAGATTCGTGATCAGGAGACCGCGCAGATCGCCGTCCAGTCGGCGCTTACCGGACACCTGGTCCTCTCCTCGCTGCATACCAATGATGCGGCCGGCAGTATCACCCGGTTTATTGATATGGGAATCGAGCCATTCCTGCTGACCTCAACGGTGAATGCCGTGGTGGCGCAACGCCTGGTTAGAAACCTCTGTCCCGATTGCAAGCAGCCCTATGATCCTCCACCGGAGGTGGCGGCGCGCTTCGAGTCATTCCCGGGTGGAGCGACCCTTTATAAGGCTGTAGGTTGTGAGCACTGCAGTGGCAGTGGATATCGTGGGCGTAGCGCGATTATCGAAATGATCGAGCTGTCGGAGGGATTACGCTCGCTGATTCTGCAGGGCGGGGATAAGAATGCTCTGGCTGAATGCGCAAAACGCGAGGGTGCCCGTTCCATGTACGAGGATGGTTTGTTAAAAGTGATGCAGGGTATCACCACCCTTGAAGAGGTGCTGAGAGTCACTCAGGAGAACTGACCCGCACTTCTCACCAGGCGGACCCTACCAACATTAGTAAACAGGTGGCTTCCTTTCATGATAAGACGTTTATCGGACAGAATGCGGGTTAAGCATGGCCTCGTTTCAATATAAGGCTGTCGGTGCGGATGGTGAGGTGGTGGAGGGTGAGCTGCAGGCGGTCAGCCGTGATCATGCGGTCAACCAGATTCACCTCAAGGGCCAAGTACCGATCCGCATCGAGGAGAATCGACAAAAGAGCCGGCGTACAACACCCAGGAGTTTTCAGCGAAAATCGGTCTCTATCGACCAGATCGCATCATTCACCCGGGAATTGGCAACCCTGCTGAAGTCGGGCCAACCCCTCGATGGGGCGTTATCGATCCTCATCTCCATTGCAGGTGCGGATTCCCTGTTCAGTCAACACCTGACCAGTATTCGGGATAGTCTGAAGGGCGGCAACTCCTTTGCCGATGCCTTGGCGAAAGAGGCGGGGCTGTTCAATAACTTCTACGTGCAGATGGTAAGGGCAGGGGAGTCCGGGGGTGCATTGGAGAGTGTCCTGGCACGATTGGCAGTACATCTGGAGCGGGCCAAGGAAGTACGCAGTTCACTCATATCGGCGCTGATCTACCCAGCGATCCTGCTGTTTGTGGCGATCACCTCGATTCTGATTCTACTCACCTATGTGATCCCCCAGTTCAGTGAACTGTTCAGTGATATGGGACAGGCCCTGCCGATGTCGACCCGCATTACCATGGGGATTGCCGGATTCCTGCAGGATTACGGTTGGCTGATGGCCTTGCTGACGATTCTGTTGATCTTCTATTTCAAGTGGCAGATGAGTCGCAGATCGAGCGCCAAGCGATGGCATGCCAGACTGCTGCTGTTACCGATCATTGGACCGATCATCCAACAGGTGGAAGCGGCGCGATTCTGCCGTACCCTGGGAACCTTGCTTGAGAATGGCGTGCCGATGCTTAAATCGGTGGCAATCGTGAAGGATACCATCAGCAACCATGTGATTGCCGATGGCATGGATCAGGTTGTGAGCAACCTGAAATCGGGACAGCGCCTGGCCGATCCCCTTACAGAGCATGCCCAGTTCCCCCCCTTTGCCTTGCAGATGATTCGGGTGGGTGAGGAGTCCGGACAGTTGGAATCGATGCTGATGCAGACCGCGGAGATTCTCGATCAGGAGACACAAACCCTGATCAAGCGCGCATTGAGCCTGGTGGAACCGGTGATGATACTGGTGCTTGGCCTGATCATCGCGGGTGTCGTGATGTCGATTCTGGTGGCTATCCTGGGCGTGAATTCATTGGTAGCACTATGAGGCAGACATTTATCAAGGGCTTTACCCTTATCGAAGTGATGTTGACGCTGGTGGTGTTGGCGCTGCTGGTCAGCCTGACACCACCGCTGTTTCAAAAGGCATTCCCCTCCCTGAAACTCAAGGCTGCGACACGGGATCTGGCCCAGGAGATTCGCTATATCCAGCAAACCGCAATTCTCACCGGCGTGCCATCGAAGGTACAGTTCGATCTGCAAAACAATGCCTATCAAAGCGATCATGTCAACGGTGGTGAAGTCAGGCATCTGCCTGATGGATTGAATTTTGCCTCGGATAACTCTCGATCATCGGCAATTGGCGAGTCGGTTATGGTGCTTGAATTCTTCCCGGACGGCAGTTCAAGTGGAGGGCTATTGATTCTCGATAACGGTGGACGGCGATTTGCGATTAGCGTGGATTGGCTGACGAGTCGGGTCAGAGTCGTTGATCCGCAAGAGTTGAAAGCAAATGAGCCGTTGCAAGTCTAGCGGGATGTCGCTGATCGAGGTGCTGGTGGCCTTTGTCATACTCAGTATGACCATGAGTGTGATCCTCAGGATCAACGCCACAACCCTGCGCAATCACGAGGTAACCACTGACTACCTCAAGGCTGTGCAGATTGCCCAGTCGCGGCTCGATCAAATGGCTGTCGATAAGCGAAACAGCATTTTAAATGAACAAGGGACCGAGCAGGGGCGATTCAGATGGCGATATCTGCGACAGCCCTATGCTGGCTGGGTTGCAGAGAAACAGCTGGCAGTGCCTCTGCTTCCTGTGGAGGAGACAATTTCCATCGCCTGGGAAGCGCCGGGCGGTGAAAGAGAGGTGAAATTCTCACGCATAGGGCTTGTAGATGACAAACCCTGAGCGAATGTTCCTTGAACAAGCGGCGAACATAGATACTTCCACAAGGGGTAGGAAGCAGACTGCAATAGTTCACCGAAGTGATGGCTTCACCCTGTTGGAGGTTATGGTCGCGATGCTGCTATTGGCGGTCATCATGACTACATCAGTGAGCATGCTGTTTATCAATCTCAAGGGCTGGGAGAGATTGACAGAGCATAGCGATGCCATCCTGGAAGAGCACTTGATAACAAAAAGGGTGAGATCCATGATTCAGCATCTCGTGCCTCTGGTTTGGCGGGATCAGAAGCAACGGGTATTGGCCTTGAGTGGGGAGACCCAACTCCTTCAATTCCTATCGAAGGCGCCGCAACAGCATAATGCGGGTGGCTTGTTCGAGTATCTTTTGGTCCAGGAGCGTGCACCTGAACAGGGGTATAGTCTGGTGCTCTATTTTAGCCCATTGAATCCGACAGCCACAGGGTTGTCTCTTCCAGAAAATGGAGCACGCAGGGTCCTGTTGACAGGGTTGGAAGAGATACAATTTGCATACTACGGTAGTAAACAGGAGCGGTCGAATATTGGCTGGCACAATAGTTGGGAAGCAGTATCGGTACGTTATCCAGAACTGATCAGGTTGACCCTGCGTTATCCTGGGGATGAGGGGAAAACCCAGGAGAGCTATTTCCATATCCAACAAAACAACCCGGCGATTGTACAGCGAAAATAGTCATGAGAGAGAACAGGAAGTACCATCGACAGCAGGGTTTTGCACTCGTCTTGGTGTTATGGCTTGTCGCCTTGCTGACCATCGTCGCCGCCAGTTTCTCCACCCATTCCAAAGTCGAAACCAGGCTCACAGGAAACGCCATCGACGCACTTCACTCCAGATTGCTGGCGCAGAGCGGTGTCAATCGCGCGATTCTTGAATTAATGGTGAGCGACCCGCAACAACGCTGGAACAGTAATGGCCAGATTTACCAGATTGAAACTGACCAGGGTAGAGTCAGCATCTCGATTCGCAACTCATCCGGCCTGCTCGATTTGAATAAGGCGCCAAGAGATCAGTTGGTCAAGCTATTAGCCTTGATAGAGGATGATATTCAAGAACGGGAGGCGCTTGCCGATCGATTGATTGATTGGCGTGACAGTGACGTTTTACGCTATCTCAGCGGGGCAGAGGATGCCGATTATCATAGCGCCGGATATCCCTATGGCACAGCAGGGCGTGATTTGGTGAGCATCGACGAACTTGCCTATGTAATGGGATTTAATGCAGACAGGGTTGAGAGATTGCGTCCCTATATCACCCTCTATTCCAATACGCAAAATGTGGATTTGCGCTATGCACCGGAAGTGCTGGTATCTCTGCTGAAAGGTGGGCTGGAGACAAATGAAACACTATCAGAGGTGCTTGATTACGTTGACAGTGACCTGGCGGATCTCGAGCTAGGTGGCAGCGGCGGTCAGGCTGCCGGTGCTGATTATCGCGTTTGGGTGGAAGCGGTTTCTGCTCAGGGTGCAAGGACACAATTACTGGTCGATATTGACCTGAGAAGTCAGGACGACGCACCTTATTCCATTCGTTCCTGGCATGATTCGTTATGAACACCGAAACCCGTTAAAATCATCTGATGGCAACGCAATCCTTGAGATATCAAATAAGAAACTTCTGGTTCTGGTGGAGCGGTGAGATCAGTATGCTTCTGCCGGAGAGGATTCGCACACTTTTACGAGGCGGTAAACCAGCGCAATTACTTTTCAAGGATGAAACCCTGCGTATTGTCAATCAGGGTTTAAGTGGTGCAGAGGTGGCTGAGAACTATCTCCGAGTCATTGACTTCGATGATTCGGAACATAGAAGGGTACTCAATTCCGCAAGCGAAATCCGGCTATGTCTGGAGAATAAAAAGTATCTCTTCAAGAAGGTGACACTGCCTATCGAGACGGAAGAGAACCTGCGTGAAGTGCTTGCATTCGAGATGGATCGGCAGACCCCGTTCAGCGTAGACCAGGTCTACTATGACTATGTTGTCAACACCCGGGACAAGCAGAATCGTACCCTCGATATCACCTTGATACTTGCCCCGATCGACAAAATCTCTCTGGCGCTGAAACAACTCGAGGAAAATCGTGTAAGAATCAACGCCATTTCCCCCTGCGAGGAGATCGACCCGAATTTAAACGAGGTCAATCTTCTGCCGCCGGAAAAGCGCGAAAAGCCACACAAACGCTATCGACTGATCAACCTGACGCTGTTTCTGTTCCTGCTGCTGCTGTTTACAGGAAGCCTGATGCTCCCTCTATGGCAAAAATCCACCTTGCTGAAACAGCTGGAAACCGAACTGGATGAGTACAAGTCCAAAGCTACCCAAGTGGCTGCCCTGCGAGAACAGGTGACATCCGCCAGGGGTGAAACCCGCTTTTTGGAAGAGAAAAAAATCAACTCCAAGCCGGTTCTTGACATACTCTTGGAGTTGACCCTGCTACTACCTGACGATACCTGGGTCAGCAATTTCGAAGTCAGAGAGAATACCGTTCATCTGCATGGCCAATCGACGGCATCCGCCTCGCTGATTCCAATTCTCGAGACCTCAAAGCTGTTTCAAAATGTCTCTTTCAGATCGCCGGTCACACGGAGCAAAAAAAACAATACGGAACGGTTTCATATATCGGCAGATCTGGCGGGCAACAGGGAGGGTAAGGGTTAGATGTTCACCTCTCTGACACCCCGGCAATCACGCATCTCGGCAATCGCTATTTTAATCCTATTGGTGATGGCGGTGCTGATCTTGGCGATCTACCCCATATGGACGATGAATACGGCGTACAATGCGCAGATTGAAGATGCGCGGTTTCAAATTCTGCGCTACCAGCGTATTGCCAAGCAGGATGCTCGGTACCAACAGGAGTTCAGTAAACTCAAACGGAGTCAGCAGTCTGATTTGCGCTATCTGCAAAGCAAGACCGATTCGCTGGCAAATGCAGAGCTACAGAGAAGAATCAAACAGGTGGCTGCTGCAGGTGGTGGGGAAATTATCAGTACCCAGACCGTACAGATATCCCAGGAAGAGATGCTGAACAGGGTTGCAATTCGGGTCAGGATGAAGAGTACGCTGGAGAATCTCACAAAGATACTGCATCAACTTGAAACCCAGAAACCCTATCTGTTTGTGGAAAATATCAGTCTTCGCAGCAGACATCTTCCCAGGAGGAGGCTACCGAAAACAAAAGATATACAAAAAGCCATACGCAGCCTGGATCTGGAATTTCTGCTGGTGGGTTATATCAAGAGTGACGGTATATGAATAACTGGAAACACAGTTTCAATACCATGACTCTGCTACTGTTGTTGGCAATAGGTGTGATGAGTGCATACATCTACTACCGCTGGAGTACGCCTTTTAATGATACGCCTTTTATGACTGATCAAGCAGCCAATACGGAAGCTTCAAAGGCCAGCGATGGTAAAGGGGAAACAATCAGATTTGTACCTATTTCCTTGAAGGCATATGAAGAGATCAATGACAGGCCGTTGTTTGTCGAAGGCAGACTGCCGCCAGCCGAACCGGTGCAGAAAAGGGTTAGCCGTATGCCCCGCAAGCCACTGCGACTGAAATTGGAAGGTGTCGCCATGATGCCGGATCATAAGGTTGCCATCATCCGCGATTTGGATAGCAATGAACTGCTGCGTGTTTCCCAGGGTATGAATAAATATGATTGGAAGGTTGAGTCTGTCGACAGTCAAAGCGCAGTCATCACAAGAAAGGGCGAACGGCTGGAACTGAAATTGGAAATGGATGACCCTGCAGTCAATAAGAGCAAGCTACCGAAGAGAAGGCTTCCATTCAGACCATCGAAACGCTGACCTGATCAACAAAGCAGCAATAGATCAAAACTACTGGTAACATATTTAGCCCTATGAATGACAATAAAAAGATTCACATCCTTTTCGTTTGCATGGGCAATATCTGCCGTTCACCCACTGCCCAGGGGGTGTTTCGGGACATGGTCGAAAAGCAGGGTATGGGGGATTTCATTGCCACCGACTCAGCGGGTACGATCGACTATCATAGCGGCTCAAAACCGGATCGCCGGGCCCGCGAGACGGCGCTCAAGCGGGGGCTCGATCTAAGTGATTTGCGGGCCAGGATCGTTACCGCGGAGGATTTCGAGCAGTTTGACTATGTGGTCGCCATGGACAAGGCCAATTATGCCGACCTGCAGGCACTCTGCCCCCCCGGTAGGGAGGAGCGGTTGCACCTGTTTCTCGATTTTGCTCCCCAACAACCGATACGTGAAGTGCCCGACCCCTACTATGGCGGTGTGGCGGGCTTTGACCGGGTATTCGATCTGGTGGAAGAGGCCTCCCGTGGTCTCTTGGAACAGATTGTGAGTCACCATTTCGCCTAGTGGGCCAAGCGGGAAGTTCTGTAATTCTCAGAGCCCATGATTCAATGCCGGGAGAGCCTTGCTCCATCAAGATGGAGCAAGGTTTTTTTAATCACTCGCCATTGCCGCTATCGACACTTTTCTCGCTGCTCTTGGCCTCGGAAACCGGGGCCTTTGCTTGCGGACTGTCCGCTTGAGTCGTGGCCGCAGGTGGGATGCCTGGCTGGGCCTTCTCAGCCGCGGCCGGTTTACTGGCTGCCGGGTCAGGTTTTGCTTCAGTCTGCTTGGTCATAGGTCTTGCAGCGGGTCTGGCGGTCTCTACCTGCTGTAATTTTACTGGCTCCGGTTTTTTCTCAGGAGCAACGGGTGGTGCCGGTTTTTTTTCCATCGCCGGCGATGAAGGTTTAGGGGCATCGCTCGCGGCGGGTGCTGGGGAGACCTTCGGTTTCGCATCGGCAGGCGATTTTTTTCTCTGTTGCGGTTTGGTCTCAATCTGTACCAGTTTCGGGCCTGATTCAGTACCCTGCTTCTCCTGCTTCTCCTGCTTAACCGCTTCAGGTGCGGTTGCCTTGCTGGCAGCCGGCGACCCTTGTTCCCGTTTCGGCTTGGCCTTTGCTGCCGATCTCTTTTTGGCGGCGCTGGCCGGCTTCTTGGCATCAGTCTGAGGCTTGCTCTCTGGTTTGGCCTCGCTCTTCTTCGGCGCTTGTTTCACCTCATCCTTGGGTTCATCACCCTTCGCGCTATTTGCGGCTGAGTTATCAACCTCAGCTGCGCTGTTGGCCGCTACCTGTTCACTGCCTTTCTCGGCACTGGAACGGCGTCTGCGTCCACCCCGGCGACCACGGCGGGAGCCCTTGGGCTTGGGTGCTTCTCCGTTCCCCTTGTCGGCCTGAGCGTTGCTCTTGTCCTGGGGCTTGTTATCAGGCGACTGTTTTTCAGCTGTTTTCTTCGATGATTTTTGCGGTTTGCGTTTGCCGGTCGTCGCGGCATCTTGGGTACGACGCTCCGATCGTTCACCGCGCCTGCTGTCACCGGACCCGCCTTTACCACGACTGCTTGCCGGCCTTTTACGTCCTTTGGCGGCGCCTGTCGATTGGTTGCGATTACCTGTCTGGCGGGGTTTGGTCTCCTTTTTGACCGGTTCCTCAGTGGCAGGTTCGGCTGCCTTTGATGAGAAGATACCGAAGATCTTCTTCAAAAAGCCGCCCTCGCCACTCTCCGTCACCTCGGCCACAGGTTCGCTTCTCTGTGGGGCAGGACTCGCCGGCGCGATGGATTTTACTGCAGGTTTTTCAGCTTGCGGTTGTTTCGCCTTACCGAACTCTACACTGGTCTGTTCACTTTCGTCGCTGACCATCTTGTAGCTCGATATGGCATCATCACCTGTGGGTAGGTCGCTGACGCGTACCCGCTCAAGGGTGTAATTTGGGGTGTCGAGATGAATGTTAGGTACCAGCATCACTTCGATAGTCTGGCGTCTTTCGATGTCATGAATCGCCTGGCGTTTCTCATTCAGCAGAAAAGTGGCAATGTCCACCGGGAGTTGGGCAACGATACGGCCGGTATTCTCCTTCATCGCCTCTTCTTCGATGATGCGCAACACAGAGAGGGAGAGTGATTCCACACCACGGATGGTGCCGTGACCCTTACAACGGGGGCAGACCTGCTCACTCGCCTCACCCAGGGAGGGGCGGAGACGCTGGCGTGACATCTCCAGCAGTCCGAATCGGGAGATTCTGCCGATCTGTACCCGGGCCCGATCCTGTTTAAGGGCCTCCTTGAGTCGATTCTCAACCTCACGCTGGTTGCGTGAGGGGGTCATATCGATGAAATCGATGACAAAAAGTCCCCCCAGGTCCCGCAGGCGCAACTGGCGGGCGATCTCATCCGCCGCTTCCAGGTTGGTATTCAGGGCGGTCTCCTCGATATCCGCACCCTTAGTGGCTCGGGCGGAGTTGATATCGATGGAGGTCAGGGCCTCGGTGTGATCGATGACAATGGCACCGCCAGAGGGAAGGCTGACCTCTCTTCGGAATGCGGATTCGATCTGACTCTCGATCTGATAGCGGCTGAAGAGTGGAACCTCGTCATCATAATGGCGTAGCTTCTTGCCATATTGGGGCATCACCTGGTTGATGAAACGTTCTGCCTGGTTGAAGACTTCACCGTCATCGATGACGATCTCGCCGATATCAGCTCGCAGATAGTCTCTGATGGAGCGGATGATGACATTGCTCTCCTGATAGATCAGGAAAGGGGCGGGCTTTTCGGCGGAGTGTTCAATTGCCTGCCACAGCTGGATCAGGTAGTCCAGATCCCACTGCAGTTCCTCGCTGTTCTTGCCGACCCCGGCAGTGCGCACGATCAATCCCATGTCATCGGGTATCTGCAGCTCGCTCATGGCCTCGCGCAATTCGGTCCGATCCTGACCCTCGATTCTGCGAGAGACACCGCCGGCGCGGGGATTGTTCGGCATCAGCACGAGATAGCGTCCGGCCAGGGAGATGAATGTGGTCAGGGCAGCCCCTTTGTTGCCGCGCTCCTCCTTCTCGACCTGGATGATTACCTCTTGGCCCTCTTTGATCACCTCTTGGATATTGACTCTGCCTGAGGAGGCCTTGGCTTTATCCGAGAAGTAGGTCCTGGCGATCTCTTTGAGGGGAAGAAAACCGTGACGCTCGGAACCGTATTCGACAAACGCGGCTTCCAGGCTGGGTTCGACGCGGGTGATGCGGCCTTTATAGATGTTGGCCTTTTTCTGTTCCCGGCCGGGAACCTCTATATCCAGATTGAAAAGTTTTTGACCATCAACGATGGCGACACGCAACTCTTCAGGTTGAGTTGCGTTGATTAACATACGCTTCATTATTTATGTATCCATACAGCCATCCAAGGTCTTCACCTGGTACTACGCGGAGATGTCATCATCGATTGAACAGGCAATAGCCTTTCCTGCTCGACGACAATAGAGCATCACTACGCGAACCCAGGGAACCGGGTTCGATCCCAGGCTAGAAAACTAGCTCAAATGGCTGAAAAACTGTTAAAGTTCGCCGCTTGGGATCGGCTGCTGATCGAACTGAAAAAATGGCGCTCAAAGCATGGGAGAGCAACATGGCCAAGATAATCTGGCCCGGCTTCATTCCCGGAGTCTGGTCCCATCATAGGACTCACACTCGACAGCTGCTATGGCGCGGAGGGTTCAGATTAAGAGCCAGATATCCAAAGGGCACCTGTGCGCTTGGCTGGATAACCGCTTGCGCCGTAAAGCAATTTATTCGGCAGCAGGCGGTTACATACCGCGCGGATACCGGCATGAATGGCTATCCACATGCCGGTACCTGAAAACTGTTGGTGAATATAGCAACCTTCAACCCGAACATCAATCGATACGCATAAATAATCGACGCTAAATGTCAGAATCAAAAAAGAATTCTCCATCGGTCCGGTTTGTCGAGGTGGACTCGGAATATGCTGGTCAGCGAATCGACAACTTTCTGATGCGTCATTTGAAGGGAGTACCGAAGAGCTATATCTACCGTATCCTGAGAAAAGGTGAGGTAAGGGTCAACAAAGGCAGGGTCAAGGCCCCCTATAAGATTCAGGCTGGGGATCTGGTCAGGATACCGCCGGTCCGTACAGATAGATCGGAGGCACCTCCCCGTCCCTCAGAGCAGCTGCGCACCATCCTGGAGCAGGCCGTGGTGTATGAAGATGAGCGCCTGATGGTGCTGAACAAGCCCTCCGGCATGGCGGTGCATGGCGGTAGCGGGGTGAGTAGCGGCATCATAGAGGCGCTGCGGGTGATACGTCCCGATGAGCGACATTTGGAGTTGGTGCATCGATTGGATCGCGAGACTTCCGGATGTCTTATGATCAGTAAGCGTCGCAGCAGCTTACGCATGCTGCATGAACTCATACGTGAAAACCGGGTCGATAAGCGGTATCTGGCGCTGCTTGCCGGGAGTTGGCGCAAAGGGGCGCGGGTGGTGGATATGCCCTTGAAAAAAAACACCTTGCAGGGCGGAGAGAGGGTAGTCAGGGTGGATGCCGAGGGTAAACCGGCAGAAACCCGCTACAAACGCCTGCAACGTTTCAAGGAAGCCACATTGGTTGAGGTGGAGCTGATTACCGGCCGTACCCACCAGATCCGTGTGCATAGCGCCTGGTTGGGTTCGCCGGTACTGGGTGACAGCAAATATGGTGAGGATGCCGCCAACAGGCGTTTCCGGGAGATGGGTCTGAAGCGGCTCTTTCTGCATGCCCATCAAGTCAGTTTCCGCTGGCCTGGGGAGAGCCGTGATTTGATGCTCAGTGCACCCCTGCCACAAGACCTCACAGCACTATTGGATGAGCTTAAGATAAAAGATGAAGTTTGAATTGTTAATCTTTGATTGGGATGGAACTTTGATGGATTCAGAGGCCCACATAATTGAGTGTGTCGAAGCTGCGGTGCGAGACCTGAATCTGCCCTTGCCCGGCCAGGATGCGATTCGAGATATCATCGGGCTTGGACTGCAGGAAGCCGTCAATACCCTCTTTCCCAGCGGCAGAGAGGGACTCCATCTGGAAGTGGCGGCCCGCTATCGGGCCCATTTTTTCAAGCGCAAAGAAACCCCATCAGAGCTTTTCGAGGGAACCCGCGAGGTGCTCGATGAACTGTTACAGCAGGGTTACCTGCTTGCCGTTGCCACCGGTAAAGGCCGCAAAGGGTTGGACTATGCCTTGGAGTCCACCGGCTTGGGCGAGTTTTTTCACCTGACCCGATGTGCAGACGAGACCTTTTCCAAACCGCATCCGGAAATGTTGCATCAGATACTTGAACAGACGGGGGTGGAACCGCGACAGGCACTGATGATAGGGGATACCGAGTATGATCTGGAGATGGCTGTGAACGCCGGCGTGCCCTCGTTGGGTGTGACCTATGGCACCCACAGCCTGGGACGCTTGCTCAAACACAACCCCCTTGCCTGCGTGGATCGTGTTACGGAGATTCCTGCCTGGCTGAACAGGGGCTAATCTCATTGTTCTATTTAAAAAGTTCTAACTTTTATAATTTGTTAAAGGGTATTTTTCATGTCGGAAAGCAATAATGGAGCGCATAGAAATCAGTCCGAACCCAGTCGTTGGGAAAGGGATTTACTGAACCGGATGGTAATGGCGACCGTTACGGAAAATCGTCGCGGTCGTCGCTGGGGGATCTTCTTCAAACTCCTCACCTTCGGCTATCTGTTTCTGATCCTGGGGGTGTTTCTCTGGGGGGATAAGCTGCAGGTGGCGCAAACCACCGCAGAGGAGTACACCGCCCTGGTGGAAGTGAAGGGACTGATCTCCTCGGAGACCAAGGCGAGTGCGGACAATATCGTCACCGGCCTGCGCAATGCCTTTGAGGACAAAAAGACCAAAGGGGTCATCCTGAGGATGAATACCCCGGGAGGCAGTCCGGTACAGTCCCGCTATATCAATCGTGAGATCAGTCGCTTGAGAGAGAAATATCCCAAGATCCCAGTGTATGCAGTGGTTGCGGATATCTGTGCCTCCGGTGGCTACTATATCGCCGCCGCGGCGGATAAGATCTATGCGGATGAGGGCAGTCTCGTGGGTTCGATCGGGGTATTGATCAACGGATTCGGTTTCGTCGATGGCATGCAGGAGTTGGGGATAGAGCGACGCCTGCTGACCGCGGGGGAGAACAAGGGCATTCTCGATCCCTTCTCACCCTTGGATGAGACCCATAAAGAGCATATCCAGCAGATGCTGGATCAACTCCATGAGCAGTTTATCGACAGCGTAAAGGAGGGCAGGGGAGAGCGCCTCAAGGTTGCGGACAACCCGGAGCTCTTCAGCGGTCTATTCTGGAACGGGGAGAAAGCCAAGGAGATGGGCCTGGTGGACGAATTCGGCAGCAGCAGTTATGTGGCCCGGGAGGTCATAGGTGCAGAGGAGATAGTCGATTTCACACCGAAAGAGGATGTATGGGAGCGCTTTGCCCGGAATATCGGTGCAGGGGCAGCGGAGGTCTTGGCGACCTTCAGTGGACTGGATCTTGGACCCAACCTGCGTTGATCTTCAATCAGTGCCAAGGGTGTGGACTCACAGCATTTTTTGAAGCTTTGTAACAACCTGTGAAGGATTCCCGCACACGGCGGGAATCTTCATTAAAACTCTATCCTGAGACCGGCATTAATCATATGCAGGGTAACATCATCCTGATCAAGTCGGGTTTCATAAAAGAGATAGCCGGACCTGCCCCGGGCAAAAACAGCTGATAATCCGATACCCAGATTAAAGTAGTCGCTATCTGCCTCGTCGGTTTCGATACTGATTAGGGAACTGGTCGGATCGTTCACGAATCTGGCGTTGATGAAGCGTGAATCATCCTCGAATTCGTGTTCCCATTCGAAACGGAGTTGCGGCATGAGAACCGCGTTTGCTGTGCTAATGGTGTATGAGACGTTTCCACCTACAACCAACACCATCGATTTGAGTTCCTGATCCTCGATGCGTAGCACCGATCCAAAGCCGGCTGCAGCGGGATTGGACGCCTGTTCCGTATAGGCGTCTATCTCGGCGCTGGTATAGGAAAGTCGGCCGTATGGTGTAAGGATCAAGGCATCCCGGCGATACTCATAGCCAGCACTGAGATTGAACGCATATTCCATACCGTCTGTATCCCCCTGACCGAATTGATCAGGTTCGCCAGCTGTACTGATACGGCGTCGCGTGTCATAGCTGTTCGACCCTAGTTGGATCAGTGCATCAATATAGATGTTGTTATCCTGATAATAGGTGCCATAGGCAGACAGGCTCCAGGCATCCATTTCAAGATTGCCTGCTGCATCATTGTATTCGGAATCATATCTGGAAAAACCCAAGGCACCACCTGCGACGAATTTATCGCTGAACCTGTAATCAAGCCCCAGGGTGATGCCACTGGTATCAAAGTCAAATCCCGTCTCCCGTTGAGTTTCATCTTTCTCACCGAAATTGACATTACCATTGATGAAGGCACCCCAACGTCCCTGCAGCTCATCAGAATCACCAGCCGCGCCGCCTAGGGCCTTTTTATCTTGAGGGTACAGGCCATCGAACAGTCTCGAATTTAGAGCTATATCCTTGATGTTTACAGTCAGTCCTTGAAGATTCAGGCCGATATCACCTCTACGCAACGCCACGAGCCGTGTGCGAATATTGGTGTGTTGAGTGCTGGCGGCTTCTATGGAAGCAGTGCCCTGAGCCGCAACCTCCTCTGGAGCCAAGCGGGATAGGGTGCTGGCTGCACCGGTATCAGTGACAAGAGTGTCGCAGGTCATCAACAAATCCTGCTCGGCCGGAGTCAGATTACCGGTAGCTTGTTTTTCAGCGAGGGATGGACATAGGTTATCCATGGTCGAGCCAATAGCTTGCTGGTTATCCGTTAATCCCGGTATCTCGGCGATGCTGTTGACAGTGAACTCAACAGTCGTGACATTGGTCAGGGTTGCAATGAGTTTAATTACACTTGTTTGCTGGATGGTCATGTTGGTAGATGCCTGACCATCTTGATCGGTGGTGGATTCGCTGTCACTCAGGGTGGCAGCGTTCGCAGGTGTGATGCTCCAGACAATGGTTCTGTCGACAACCGGTGAGCCACTGAGATCGACCAACTGTACGGTAAAGGGTCCTACCGTCTCACCGGAACTGCCGGTCAGATTGCTGCCTGAGATGATTTGCAGTTGTTTCTCTTCACCACGTATGGTGATCGTCACCTGATCTTGATGGGTCAAGCCAACATCGTCGGTGACCCTCAGGGTGAGGGTATGCACCCCAACACTGAGCACTACAGTGGGTGTGGCACCTGTCCCTATTTCGTTGCTTCCCTCTAACCATTGGTAGCTGACGATTGAGCCATCCGGATCTGTCGAGCCTGCACCATCAAGCGCCACGGATGCCGAACCATCGTCATCCGTATCCACTAGGGTCTGATCGGGACCAGCATTTGCGATAGGCGCAAGCGTGTTGGAGATAATGGAGATGATCACTTGGTCTTCAGCGACTAAATCGTCATTGTCGGTGACACGCAGGGTTAATGTATGGTTTCCCTCTGGAAGGGTGATTGTCACTGTCGCACCGCTGGCGATCTCAGTCCCATTCTCGAACCATTGATATGAGAGAATATTGCCGTCAGGATCCGATGAGCCGGTAGCGTCGAGGTTGACCTGTTCACTGCCGTCGCCATCTGTGTCGGTCAAAGTCTGGTCCTGGCCCGCGTTGGCAATCGGTGCGTTTGATGTCGCCGCCACGGAAATCAACACCTGATCCTCGCTGAAGAGACTACTGTTGTCTGTCACACGCAGGGTAATGGTGTGCTCCCCAACAGCTAAGGCCACCGTTGGGGTCGCGCCGGTGGCAATCTGACTGCCCTGCTCAAGCCATACATAGCTCACGATAGTACCATCCGAATCCATTGAGCCTGTGCCATCCAGCAGGACATCCTCCAAGCCGTTGTTATCGGCATCGGTCAATTGCTGATCGGGTCCCGCATTTGCGTTAGGCGCATTGGGCGCGGGCAGGATAGTAATCACAACCTGATCCTCGGTTACCATGCCATCGTCATCGGTGACACGAAGGGTGAGATTATGTGTACCTACAGCCAGGGCAATGGTAGGCGTTACTCCCGTGGCAATTGTGCTGCCCTGGATATCGAATTCAAACCATTCATAGCTGATGATGCTCCCGCCCACATCACTGGAGCCGGAACCGTCGAGTGCCACATTTTCCGAACCGCTGTTATCGGAATCGATCAGGCTCTGATCAGGACCGGCGTCTACCTCAGGATAGGAGAGTACGTGTATGGTGAGGCTGTCTATATCGGTTAGCCCATGGTTGTCTGTAACCTGTAAGTCCAACGTATGGTCACCGGGAGTTAGTGTTGTGTATTGTATGGTGCAGGTAGACGAGACTAAGAAAGCACCGGAATCCAAGCGAAATTCGCAACTGTCGATGTTACCGTCTGAATCCGTTGATGAGAGTCCGTTGAAGCTGATCGGGAATTGGGTCGTTTCATCCACATTCACGGTTGGCCCTGCGGGATTCAGAACTGCGCTGGGATAGGCGCCGACCATGGTTGTTGTGGAGATAGAGGTGCCGAGAGAGGTGCAAAAGACAGGTGGTGTCTGAGCCGGAACCAACTGGCACGCCGCCTCAAAGGTCACGGTATGGTTGCCGGGGCTCGGATTATTCCAGGTGAACGAGGGCGTCTGAGTCCCTCCCTCCTGGAGATCATTACAAGCAAAGTATTCAGGGAAGCTAGTGTCTAGTGAGCAGCCAACGGCGTCGATCTCACCGGAATCGGCCCTGATAACCGTACCGTCCACCCTCATTCTGATGCTGATGCCGATAGCACTGGCCGGATTGATGCCATCATCGACATTGCTTGTCGTCAGACTATAGGTGATGGGTATCCCAACAGAGACTGAATTGGGTGGTGATTGGGAGAGACCGGATAGCTGGATGTCATTGGCTTCAAGGCTGCTTGGAAAGCTGTAAAACAGCAATAAGCTGAACAGGCTTGTCAGACAAAGCGTGCAAAATGTGGCAGGTTTACTTCTCCAAGATCTGCTTCTGTGCCGCCATACCCAGGTACTGCACCCTGTTCGCAATGA
Source organism: Candidatus Thiodiazotropha sp. CDECU1 (assembly GCF_963455295.1). Lineage (NCBI taxonomy): Bacteria > Pseudomonadati > Pseudomonadota > Gammaproteobacteria > Chromatiales > Sedimenticolaceae > Candidatus Thiodiazotropha > Candidatus Thiodiazotropha sp. CDECU1. The sequence continues at coordinate 2,037,372 of NZ_OY734020.1, forward strand.
CCGCGAATTTGCACGCATGATCCCGTTCCCCCGATGTTATTTTGTCACGTTCTATCTGTTGAGTGATCGATACAGCATTGCCCCTCAATCTAAACGGATCTTTATCACTTACATTATTTAGGAAATTTTTTCCTCTGTTATTGACAGAGGTCAACGGGAGCTTGTGTTTCACTAACAAATTCGAGGCAGTGGATCATCCTCCAGCTCTTCCAGGATGCGGGCCCCGCCCAGCTCAGTCTCTAAGATGACGTAGGGATCTTCTTGTTGCGTCTCACCGATCAGTGCCGCCAGTTCACCCCCTGGCAGATCTCGCCAACGCGCCAGGACCTGGTCTGCCTGTTCGGGTGCGACCACGGCTACGACGCGCCCTTCACAGGCCAGAAAGAGAGGATCATAGCCCAGCATTTCGCACACTGAAGTCACTGGGTCACGTACCGGAATGGCGGTTTGATCGAGTCTGACCTGCATGCCGGTGGCGCGGCAGATTTCATGGGCCACCGTCGCGACACCGCCGCGGGTGGGATCGCGCATGAAGCGTAGTCCCGACATATCGAGCAGGGACTGAGTGAAGGGTAGAACTGAACCGGCGTCGGATTGTACATCCCCCCTTAATCCGAACTGTTCCCGGGCGAGCATTACCGCAATCCCGTGGTCACCAACAGGACCGCTTACCAATATTCTGTCCCCCGGCTTGATCATGTTCATCCCCAACTTCAGGTGGTGATCACGCATTCCGATACCTGCTGTTGCCAGATAGATCCCACTGCCTTCACCACGTCGCACCACTTTGGTATCCCCTGCAACCACTTGGACATCCACAGCGCTTGCGGCGTCGGCGATGCTCTGAATGATGCGTTGTAACTGGGCAACCTCGAATCCCTCCTCGATAAAGGCGTTGAGACTCAGATACTTAGGCACCGCACCACTCACTGCCAGGTCGTTGGTCGTGCCATGCACGGCCAGGGATCCAATGTCGCCTCCGGGAAACTCCAGGGGTTGGACAGTGAAACCGTCGGTGGTGAAGAGCAGATCACCATCGGTCAAACCGGGCAGCAGGGCGGCATCCGCCTGGATATCCAGATTGGGGTTTTGCAAATAGCGGGCAAACAGGGATTCGATCAGTTCCCGCATGTAGCGCCCACCGTTACCATGGGCGAGTGATATATGTGTGTCCTGAACAGTCGTGGTTGTTTTCATGGGCCGCCAGCTTAAGCCATTATCCAGGCATAAAAAACCCCGCCATAGGGGCGGGGCAAGTTTTTATTGGGTGGTTTGTAATTATTGGCTTTCTGCTGGTGCCGCCGGTGCAGCAGGGGCTGCCGGGGCGGCATAGGGATAGCCATAACCGTAGCCGGGATAGCCGCCGTATCCATAGCCGGGATAGCCGTAACCATAGGCGGGATAGCCATAGCCATAGCCGGGATAGCCGTAACCATAGCCGGGATAGCCCCATGGACCACCGCCGTAGGGCCCCCAGGGACCACCATAATAATCATCATCATCGAACCAATCAAAAGGACCCCAGAAAGCCTGAGCGGGTAGGGTTGTCAACAGAGCGGATCCGGTGATAGCAGCTACAGCAGCAATTTTTAAGGTTTTTTTCATGGCAGAATGTCTCCTTCGTATCACTTTCTAATATTTCTCAGGTGGCGAGTCACCACCCAGCCTCAACACCCCATTATTTTATTATATGGGTTCAGGGTCAGATGCGGGGCTGCGCCTTGAACCTCATAATTACTATATGCCAGGGATAATTTTTTTGCTTGATTTAAATCATTAAATTATCGATCTTTAATATTCTAGGATTAGAGTAGTGCCGACAAGCGCTTGAATGCGGTCTCTATCTCTGATTCAGTGTTGTAAAAGTGGGGTGAAAAACGAATCCCACCACCCCGGTATGCGCACATGACCTGCTGCTGCATAAGGCCTTGATAGAGGACCTGATTATCTCTCTCCGGCACCTGGAATGTGACGATTCCTGCCCGCTTGTCAGGGTCTCTCGGGGTGAGTAATTCAAAACCGGCTGCGTCAACCTGGTCGATCACAAGGTCGGCATTCCTGGTGATCTTGGTTGCGATTTCAGTCAACCCGATCTCGTGGATAAGCGAGAGGCTCGCATGCAGCGCGTGGATACCAAGCATATTGGGACTGCCGCATTCAAAGCGTCTCGCACTCTGGGCGGGTTGCCAATCGGTGCGATCAAAATCCCCCATGGATTCCACCATGTGCCAGCCAAACTGATGCAGTTTGAGCTGCTGTCGGAGTGCTGCCTGGCAATAGAAGAGGGCCACACCCTCTGCCCCCAGCATCCATTTGTGACCGTCCGCCACGACTATATCGGCATGACATTGCGTCAGATCGAACGGAATTGCCCCCAGACTCTGAATGGCATCGATGACGAAGATCACATCATGAGTCCTGCAATAATCCCCCAGGCTTTCAAGCTGTAGCCGTTCTCCTGTTGCATACTGAACAGAACTGACTGAGAGCAGACGGGTTTTATGGTCGCAGAGTGCTATCAGATCGTGTTCAGGATCACGACTGTGGTTCAGATCCAACAACCTTAGCTCGACACCGTGAGGCTCGAGTGACTCCCAGACGATGCGATTGGAGGGAAACTCCTGGGCAATGGAAACAATATTGTCCCCTGGCAGCCAATCGAGGCCGTAGGCGATAGCCGACAGGCCTTCGGAGGTGCTTTTCAAGAGTGCGATATCATGCTCAGATGGCGCATTTATCAACTTGGTCATCAGCCTGCGCAGCTCAGTCTCGACACCTAACCAGCGCGCATAGTGGGAAGAGCCAAGGAAGCCGTTTTCTCGCGCAAATCGCACCACTTCAGCGACAGTGCGTTCAGGCCAGGGCGCAACAGCGGCGTGGTTCAGGTAGACAATAGCCGGATCGAGTGAAAATTGAGACACGTGTGACCTCATCAGCAGGAGACTAATATGCAGGCAAAAATCTTACGGCATGATGCGTCAAAGGAGTACTTTTTCCAAGAAGGGTGTTTTATCAACGAGCTATCGAATCACCCGGGGGACAGTGAGCTATCCATCGCTCAAGCCAGGGTTGAACCCGGTGTGACGACCCAACTGCATCGTTTGCATCAAAGTGCCGAGCGCTACTGCATAATCGCAGGTGAAGGGATGGTTGAGATTGAGGGATTGGGTCCTCAGTCTGTTACTGCCGGAGATGTGGTTCTCATACCCCCGGGATTCTCTCAACGCATCAGAAATAGCGGTGATGAGGACCTGATATTTCTTGCGCTCTGTACTCCACGCTTCGAACCCCAGGACTATATGGAGCTCGAGGAGAGTGAAAATCCATAATCCCTGCGGGATTTGGCTTTTATGTTTAAAAAATTAGTAAAAACAAATAGATATATATACTTGTGCAAATAAAGTACAGATAGATGATGGAACAACCCCAGACTGGTGTAGTTAGATCAGGGAAAAGCAATGATTACATGGGTAATTTATAAAAATATCTTTATTAATCAGTAAGTAAGATATCAATGCCAGCTCATGGTGATTGGGGATCTGGATCACGAAAGCTACAAAAATATGCAAAAAAGGTATATAATTATTTTAGAAACTATTAATATAGCCGCTAATTATTGATAGAGAGGTTGATCCTCAACTGAGTTTCAGTAGCGATTGAGAATTATCAGTGATTATGAAAGATTCATTTGACATTATATTATCAATGACTAATACGCGAGTAGTGAGGTGTATCATGTCATTTCTCAACTGTAAACATCTGCGCAAAGTCGTCACCCTGGCAGGTGTGCTTCTGATTGGCGGAATTCTGCTAGAGGTCGTCGCACACTGGCTAGCTTCCAACATCGGACTATTGATCATCCAGCCAGTAGCATTGGGTATGGTTCTGTTCAGCCCCGTGGTTATGCTGCTTGCAATGATCCTCAGTCTGATCCCCGGTAAGAGTTTCAAGGACTGTATGCAATAACGGCAGTTCAGGCATCAGGGCTCAGTAGTGTCTCATCTATTGAGACAGTAGTTGCTCTGCGCTCCCTGGTGCCAGACCAAACTCCTCTTCCACCATTTTCTGCCAGCGCTCTTTTTTGAAGGTCTTTTCGTCCGGCACCTTTCGGTGCACCAGATTGATGTGGCAGTCGATACAGCTCTTGCCTTGAGTCTCTTCTGTGTGGATGGAGTTGGTGTTTGCCCGCATCCCCTGTATTGCCTCGAGCAGGTGACAGCGTTTACAGGTGGCCGAGTCTGTGGACTTGAACCATTTTCGGGCCTCGAATGCGGCGCCTGGCAGATGCAGTGCATTGATCACCGGGTCGTCATAGTCGGGGCCGAATATCTTTCCCGATATCTGGGCCAACAGATCCTTACCGCCCATGATGTGATCCCAGGTGGCGGCGAAGATCCCCTCGGATACATGGCAGTCACCGCATGAGGCGCGAACCCCCGATACCGGATTATAGTGGGTCGATTCCCGGTAGGCCTCAGCGGCAATCTCCATGGAGTGGCAGGTGGTGCAAAATTCCTCAGAACTGGTCAGATGGTCAAATTCGATCAGGAACAGCATGAAAACGATCCCGGCGATGCCTCCAATGACCAGTGCATAGATTATGTTGCGGGAAATAAAGTGGAGCGGTCTCTTACTATTCATTTTCCGTTTTCCCAGTGCTGACTGACCCTCGATCATATCCGAGGATTGGATTGGTCTTTTGGGGTTGCTTCATCCACTGGTGATGCTCGGAGGATCCGATGGTTTTCTGGATCAGTTCATCTGCCCTCTCTTTCCCTGCAATCTGCTTCACTTGGGGGAGGAAATGGGCATAGAAATTCCTTCCGACCAGATACATGCCCTCCCACCAGGTGTGGTTGGCGCTGGCCATGGAGGCACCATGCCGGGCACGGGCCCCCTCGTCATGCCACAATTCCCAGTAGATGAACTCGATTGGCTCATCAAAGGGGGTGGGGGTTAACAGACCTTCCGCGTAGAGGGCTTGCATGATCTGCGTTGCCGGTATGCCAAATTTTTCATTGAACAGATTCACGACAGCGTCGAACTGGTCCATGAAGCTCTTGGTAAATGCCTTGCTATGGCACTCAAGACAAACGAGTTGCATGGCTTGGCGTCTGCGCTTTGGTGTTGCGACGGCCTTGACCTTACCCATGCTGCCATCGGCCTTTGTGAGTTCGCTGCCTCGCTTGGGAGGGGCTTCGGACGCGGGTAGTTCCAGCTTCTCGCCATCCTCGAACACTACCAGGTACTGTTTTGTCGAAACGGGTGTGTTGAGACTCCAGGCATTACGCATACCAACATCATGGTTGGCCTTCAATTTTCCCGCGGCGCCCATGTGACAGGTAACACAGGTGGGTGCGGCCACATAGTCCTTCCCCGCGATCCAGCTATCGCTGTCCAGGGCCATCTCATCCCGGTGTGACACAAACAACATGCCATGCTTGGACGCCTCGTATATCCCCTTGTCCGGTGAATCCGGTCCTGAATGGCATCTCACGCAGGCACTGGGTTCCCTGGCCTGGGCCTTGGAAAAGCGATGTTTGCCATGACAGGATGAGCATGAGCCCTTGGATCCGTCAGGGTTGATCCGGCCGATACCGGAATTGGGCCAGGTACGTGGATCCAGGGAACCATCGCCGCGTACTTCGACCTTCGAGCCATGGCACTGATCACAACCGGCAGCCACAATGGCGTCGCCGCCCACATGTCCGGCCAAGGCCGGGAGCCTGTTTTCGATCAGGCTTACCGCCTCGGAATGGACGGATCCCTTCTGTTGCTCATATTCCACCGTATGGCAGCGTGAGCAATCCAGGGGGGATACGATGGTGGCGATGACCTGTCCTTCATGGGTGATCGCATCGATGTCGTCAACGGATGCCTTGTGACAATCCAGGCAGTTGACGCCGGCCTCGGCATGGGCACTCTTGTGCCACTGTTGTGCCAACCCGGACGAGCTCTTCTCATGACAACTGACACACTCCTCGCCAAGCGGATCACCCCATTCGCTTGGGTCGATGCTGACCTTGGCAGCAAAGGATATAGCGTGGGTGCAAATGAGAATACAAAACAGAAACTGCCTCATACAGGATGGATTCATTAACGGTCTCCTTAAGCTGGAGTGTCAATTCGTGCATCCTAGCCAGATACTGCATGAGGCATTGTTCGATTTGGAATTTTAGATGACGACCCAGCTATATTGTTCTTTTTTCCGCATACCTTCGCTAAAGGTTATTGCATGATAATCGTATCATGAAGACCTGTCATTCCCATGACATATATCATTCAAGGAAACTCTGATGAATTCAGAGCTGCAGTGGATGGCTTACATAGGAGTGGTTTTTTGAGGCCTGTCAAAATATTAACACACAATTCGCTTATATAGATTGGGCATATGCCTAAACTACCAATAAATAACAGGGTAATTACTAATCAGGTCGATTAATCAACTGCGCTCAATCAACTTCGATCATGTTTTTTATTTGGCATCTCACTCCATATGTGTATTATTCTCTGCTGAGAAGAATAAAAAGTAGTTAGTTCTTTCTCACTAAGAAACAGTAAAAAATAAGGAGGGATACCATGGAAGCAGCCTTCGCTTCAAGGGCGGTTCTTGCCCTAAGTCTGCTATTTTCATCATTGATTCTGTTAGGGGTTTCCTCAGGTACCTTGGCGGGTACAGAGGAGCAAATACATCACGTCTCATCAGAGGTTTGCAAAAACTGCCACAAAGAGATCTACAAGCAGTGGAAAGGGTCGATGCATGCCCAAAGTACGGCATTGAAGGATCCGATCCATGCCACCTTCTACAAGAAGGTTGTCGGCAGCCCGGTGGAAGAGGGTGTGAAACACAAGGCATCCGGCAAATATCCTATCTGTTTACAGTGCCACGCACCCAACGCGGCGGTTGACAAGACAACCAAGCTCGATGCCAAACCCGCCTATTCCGAGGGAGTCAACTGCGTTGCCTGCCATACCCTGGCCAAGTTCAAGGGTACCAGTGGTAAGGATGGAAAGCTGTTGTTGGGTCTCAAGGCTTATGAGCGTAAGAATGAACTGCAAGGGCCGCAAGGCTTCAATCAGGGATTGGCAAAACTGACTGCAGCCGACGACATGTTCGGTGGTGCAGGCAGTGACGATGACTCAAAACCCAATCCTCACACCGAGGGTGAGGTGGAGCTGGATGGCAAGAAGATCCAGGCCCTGCCGATGGCTGGAAACCCGGGACTGTTGAAAACCAATGCGGCCTGCATGGGCTGTCACGACAAGCGTAACAATCCTCACGGGGTTCCACTCTGCCAGACTGGCAACGAGTACGCGGGAAGTAACGTCAACTGTCAGTCCTGTCATATGCCTGTCGCTGGCGGCATGGTGGATCATGGTATGGGCGGCGGACATAATAATGCCATGTTGAAGCGCAGTGTCGTGTTCACCCTGGATGCAGTGAAAAATGGTGATGGCCTGAATGCCACTGTGAAGTTGAAGAACATGCAGCCTCACAGTCTTCCCACTGGCGCGCCGTTCAGAAACATCTATCTGAAACTCGCCGCTTACGATGCATCAGGCAATGTGATTTGGCAGAACGCTGAGGGTCATCCCGCGAAGAGCGATTCCAAGGCCTATTTCGCCTATCTGCTGGCCGATGACAAGGGTGATCCGGCGTTGCCGCCGAAAGCGACCCAACTCGGTGTCGATTCACGCCTCAAGCCCTATGAAGAGCGTATCCTCTCTTACACCATCCCTGCCAAGGATGCCGTATTGGTAAGAGGAGAGCTGTTCTACAATCTGCTCTGGCCCGTGCTAGTAGAAAAATTCAAACACCTGCCGGAAGATTTGGTGGCGCCAGCGTCGATCGCTATCGCAGAGGTTAGTCTTTAACCAAGCAAAGTCCTCACACCGGTGACTCCCGGTGTGAGGCATTATTATTACAATTTGGTTCGGGGGGCGTTATGTGCTCATTCAAGAGCTGTACACTACGTCCGTTCTTACTGTTGCAGTTCGTCTCATTCCTGATGATTAGCATTACCCTGGAAGCATCAGAGGAGATAATCAGTTCAACGGCCGATCACACTAAGTTCGAGGCACTTCAACAGACCTTCAGTTCAGGTCCTGAAGTGACAAAGGCCTGTCTGGAGTGTCATACGGAGGCGGCCAGGCAGATCCACAAAACCAAGCACTGGAACTGGAAGTTCACCCACCCGGAAACTGGTGAGAAGCTGGGCAAGCAGACGATTGTGAATAACTTCTGCGGTGGCATAGAGACCAACTATGCCCGCTGCACCAGTTGCCATATCGGGTATGGGTGGAAAGACAACAGCTTCGACTTCAGTTCTGAAACCAATGTTGATTGCCTGGTCTGTCACGACACCACAGGCACCTATAAGAAATTCCCGACCGGGGCCGGGCATCCACCCTATGTGGATAAGCCCTTTCCGCCAAAGAGTAAAAAAATCTGGAAGGCCCCAGACCTGTCACAGGTTGCGCAAAAGGTCGGTAAGACTAGCCGGAAAACCTGTGGTGCCTGCCACTTCTATGGCGGTGGCGGTGATGGCATCAAGCATGGTGATCTCGATTCGAGTATGACCGATCCTAACAAATCCCTGGATGTCCATATGGGTACGGATGGATTGGATTTTGTCTGCAGCACATGCCACCAGAAAGATGGGCATGATGTGTCGGGTAGTCGCTATACCACCCAGGCCAAGGATACCCATGGCATCGATGTGCCGGGGCGGGACGACAATATTCGTTCAACCTGCGAGTCCTGCCATGGTCTGAAGCCCCATGCAGCGACTGTGAATGACAAGCTTAACGATCATGCCAACAAGGTTGCCTGTGCAACCTGCCACATACCCACCTACGCTCGGGGCGGCAGACCCACCAAGACATGGTGGGACTGGTCCACGGCAGGACGTATGAGCAAGGATGGCAAACATATCAAAACTAAGGATGCCCAGGGTTATGTGGACTATGTGACCAAGAAAGGATCTTTCGAATGGGGTGAGAACCTGATACCCGAATACGCCTGGTTCTCAGGTAATATTCGTTATAAACAGCTGGATGAAAAGATCGATCCCAGCAGTGTCGTGGCCATCAATACCTTCGAGGGGAGCTATGCAGATCCCGATGCCAGAATCTGGCCGTTCAAGGTGATGCGGGGTAAGCAGCCCTACGACAAAGGCAATAATACCCTGGTAACCACCCATCTGTTCGGCAAGGACAGTGATGCCTATTGGAAATCCTTTGACTGGAACCGGGCGATCAAGGCAGCCATGCAGGCCAGCAATGCCGACTACAGCGGTGAGTATGGTTTTATCGAAACCACCTACCATTGGCCATTGGCGCATATGGTGGCACCCAAGGAGGAGGCCCTCGGTTGTGAGGCTTGTCACGCGAAAGAGGGGCGGCTGAGTAAACTCACCGGGTTCTATATCCCCGGACGGGACAGTTACTACTGGCTCGATCTGATCGGTTGGCTGGCTGTTTTAGGTACTGTGGGGGGCGTCTCCATCCACGGACTGGGCCGGCTCCTCTCGAAATCCAAGCGGGGATAAGTCAATGAGTGAAACCTACTATTTTACGCTGTTCGAACGACTCTGGCATTGGTCCCAGGCCCTGCTGATTATCGGCATGTTGATCACCGGATTTGAAATCCATGGTAGCTATCATTTATTGGGATTTGAACAGGCAATCGACCTGCATACGATCATGGCATGGGTATTGATCGGTCTCTGGCTGCTTGCGCTATTCTGGCACACAACAACCGGGGAGTGGCGCCAGTATGTACCGAGCGATCCCGACTCTATGCTGGCATCGGTCAAGTACTATGCCATCGGTATCTTTCTTGGAGCACCACACCCCTTTCACCGCAGGCGGGCGGAGAAACACAATCCTGTACAAAGGATGGTTTATCTGATGTTGACCATGGTCATAACGCCCATCATTTGGATCAGCGGTTTGCTTTATCTGTTCTATCAATACTGGGCAATGATCGGTATTCAAGGTGTGCCACTGGGATTCGTGGCTGTGATACACACCATTGGTGCCTTTGCCATGCTCTGCTTTATACCTGTACATCTCTACATGTCTTTAACAACCAGTGAGAAGCCATTTGGTTATCTGTTTGAAATGATATTCGGTCATGAAGCCAACAAAAACTGATACCTGAACCTGGCAATGGATAAGAAAGAGAAAATCAGCAATAAATAGCTTATTTCATATAGGGTGCGGTAAGCCGTACCCTATATGAACTACCGGTATCAATCCGTGGAATACTTTTTTACCGGGTTGATCAGGTTCATTCTCTTGATGCGGGCACAACGCGTAGAGATACAGATTTCCCACTTCTTAATACCCTCATCTCAGTCTCTTCTCCAGGCTTCAAATCCGCCAGTGCATTCATGAAGTCGTGGATCGTCTCTATCTGAACACCATAAAGCCCACACAATTCTGTGCCGGCGAGTTGGAAGTGACCATCTTATCTTGGAGTCCGGCCGCGATGTTCTATCCGTCGGTTCTGGGAACTGGAGCCAAATGCGTGGCTGTTGTTTGATCACTTCAGGGTAATACACATTTATCCAGGTTCTTTTGGTAAGGACGATTACATATCCATTTTGTGCCGGTAAAATCAAGGTGAGCTTGCGGAGGTATTTTTACAGCGAGACACTGCTCTCTCTTCGCCAGGTAACCTCGATGGCACTTCCAGCCAGGTCCATATGGAGACTCTGTCAAGTATCCGTTGGTAGGTACTTTAATCGCCGCACATGCCTTACCGACCGCTCGATACCCACGCTCGCACTTCCAGCCAGAATCGTTTGAGGAGTCTGTCAAATAACCGTGTTGGGGTACCTTGATGGCAACGCAAGCCTGTTTAACTGATCGGTATCCTCTATTGCAATCCCACCCGGATCCATATGCAGAGTCTGTCAGATACCCATTTGTGGGTACCTTGATAGCAATACAGGATCGGTCTAGTTTCCGATATCCCCAATCGCATTCCCAACCTTGCCCGTAGGACTTATGTGTCAGGTATGCGTTAGCAGGTAGATTGATGGCAATACAGTTATTGTCTACCTCGCGGTAGCCTTGATCACATGCCCATCCATATCCATATTTCGATGCACTTGCATGTTCTGGTATCTCGGGAGAACTTTCCAAAGCAACTACTTGGTTGGGAACCACTACGATAAATAAGATGACCATCAGAAACTGAATTCCACTGGAATTTAGTCGTCGATTAGGATTCATGAGCTATTCTCTGATTAATCAGTGTGTATTGAAGTTTGTATTCCAATGAGTCGGAATCAATGGAAGCCGGAATTAAAAGTAATAACCAACGACTGAAGGAGAAATGATCTCAGGAAGGCAGTCAGGGGGTGGTTATCTAACTTGTGTAAAGTATACATGAAATTCTGGTAAAAAGCCCTGACGTCTTGTGACAAAGGAAATCCAGTAGAAAAACTTATACATTGTGTTCAGCAAATATGATTAAAACGCTCGCCTATGGGTTGATCGAACTAGTAGGGGAGATCTCACTTCATTAGCTGAGTTAATTTGCTTGACAGATACAATGAGAGGATACTGTCTTTTCCCTGCTGGCCCAGTTGCGCAGGGTAGCCGGTTTGCCAACCTGGTTAAACTGTAGACACTACCAACACTTCGTCTGACAGCAACTGTTTAGATAAAACTGCTACAGGATTCACGATGAATCCCCCGTCTGTGTCTATTAAAAAGACCAATATCAGAATAGCGACTGGGAAATATGTTCTTCATGAGGTGAATGCCATATTACTAAAATTATTAGCTCTGTGACCTGTTTTTTTTCAAGCTGTATCAAGTCACTGCGAGAAAAAATAAAAATATAATTAGCATAACTTCAACTATACTGAGTTATATTCCTCTCCGTCTGATTGCAAAGGAATCTGCCCTCTTACACAATAAGGAAACAGTAATGTACCGTCTGATGAAGTCAGAAAAGTTCACCCTAAACTACTTGCTCTCCGGATCCTCGTCACTATATCGCCAAATTCCTGTCAACCAATTCCTTCAATTCAGTAAAGCAGTGGATGCTTGCAATGTTGCTAACAGGAGCGGTGAATCCCGTTTCTACATTCTCAATGATTATGGTAAGGAATTATACGAGGATTCGTGGATTGACTGAGCAGGTTTTGTGAGTCATGGGGAAATGATTTTCACTCGGAGAGAATCACCTTCTTTCATCTCGTTTTCGTAGGTTGCTCACTGACAAAAGAGCACGCCGTATAAATCTCCTGAGAGCAGGAAAATGATTACAACACATGCCAAAGGTCGTTTACCAAGCTTGGTTGCAGCCGCGGCTCAGATAGAGCTATACCATGTCCATTTAAAATAAGGAGCTATACCCATGAGCAAGAACCGGCTAAGCAATAGAGAGGCGAAAAAGAAACCGACCATGACTCTCCGTGAGAGACGGGCGGCGAAGAAGTCTAAGAAGGAAACTAAAACGTTCTTAGGGGATGAACGGTCACGATGAGTTTTATTAAACTGAGAGTTTATAACTATATTGATCTTAAATCATACCAGTGAACAGGGTTTGACGTGAAATTAACCACCCACAGAACAGTTGATTCAGGAAACACAGGGGTTTCCTTTCCGCGACTTGAGTGTTGGAATAGTATGACAAAAATGGCTACCATTGCAGCGCAATTCAAAAAACAACGTGTGCTTTGCAGGATCTCACAGAAAACCTTGAGAGATAAGTTCTGCGCCTCAGATGAGGATCCCATGCACTCTGTCGCTCAGCACCGAATAGCTATACATAAAGCGGCGGCAATGCTCATCGAAAACGAGACCTACGAAGAGGATGGCTCCGTTCTTATCCTCGCATGTCATCTTTCGTAGGAGTAAGTAAGTACAAATTACTTTATGACCGCTCTTGGCTGAGACCATGTAAATTTTTACCAGGTTGGTGATACTTACTCTCTTGATGCGGGCACAACGCGTAGAGATACAGATTTCCCACTTCTTAATACCCTCATCTCAGTCTCTTCTCCAGGCTTCAAACCCGCCAGCGCATTCATGAAGTCGTGGATCGTCTCTACTTGAACACCATCAAGCCCAATCAGTATGTCACCGTTTTGTATGCCGGCCTTTTCGGCAGGTCCGCCCTTGACCGCGCCTTGCAGTTTTACACCTTTCACCGCTTCATCCTGACCATAAGCGGGGATCGTACCCAGATAGGCGCGCAGATGTTTTCTGGAGAGTCCACTCTGCTTGCGGGTAACCTCCAGATAGTCGGGGTCCGTATCGGATCGAGCCAGGGAGCGGGTGATACCAGACATTAGTCGGGTGATCTTCTGCATCCCCTCATAGTTGAGCTGTTCGGCCCTGTCTCTGGGTGTGGAATAGTCTTCATGGGCGCCCGTGAATGCATTCAGGACAGGTACCCCTTGCATGTAAAAAGGGGTCGAGTCCGTGGGTAGATAGGGATCCGCTTTGGTGGCGATGGCAAGGCCCACCGGCACATTCCTGCGTTCAATCTCCCGGGACCAGGTGTCACTCGAACCGGTTCCCTGCAGATAGAGCTTCTGCCGAAGATGCCCAATCATATCCATGTTGAGATAGGCGCTCACCTTGCCACTCAGGGTCTTGCCGGCAGCAAGCTGATCGACAAAATGGGCAGAGCCGAGGGTGCCTAGTTCCTCACCGGACCAGGCGGTGAAAAGAATATCCCGCTTACTCCCCAACTTGCCTGACCTTTTCAGGCCAGTCAGATATTGGGCACTCTCCAGCAGGGCGGCCACCCCCGAGGCATTGTCATCCGCACCATAGTGGATTTCACCCTGTTCATCACTACCTGCCAGGGAACCCGATACCTCCCCACGTCCCAGGTGATCGAGATGGGCGCCCAGGATGACGGGCGCCATCTGCGAGGGTTTGTCTGCAGGCAGTCTGGCGATAACATTCCGGCCCTGGCGTTTTTCCCGCAGGATCGCCAGCTCGGTGGATAGGGTGACACCGGGGATGGTAAATCCCTCTACCGACTCCCCGGTATCGAGTTGGTGTTGAAGCTGCTTTAGTTCCTTTCCGACTGCAGTCAGGATACGCGAAGCAAGATCGTCACTGATGGAGATGGCCGCTATGGAGCTACTGGCGCTATTCGCCTCCATCTCCAGATCGATCAACTGTTGTTTCGCTTCCGCCCCGGGTCCGGTCACCACGATCACGCCTAACGCACCCCGGCGTTTCGCCACCGATACCTTATAGTCCAGATCGGAGTAGTGCAGCAGATGACGTCGCCATTCCGCTGTTACCGATTCCGGTTGAAACCGAAACAGCATGACCCACTTGTTCATAACATCCAGATCACCATAGGAGTCATAGTCGGGTATGTTGTCCAGGCCAGGTGCGTCAATACCATAACCCGCGAAGACGATGCCGCCATTTGATACTTGACCGTTTCGGGAGAGGGCCAGGGGACGCCAATCCTGATGCAATCTGATTGGATCTGATTCCTCCAGCCCGGTAATTTGAAGACTGTTTCCATCGCCCAGGCTGGCGCCGGCACTGAAGGAGAAAACCTGGATATAGTCATTGTCACCCCCAGGCTCGAGGCCCAATTGCTGGAAAACAGATGCTATATAACGGGTGGCGCGTAGTTCGCCTTCACTTCCGGTGAGTCGTCCCTCCATCTCAACACTGCTCAACCGGGTGACATGTTGGCGCAGGTCCTCGCTGCTGATGGCATCTGATGTGGTGGGCAGATTGACAGCGGATTGATCCTTGTCATCACCCTTTCCAGGACTATCCAGTCCCAACAGGTGACGTGCATTGTCGTCATCCCAATCGGCAATGAAGATCTGGCTTGTCTTGTTGGTACTGCGCTTCGATGTCCACGAGAGCCGGTTACCGTCTGGTGAGAATACCGGGAGTCCATCAAATCCCATGGTATGGGTGACCCTGACCGGTTTCTGTTTACCCTGCGCGTCCACCAGATAGAGCTCGAAATTGGCAAAGCCTTCGAGATTGGAGGCGAAGATCAGATAGTCGCCGCTGGGATGGAAGAAGGGTGCCCAGGACATGACGCCCATATGGGTGAGTTGCTGCTCTTTACCACTGGCGAGATCCATGCTGTAGATCTCGGCCTGGCTGCCATCCTCGGAGAAGCGGCGCCAGGTGATTTTAGTGCCGTCGAAACTGAAAAAGGGGCCGCCGTCATAACCGGGTGAACGGGTCAGTTGGCGGACTTTTGATCCGTCGGCATTCATCAGATAGAGATCCATCATGAACGATTTGTCGTGTTCGAAGATCTTCTTCTCAGCCTCACTCATCTCACCCGAGTAGGCGCGTCTGTTGGAGGCAAAGACTATCTGCTCTCCGTCGGGTGAATAGGCGGCCTCTGCATCATAGCCAATGGTATGGGTCAGATTCTTACGTTCACCGGTGGCGACAATCTGTTGGTAGATATCGAAGTTCCGGTCGTAGTCCCAGCTGTAGCGGCGCTGTTGACCAGATGCCCTGAAATCAAGCTCCTGCTGCATCTTGTCTCGAGCATCCGGATCATGGTGAGTGGAGGCATAGAGAACCTTGCTGTTGGATGGATGTATCCAGGCGCAGGTGGTCTTGCCATAGCCGGGGGATATCCGCTCTACATCGCCGTTCTCCAGATCCATCAGGTAGATCTGGTAGAAGGGATTGGTGTCATCACGCTCGGATTGAAACACCATGCGACTGCCGTCGGCACTGAAATAGCCTTCACCGGCGCGACGCCCCTCAAAGGTCAGCTGACGAATATTGGATAACAGGCGCGCTTCTGATTCCGCAGGCGTATCAGCATTGAGGGGAAACACAGTACAGAGCGATAACAAACAGACAGCTGTGATCAGACGCTTCGACATCTCTCGACTCCTTGATCTTACGACATGTGCGGATGAGCACAATTTAACAGATGCTGGTGGATCAGGGAGCATACTCGGAGTGAGGTATTTTTTCACACTCAATGTGTGATGTGCGTAGCTATCCTTGTGCGTCAGCAAGATCCAGACTTAGGGCATATAACATAGCACGGGGGTGAGGAGATGGGTGATTACACACTGGGTGCAAGAGGGTCGCGCTTCAACCTGGGTAATTTTCAATTGCGGCTTGATCCTGAAATCGAGGCACAGATGTCACAGATAAGGGCAGGCAGCCTTCCGCCACGTATACAACGCCTGTTTCTGCAGCCAAATTGGCGCAGCTTCGATCGTAATCTGCTCAACTACATGATGTTACAGACACCCGCTTCGACAGCACCTTCGACACCACCAGCAGCGGGTCCGGCAACACCCAGACCGGGGCAGGTTGGTGACGTCATGCGCGCGGTGTGGCTGTTACCGCCAGTTCAGCAGACCGCAAATCGACTATTGCAGGATAGTCAAAGAAGACTGCGACGAGAGTGGAATCAGGGCGGTGTCGGAACTCAGATCATGATGGTTACCGCGGCAGCTACGGTTGTCGGTACATCCCTTACCGCACTGCTGATCAATCAGCAAACGAGGGAGCTTGTACTCGGATTTGTTAATGGGCGACAGCTCCCTGTACCCGGGTTACGGGGTTTCTCGGTGCAGTTGAGAGGACGCGGCCGTGGAGGCGGTGCGCAGTTGCGCAATATTGGTGGTAGCGGTGTGAGTGTACGTGGTGGCGCGTCTCATTCCGCAACAACGGGGAATATCGATTGGGATGTAGGTATGACGCTCGATCTAACCCAATTGGTTCCGGCACTGCGTTAGTGCATCCCCCCATGTGGGGGGAGTCATTCCAAGCCTCAGATAAACAGATTGACGTCAGCCTTCATGGCGCGCGGTAGAAAACTTGCCGCGCCGACCCACTCTTCAATCTCGGTGATGAAATCATCCTTACCGTAATCGAACAGATCCACGGTCATCTGGCAGGCGACCAATTTGACTTCAGCCTCCACGCACATCTCACGCAGCACTTCGATACTGGCGATGCCTTTATTGTTCATGGTCTTTTTCATCAGGCCGGTGGCCATGGATTCAAAACCCGGCACGAGTGTCATCACCGATGTCGGCATGGGCAACTCCTTGCCTTTGATCCAGGTGGGGCCCTCCGGTAGTTTCATCGGCATGGCGGGGTTACCCAGGGGGCTCACTTTGAGATCCAGGGTCTGCTTCAACAGGTTCAGTCCATAGAAGGTAAAAAAGATGGAGACATCCCAACCCAAGGCGGCTGCCGTGGAGGCGAGTATGAAGGGTGGATAGGCCATATCCAGGGTTCCCTTAGTGGCGATGATCGTCATCGAGGGGATATGCGCCGCTTCCCGTTCCGCCATCTTTTCGGCAAATCGTTGATCAAACCAGTTGTCCAGATCCTTGCTCGGGATATCGATCAGTGATGCAGTATTACTCATGATAGCCTCCTATGGGATTCTCAAGCCTTGCGAATTCTGAAAAAGAATCCGTCTTCGATCTCTTCACTGGAGACCATCTCATGACCGGTTTGACTACAGAATGAGTCCAGGTCCTTTACGGAACCGGGATCGCTTGCAGTGATCTCCAGAATCTCCCCCGATGAGAGGGCTGCAATCGCCTTTTTGGTCCGGAGTATGGGCAAGGGACAGTTCAGACCGCGGGCGTCGAGGGTGTGTGTTGTCTGATTCATCTCATTTCTCCTTTACATCATTTAAACAGCTAAAAGATGACCGGTCGGTCAAGTCGAAACTCAAAAAAACTCAATTCGGTGGCCTTTGCTCGATACGTATGCTTTTGATGGCCGGCCCCAGGGATCTCACCACCTCGGGGTCGTTGCGTGTCTTGGCGAGCAGTATCACGCCTTCCAGATAGGCCAGCATTGCGGTAGCGGTGGCTTCAGTGTCCAGGGGTGGAATCTCACCTTTCTCAACCGCCTCATCAAGGGCTTCGTGAAAACGGGCGCTGGCCTTTGCGAATACCGCATTCAGCCGGGCCCTTATCACCTCGTCACGGGTACTGACTTCAAGGGCAAGATTGCCAAACAGGCAGCCGGGCATACGCCCCTCCATGTTTTTCGCCGCCTTCTGCCAGAAATAGACGGCATCCACCATATAATCGAGCCGCTCGATGGGGGGGAGGGCCTCGTCAAAGGCCTCGGCGACAAAGCCGTTCGCCCACTCATCGGACATGCTGTCGATGACCGCCATGGCCAGGTCACGCTTGGAGGGAAAGAAGTGGTAGAAGCTTCCCTTCTGTACCTTGGCCATGGTGCAGATCTCTTTAATGCCCACATCCGCATAGCTGCGCCCATGGAAGAGGTCGCGGGCGGTGGCCAGGATGCGGTCTTTGGTGTCAGGGGCGATAGTCATGGTAGATAATTATATTAGACCGGTCGGTCAAGTCAAGTTTGATTGAGTTTTCCCTGTTCAATCCAGATCTGTTCAGCTCCTACAGGCGTGGGTACCTTCAAGAGATAACCCCAGCCGATTAATGGATATAGGGCGGTTTTTTTTTCAGCCTGACATGACTTTTTCGATTCTCATTGCATGGCATGCCGCATAGTCCATTGATAACCACATACCTGACCAAGTTGAAATACAAGATAGTCATCTTAGTTGTATCCCAATCTTGAAAAACCAACTGGTCATCCCTATCTAAAAGGCAAGCTAACGATTTGTTGCATATCAATGCAAGGAGACGAGTGAGATGTTGCCAAGAATACACGGCTTGAATTCAAGCCTGTTTAATGAATTCAGACGCCTTGAACAGGAGATGGATCAACTATTCGACGCAGGTTTCTGGCCGAATACCATGCGCTCTGTTGTAAGTGAAAACTATCCGCCGATCAATGTCGGTGTAACCACCGATCAGGTGGATGTCTACCTGTTTGCCGCAGGCATGGATCCAGAGAAGTTGGATATCTCTATCAATGAAAACCGCTTGTCCATCAAAGGTGAACGTAGCATAGCGCGGGAAGAGGAGACTGACTACTTCAGAAAAGAGCGCTATGACGGCGCTTTTCACAAAGTGGTCTCGTTGCCCGATGATGTGGATGCGGACAAGGTGGAAGCCCGTTACGACAATGGTGTGGTGCATATCGTTATCCAGCGTCGTGAATCTTCCAAACCACGACAGATTACCGTGCAGTAAGTTGGCAGGAGGTATACAGAATGAGTAGCAGCAAAGAGATAACCAAACGCGATGTGCAAGCGCAACGGCGTCGTGAGTTGCCACAACGCAGTATCCGACCTGATGTGGATATCTTTGAAGATGAGTCGGGTATCACCCTCACGGCGGACCTTCCCGGTGTGACTAAAGATGGGCTTGATATCCAGGTGGACAACGAGACCCTCTCCATAGACGGTAAGGCGGGGATTGACATGCCGGAGGCGATGCAGGCGGTATATGCCGACGTGCGCGCAACCCGCTACCAGCGCAGCTTCTCTCTGAGCAGCGAGTTGGATGGGGACAAGGCTGAAGCAAGTCTAAAAGATGGTGTATTGTCACTGCGGATTCCGAAGCGTGAGCAGTTTCAACCCCGTAAGATTGAGATTCGCAACGGATAAATTCCCCTCTACTTTTCATTGCGGAAACCCCAACCCGGACAGCTAATGTCCGGGTTTTTTCTATCTTTAGTAAAGCTGTCGGTTGTAAACTTTTCCTTCTGCAGAGTAAGAAGGTCACTCTTAATTCGTATTTCGTCAGAATGAAATTCTGAAATCGTCGATATGTTTTACAAGTCAAAAGTGGCCTGTAGCTAAGCATTTGTTTTTCATAGCATGGCATAAATACTGCAGGAATTAACCTGTGCGGCTTGCTATGCAGAACAGCAAGAGAAGCATAGCGTAGTAAGCCCATGCGTTTAATTCTTCTCTTGAGTTTGAGCGGCTTGTTTAGCCATACTGACGATAACGACTATTTGGAAAGTACATTATGAATGGTTTAGCATCATCTTCTCTTTCCGCAAAGAAAAACTGTGAATACTACAGTCAAAAGATTGCAGAACACTCCCCACCAAAAACAGAGAATGACGAACGTCTGATTCGCAGCTATCAGCGTATTTTAATAAGGGATCGTTCGCTTCTCTATAATCTCGAACTGCTCGAGATGGTCGAGACGATGCGTAAGGATGCTACGGCAGGTGTAACCGGTATCTCATCCAATCTATCCATGTCTTCTACATCCCTGGATCTGGATGAACTTAGGGTTTTGCTTGACGAAAACTCTGATAAAGCCTGAATATTTTCGGTTAGCAATAGTCTCTGACTCAGTGTGGCGAGATCTCTTCAATAAGATCCGGCTGTCTACATCTGTCGATCCTTTGATGGCGCCAGTAACTCAAGAATATCATCCGAGTATTTTTTGAGATTGACTAATCTATGCGTAAATCGCGGATGCCTTATATTATGCCACTTGCGATAGCAGTTCTTTCAAGGTGTTGTCGATAAAATCCTTGTCTTCAGCTGCTACCCCAAGCATGCCAAAATGACCCCATAGGGTAGGGATGGGACGCATTTCACTATTGGGAGTCAGTTGGTGTTCAAACTTACATTCGTCGACGGTAAACATAAGGTCTTTCTCAAACGGCATGTTGTAAACCAATGCTTTGATCCTTCCCATAGCGGAAGCTAGATCTCCATCGGTATGTTTGGACACATCGGCTTGCTGCCACTTACGTAAGCTGGCCAGCAGTGCATTCGGATCCATCGGTGTAAACCATGCTTCCCAAAAATTAGTCTCAAACTCTTCCAACGAGTTAAAGCCGGCAGCGCGCCAGGTTTCCTGGGCATAGAATTCTTTGCTTAAGCCAATCATGGAAAAATATCGTGCAAGATTTTTCAGGCCTTCACTAACAGCATTGGGCTGTTTGTAATTACCGTTTTCCCAGGCTGAGTCAGATCGAATCTGGCGCATGGCGTTTTCAACCAGAATGTGGTTGTGTGCGGTACCTTTTGCAGTTCCACCGATTGGTGCTACGCGCTTTACCAGGTCTGGATAGCGCACGGCCCACTCAAATGCTTGTTGTGCACCCATCGACCATCCGAGTACCAACTGAACGGAAGTGATCCCAAATTTCTCCGTGGCCAAGCGATGTTGTGCGCGAATATCGTCGCCAATTGTAACATTCGGAAAATTTGCCATGGCGATTGAATTTGGAGAGTTGTGGGGAGAAGTTGAGAGTCCGGCACCGATCATGTTCGGTAACAATATGAAATATCTTGTCGGGTCCAGTGCCATTCCCTCACCGACGTACATTTCCATGTGTTTGCTGGTGCCGGAGAACATGTGGGGAAAAATAATTGCATTATCTTTAGTGGTATTTAGCTCGCCAAAGGTTGCGTAAGCAACTTGACAGTCGGGTATGGTACTGCCTTCTTCTAAATCGAAATCTCCAAGATCATAGAATTGGTAGGGGCCGTGTTGTTCTTGAGAATAAAAAGGATTGTCTAGCATGGTTGGAATTCCCCTGCTTCACAGTTAATCAAATTACCTGGACACATACCTGTGTAGAGGATTATAGACATGCTAGTAATAGTTGGTCTCCACGTAGTACTACGTAGTTTTTGATTCAATCAGGTAATCACACTTCCTCTGATTGGTTGTCAATCTTGTGGGTAGTATCGACAGATATAACCGGCATCTCAGCCAATCCAGGTGGAATGGCTTAGTTAGAGATTGAAGAGTATTCAGGATTTATCTTATTCGATTAAAAGATAAGATAATCATCATGAGATTGCATTAACAGCCTATTGTATAGGAATCATTCGCTGCTTCTCAGGGCAGGGTCTTCGACATAAATCTAAAATAAGTATGGCGGATACAAAATCCGCCTGGTAATCTTATGTGTTAGGTATTATTTATAAGTAAATGATAAATATAAATATTAATGACTGATCTGAGAGATATAGGATATAGCGACTGGTTTAAGAGCCGAGTCGATGATGAAGCGATTTCTGCGCATGATGTTGCTCGGGTGGTCTCTGTACATAAAGATAGCTACACCGTGACAAAAGGCGCTGGAGAGGTATTCGCTGAGTTGTCAGGCAACCTTCTCTACTCCACTGAATCTTCCAGTGATCTTCCTACGACCGGTGATTGGGTGTATGCCGATTTTTATGATGACGAAACCCATGCAATTATTTATGGCGTGTTCCCAAGAAAAACACTTCTGAAGCGAAAAACCGCCGGCAAGCTGGTGGATTACCAGCTGATAGCTGCGAATATAGATGTTGCCTTTATCATTCAATCACTGAACGATAATTTTAATCTGCGCAGATTGGAACGCTACTTGGTTATGGTCAATGAAAGTGGTATCGAACCTGTAATTCTACTGAGTAAGTGCGATCTTCTGCCAAATGTAGAGGTTGATGAAATAAAGAATAAAGTATCGGGGATTGCACCTCAAGCTACCGTGATGGAGTTCAGCAATTTAAACCGAAACAATATTACTTCAATTATTGGCTTATTGAAGAGTGGATCTTCCTATTGTTTGCTAGGTTCGTCTGGTGTCGGTAAAACCACCTTACTCAATACCATAATAGGTAGTGATAAATTCGACACGCAGCCGGTCAGTAAAATCCAAAGTAAGGGGCGTCATACAACCACAAGCCGGCAATTGGTTCGCTTGGACAATGGGGCGATGATAATAGATACGCCGGGAATGAGAGAGCTTGGCAGTATGTTCGTGGATGAAGGCCTGGAGGAGACTTTCTCTGAAATAGTGGAGCTATCGCAAGGCTGCAAATTTTCCAACTGTTCCCATACCAATGAAAAAGGCTGCGCCATCTTGGCTGCGATAGGGGCAGGAGATCTATCCGCACGCCGTTATCAAAACTATCTGAAGATGAAAAAAGAGTCCGAATTCAATCAGATGTCCTATCTGGAGAAAAGAAAGAAGGATAGGGATTTTGGCAAGCTCGTTAAAACAACCCTCAAGGGTAAGCAGAAGTATGACAACTAGTGTACCTCGTCATAGATTCTGTACCATTCAGAGCCACCCCAATACGCCAGACCAAGGCGTGGCTCGCAGTCAATGGCGCGCCCTTAACAAGGGCCACAACCACCCACAACTCTCCACGGCATGGCTTGTCCAGGTTAGTCAGAATGGGGATCTGTACGGTGTTAGGCCTGGGATCTCTTCTGCATGAAATTTCGCACTTGGCTGATGCCCACACCAAGGATGGTGGCGATACTCAAAGCTGTTAGTGCAAATACAAATACGGCTGATGCCATGATCAAGATGGGTGCTACATTCATGATGATCTCCAACTAGCAATCTGAAATTGATAACATCTGCAATCTCGGGGGTAATATTAGCATCTTATGAAATAGTTTTAAACTATATATTTGTAATTTATTTTTTATTGATCAAGATCATTACAAGCTTGTTGAATTTCTCTTAACTTGGTGTGCATCGAAGAATCAATAATGATGTTTAACTAATACTGGACGAGATATTCGACCCACCTGGATGGTCGGTCCGTTCGGCACTGTAGTTCCGCTTTTGGCTCTGTTTGTCTATAACCTATAAGCCTCGTTGTAGCGGTTGTGCACTTGACCAGCGAGGAAATAATAATGAAGTATTTGGCAGTCAGATTGCCAGTCTGGATTTTCTCTTTTCTTCTAGCCCTATGTTTTGTCGCTCCCGTGCAGAGTGCAGAGGGGGAGGGCGTATTGACTATCTTGGGGGAGACACCTCCTCCGGGTTTTGATCCGGTCACCGGCGATCGGATCATCCCGAACAAACGCTGCCTGAAGTGTCATGGCGATGCCCACGAGAAGACCGATACCCGGGATGATGGCAGCATTGTCAATATCTATGCCGACCCGGAAATGATCAAGGATAGCGTACATGGCGAACAGTACTGCACCAACTGTCATGCCACCATTGACCGGGTACCGCACCGTGAATCCCCAGAGGTAGTGGTCGGTTGCGTGGAGTGTCACCAGGAAACCTGGGATAAGCACCGCA
The DNA here is from genome assembly GCF_963455295.1 of Candidatus Thiodiazotropha sp. CDECU1. Taxonomy (NCBI): domain Bacteria; kingdom Pseudomonadati; phylum Pseudomonadota; class Gammaproteobacteria; order Chromatiales; family Sedimenticolaceae; genus Candidatus Thiodiazotropha; species Candidatus Thiodiazotropha sp. CDECU1. Next base: position 2,061,288 of record NZ_OY734020.1, read on the forward strand.
ACGACCCCGATGAGAAGTACGAACGTCTCGGGGTAGTGATGGAAAGCATCGACGCCTACTACGACTCGGTGCATGCACTGCCCAACAAGCAAGACCAGTCGGAGACCAACGCCACCTGCTACGATTGCCACGAAGCCCATGATATCGGTACCCTGGGCAGCCACCAGCGCGCCGAGAAGCGCCTGAAGAATCCCGAGGTTTGTGGCGAGTGTCACAGAAAACAACTCAACGAATACCGTGAGTCCGACCACGGCAAGGCAGTATTGGAAGAGGGCGACAGCGAATCGGCCGTCTGCTCAGACTGCCACACAACCCATCAGATCGCCTCACCCGAGACGGATCAGGCCAAGCTGGCCATCACCAAGAACTGCGGTGATTGCCACGAGGAGGCCCAGCGCACCTACTTCGACTCCTACCACGGCCAGGTGCACCGACTCGGTTACACCAATACCGCCAAGTGTCACGACTGCCACGGCAGCCACAAGATCAAGGGCGAAGATGATCCCACGTCGGAGATCCACGCTGACAATCGCCTGGAAAACTGCAGGGTCTGTCACGAGGATGCCAATGAGAACTTTCTCACCTTCTGGCCCCACGGTGATGCGGACGACAGGGAGAAATACCCGGGTCTGTGGTTCTTTAAGATATTTATGCAGATACTGATCTTCTCGGTCATGGCCTTTTTCTGGGTACATGTGGTGCTGTGGCTCTACCGCGAGGTGATGGACCGCATCCAGGGCAAGGGTTTCATCGAGGATCTGGATCACCCCGATGTGATCTATTTCCGCCGATTCCCGGTTGTTTGGACATGGATCCACGCACTCTTCGCCATCGCCACCATGGTCCTGATCCTGACCGGTACCACCTTGCTCTTTTCCCATACCGGTTGGGCCAAGGCAGTGGTGATATTCCTCGGTGGCACCGAGATGGAGGGCATTATCCATCGCACCGCCGCCGTTATCTGGCTGGGAATATTTCTGGCTCACCTCTCCTTTGCGATCAGTAACATCTGGAGCAATCGCAAGTCCTTCAAGTGGTTTGGCAGCACCTCTATGTTGCCCAACTGGAAGGATTGGGATGATCTGAAGCGCATGTTCAGGTGGTTCCTCGGTCAGGGCGAGCGGCCTGATTTCACCCATTGGACCTACTGGCAGAAGTTCGACTACTGGGCACCTTTCTGGGGTGCGGCGGTGATCGGATCATCGGGTATCATGTTGTTCGCACCGGAGACGACTGCCATCATCCTGCCTGGCTGGATGTTCAATATCGCCACCCTGGTGCATGCCGAGGAGGCGCTGCTGGCGGCCATCTTCCTCAACTCAGTACATTTCTTCAATGTGCACTTCCGGCCCGAGCGTTTTCCCATGAGTACCACCATCTTCACCGGTAAGATTCCCATCGAGGAGTTCAAGCACGACCACCGTCTCGAATACGACCGGTTGGTTGAGTCAGGTGAACTGGATAGGCATCTGGTCAGGCGCCCTTCGCGCCGTGCCGACCTGGCGGCCTCCTTCATCACCACAGTGCTGATCATGAGCGGTCTGGCCCTGCTGACCCTGGTGTTGATCGGTGTGATGACCTCGCCAAGCTGATGGGGGTGGAGAAGATGATGAGAAAAAATAGCATGAGCAATAAAGTTCGCAATCTACTCCTGGCCGTGTTGGCATCACTGCCGTTGGTTGCCCAGTCAGGACCCTCTGGTCAGGCGCTGGCCTTCACCTGCGCCGGCTGCCACGGTACCGATGGCTCCAGCGTCGGCCCCTCTAGCCCCTCCATCGCGGCGATGGACCCGGATATCTTCATCGATGCCATGGATGCCTACAAGCGTGATCAGCGCAACTCCACCATCATGAACCGCATCGCCAAGGGCTACAGCGACGAGCAGATCAAGGCCATGGCCTGGTTCTTCGCCAAGCAGAAGCTGCGGTTGCATGTGCAGACGACGGATCAGCAGATGGTTGAACTGGGTAAGCAGCTGCATGACACCCATTGCGAGAAGTGCCATGAAGAGGGTGGTCGCGCGGGGGACTCCGGTACCCTGGCGGGACAGTGGATACCCTATCTCGAGTTCAGCATGGAGGATTTTCTCGAAGGCAGGCGCCCCTACCCAAGAAAGATGAAACGCAAGGTGGAGGCCGTCATCAAGGAGCAGGGCGATCAGGCGGTGCCTGCGTTGATCCACTACTACGGCAGCAAGCACTGATCGCGGAGAAGGAAACAATGAACAAAATCAATCGCAGAGACTTCATCCGCGTCGGTGGCGGCCTTACCCTGGCGGGCAGCTCGCTGCTGTTTCCCACCCTTGCCCTGGCCAACAGTCCCAAGGTGGTGATCGTGGGTGGCGGAGTAGGGGGCAGCACCGCCGCCAAATACCTGCGCAAGCTGAATCCCGATATGAAGGTGACTCTGATCGAGGCCAAGAAACAGTACACCTCCTGTTTCATGAGCAACGAGGTATTGAGCGGTGACCGCAGCATCGACTCCATCACCTTCGATTACGAAGGCCTGAAGCGCCATGGAGTGGAGATCGTCATCGACCGGGTCAGCGCCATCGAAGCGGATAAGCGACAGGTCGTCACCGAGCAGAGCGGTAACTTCGAATACGATGCCTGTGTGGTCTCCCCCGGGATCGATTTCAAATGGGATGCCATCGAAGGCTACAATCCAGAGGTGGCCGAGACCATCCCTCATGCCTGGAATGCCGGTCCACAGACGGTCACCCTGCGCAAGCAGATCGAGTCCATGCCGGAAGGGGGCAAGGTGATCATCGTTGCCCCACCCAATCCCTACAAGTGTCCACCTGGACCCTACGAACGGGCCGCGCAGATCGCCATGTACTGCAAGCACCATAAGCCGAAGGCAAAGATCCTCATCCTCGATCCCAAGGACGCCTTCTCCAAACAGGGGCTGTTTCGGCAGGGCTGGTCCCAGCTCTACGGTTTCGGCACCGAGAACGCCATGATCGAATGGGTTGGCGCCGCGGGGGGTGGCGTGGTGGAGGAGCTCTATCCTGACACCCGCACCCTGCAGGCCGAGATCGAGGAGTTCACCGCCGACGTGATCAACATCATTCCGCCCCAGAAGGCGGGCAAGGTGGCTTTCGCCTCCAACCTGACGGAGGGCGACTGGTGTCCGGTCAACAAGCGCACATTCGAATCGACCCTGCACCCCGATATCTATGTCCTGGGGGACGCCTCCAGCGCCGCCAAGATGCCGAAATCGGCCTATGCCGCCAACTCCCAGGCTAAGGTCGCCGCCGCCGCCATCGTCGCCAAGTTCGCCGGCATGGATCCCGGTGATCCCACCTACGTCAACACCTGCTACAGCATCCTCGGCGAGGCCCACGGCATATCGGTGGCCGCGGTCTACAAGCTTGACGAGGCGAACAATACCATCCTGCCCATCAAAGGGGCGGGGGGGCTTTCACCCATGGATGCTTCGGCCGAGCAGCGCAAGCGCGAGGTGAGTTTCGCCCATAGCTGGTTCAAGAACGTCATCAACGACATGCTGGGGTAGGGAATAGCTTAGTGGCTGCCATGGATGGCATTCCTATCCAGCAATTGTATTGATCTTTAGATCGAGCCATATCCCACTTCAGTTGGCTTGTCATGTATCTGCATGACGACTGCAAAGCGCTGTTGCAAGACATTTGTCAGCGCCATCGGTATCTGGACACATCTTCTCCGCAGTCACAGGGATGCTTTCCGGAATGGAACAGAAGAACAGGGTAATTCCAGTCAAGGTAGCTTTTCTCGGTGTTTGGAGAATAATCAGAAACTCTCATGAAAATCAGATATTTCCGGTAAATATCCGGGTATATCCTCGCCAATCTGTTGGTGGGATCCTTCACCGCCTTCTCGATCATTTCGTAGCGTCTTGCCAGGGTAGGATGATCTTTCCCAAGCGTTTTGGAACCGGAAATCCAATGATCCTTGAGTCCCGTATCGGGATGGTCGTCAATGAAGGACTCTGCAACTGGCGAAGATGGGTGAGGTCTCCATGAGCCTGAATCGCTTGATCGCCGAACAACGCAAGGCGCAGAAGCGGGTGAATGCGTTGCGTTATAACATCATTCCCCAGTATCGCAATACGATTCGGTTTATTGAGAATGCGCTTGAAGAGGAAGAGAGGAATGCGTTGTTTCAGGTGAAGGTGTTGCGGGATCAGGAGAAGATTTAACCCGCTGCCTTCTCTTCACCTTGCAAGACCTCCCCTAAAGGACTGCGAACTGCAGACCCGCCACGATTGAGCACGTGAGTATAGATCTGAGTTGTGCGAACATCCTTATGTCCAAGTTGCTCCTGTACCGTCCGAATATCCTGACCACGCTCCAGGAGATGCGTTGCAAACGAGTGACGCAATGTGTGACAACTGGCCTTTTTATTTATACCGGCCGCATGCACCGCACATTTCACCGCTTTTCTTACGCTGCTCTCATCGAGATGGTGGCGACGGGTGACCTCTGAGCGTGGGTCGATGCTGCGCTGGGTGGCGGGAAACACATATTGCCATTTCCATTCCCGGTTTGCGTTGGGATACTTCTTCGACAGAGCAAAAGGCAGATAAACCGACCCGAACCCTTCCGCCAGGTCACGCTCGTGCAAAGTACGTACAATTTCAAGATGGCGCTTCAAGGGTACAACAACTTCATCCGCGAGGGTCACCACACGATCCTTACCCCCTTTACCACTCCGCACATAGATCGCACGGTGATCAAAATCGAGATCCATGACCCTTAGCCTGACACTCTCAATCAACCTGAGCCCCGAACCGTATTGCAGACAGCCGATCAACCATTGTTGTCCATTCAGGTTATTGAGAATCCGCGCCACTTCCTGCCTGTTCAGAACAACTGGAAGTCTTTTCGGTCTTTTGGCGCGGACAATACCATCGATTTCATTCAGAGGTCGTTCCAGCACATAACGGTACATAAAGACCAATGCATTCAGTGCGACATTTTGCGTACTTGCTGAAACATTACCATTGACTGCCAAATGGGTAAGAAATTGAGAGACTTCTCGTTCCCTCATATCCTTTGGATGACGCTTTTTGTGATAATAAATAAAACGTTTGATCCAATGAATATAGGTATCTTCAGTTCGCCTGCTGTAGTGACGCACACGTATCTGGTTAATAACTTCTTGAAGAAAAGGTGATTTCTGGCAGGTACCATCCATGATTACTTTCTCTTTATGTTCTCCCTTAAAATAATAGTATTTTAGTTCCTGGAAAAAGTCAATCAAGAAAAGATGCTTAGATATAAGGAACATTTCCCGAATTGCACGATGACCGCTCTACTTATTCGTCTTAGTCATCCAGGTCACACGATTGGTAAAATCATGAATTATGGTATAAATAAGGTGTTAACAGGGAGGTTAAGTCACTTCTTCATCACCACCTCTCGTTATTTAGATATAAGGCAACTTGCCCGTTTAAACAGGTTCATTTGGCCCGCTATCCAGCATAAATTGCGGGATAGTGGGAAGATTGCACTTTGAAGTGGGTAAATTGACGGGATATAAGGCAATGTGCCTTTGAATATATGTTATGTGTAAAAGATGAAAATAAATAAAGCGCAAATAATGCAGCTTGAGAGCTGGAAAAGAATCAAAGATAAAGAAAAATTATCTTTATCTGCATTTTTGAGTGCACAGCCTAAAACGTGGTGGGTTATGTTCGTCATCGTATTTGGAATATGGCTTGTATCTGAACTTACTAATACTAGCAGTGTTATTTTAAGGGCTTTTGGTATTGGCAGTATCCTGTTTACAGTAATGCTTTACATTCGAGTAAAACTTTACTGGCCTATTACTCGCCACTGCATAAACTGGGAAAAAGTAGATGAATTGCTCAGAAATAAGAACACATAACAAGCCGGTCAAGTACACTCCGGGCCTGCGGCCCTGCGCGGGACCTCGGCTTCGCCTCGGCCCCTTACCGTAAACGTTGAGGCTGTCGGAAAACCCCATAATCCGATAAAATCACATAGACAATAACGGTGCATGGAGAAAGGAAGATGGCACGTTATAAGGATTACAACTACGATCAGATGAAAATGCTGCCCGTGTCCTATGAGAAACAAATCCTGCCGGGCAGTTTCGAATACTCCCTCTCCTACCTGATCGATAACGAGCTTGATATAAGCGCATTTGACCAACAGTATCAAAACGACAGCACAGGCCGGCCTGCCTATGATCCCAAACTGCTGTTAAAGATCATCATTCTTGCCTATTCCAAGGGCATTACCAGCAGCCGTCAGATCGAACGCCTATGTCGCGAGAATATCGTGTTCATGGCGCTGTCGGCAGACCTGCAACCCGACCACAGTACAGTAGCAGATTTCATCTCCCGCGCCCCTGATACGATAGCCGACCTGTTTGGACAAGTCGTATTGGTGTGTGATCGGTTAGGCCTGATCGGTAAAGAGATGTTCGCCGTTGATGGCTGCAAGCTGCCCTCAAACGCGTCCAAGAGCTGGAGCGGCACACATGCTGAACTGAAGAAGAAACGACAGAAGATCGATCGCGCGGTGCGACGCATGCTGCAACGCCATCGTGAGCAGGATACAGCGGAACAACAACCGGATATCTACGAGCGAGAGCAAGAGCAGATCAAAAAGCTGCGAGCAGCCTCACGTAAGATCAAACAGCACCTGGACACCGAGCCCGAGCGCAAGGGCACAAGCGGGAAGAGGGTCAAAAGCAACATCACCGACAACGAAAGCGCCAAGATGAAGACCAGCCACGGGGTTATCCAGGGCTACACCGGCGTTGCCGCCGCCGACAGTCTACACCAGGTGGTCGTGCACGCCGAAGCCTTTGGGCAAGGCCAGGAACATGGTCTGCTCAAGCCCGTAATAGAAGGGATCAGGGAGACCTTCAAAGAGAGCAGCCCCAAAGAAGAGAGGAAACTGCAAAAGACCAAGATCACTGCCGACTCGGGATACCACAACCGGGATACCCTGGAATACCTGGAAGCCGAAGGCATAGACGGCTATCTGGCGGACACCGGCTTTCGCGCCCGCGACCCCCGGTTCAAGGATCACAAGGCATCGAAAGAGAGAAACAAGCGTAAAGAGAAGGAACGGTTCAGCCAGAGCGAGTTTAAGGTTGACCGCAATAACGAGACTTGCCGGTGTCCTGCCGGAAAGGCAATGTGGCTAAAAGCCCGTCGGGCAAGAATCGGCCATCACCTGTTCATGCAGTTCCAGGGCTACGAACAAGACTGCGACAACTGCGGCTTGAGGAAACGCTGCCTGAGAAACGAGGCCCAGCATACACCAAGGCAGATCAATGTCACACTGGATATCACGCAGGAACAGAAGGCGGGAATCCTCGAACGGATGAAGCGTAAGATCGATAGCCCAAGAGGCCGCCATATCTACAGTCAACGATTAGGTACGGTTGAACCGGTGTTTGGCCATCTCACTGATGCCATTGGGATCAATCGGTTCAGCTATAGAGGCAAAAGGAAAGTTGACGGTCAATGGAAATTGATGATGATGTTACACAATATCCTGAAGATCCACCGGTATGGATGGGAATGGACTTAGAATCGAGAATGAAACAAAGTTTGGTGCAACAATTAAAGAAGTTGATTAATCAGTAAAACAATGAAAAAGCTTTGTCAAAAATTGATCATAGGGAAATCTATTTTCCGAAATCAGGTTTTTCGACAGGCTCGTTATGTGGTTTAGCAATGGCTACAATGAAAGTGCACAAAAGTGAAATCGTTCGTAATCAACTTGAAACTGCTGTCAGGCTTTTTCTAAATGGAAGAGATCGCTCATCCGTCATTACACTTGCAGGTGCTGCTACCGGCATTCTCGACACTTTAGTTCGTAATGCGGGGCACGAGCCTTTTGTTGACTATGCTCGAAGAGTGCATCGCGAATTAGTTGGGCACACCCCTAAGCGACAATCATATTTTCATCACATAAGTAAAAAAATCGGTGTTATTGTTCACAGGCATATGTCAAAGAATGATCCTGAAATTGTAGAACTGGATCTCGAAAAGATGGCATCTGATGCTCTTGCTCGTGCGCTTGCCGATTATATAAAGATTAACGGCCAGGACGAACCCTTTGTCAAAGCTTACTTTCAGTGGGCGTGGAACAATATGGATGGACAAACTCTTATGGATGAGTACTTGAAACTACCTGAAAACATGAAGCCCGAATGACATTAGAAAAACACAACAAATTTAATCTCGCAGAAAATCAGTTGGAGGCCGCAATTGGGCTATTTGTTAGTGGAGGTGATAAATTTTCAGTAGTTACATTAGCAGGCGCAGCTGATGTTATATTGTGCCAACTGGTATTGAATCGAGGAGAAGAAAATTTCACCCAAATTTCTTTGAAGAATGAGATGGAGCGGTGTGATACAACTGGCACTATTAAGTCTCATGGTAAAGAAATCAATGATCTTTTTTTTATCAATCACCTAAAACACATGGATAAAGGTGAAGACGGTTATATTGAACTGGACCCTGATGAGTGTGCAGTAGGGGCAATACTAAAAGCGTTGGCTAATTACGTAATAATTGGGAGTCGTGAAAAAGACTTCGTACAGGCATTTATGGCCTGGGTTCAAATAAACCTTGATCCTAAAAAATACAATATATACGGCGATCCTGAATGGAAACCAACCACATAACAAACGCATGCAGCCGGATTGCCAAAAGGCTACGCCTTTTGTCAACCGCTGATGCGAGGCGTTGAGGCTGTAGAAAAACCCTATTTTTTGCTTAATTAATGATAGAATGGAGATAAAGGAAAGGGAGTCATTCAATGCCTAAATTCATCCCTTACGATTACAACCAAAACAGTATGGTTGTCATCAATTATCTCGATCAACTCGTCCCCGGCACGTTCGAATACGCGATCCATTACCTGATTGATAACAAGCTTGATCTATCGGTGTTTTACCCAAAATTCAAGAATGATGATGGGGGTCGGCCGGCCTATGATCCAGCAATTCTGCTAAAGATTATCCTGTTTGGTTATTCACGGGGCATCACCTCCAGCCGAGATCTTGAGTGGCAGTGCCACCATAACATCCTATTCAAAGCCTTGTGCTGCGATAAAGCACCTCACTTCACCACAATTGCAGATTTTATCAGTAGTCGTAGTGTAGAGATCGAATCACTTTTCGAACAGATACTATTGATTTGTGATGAGCAAGGCCTGCTCGGACATGCGTTATTTGCCATAGATGGTTGCAAGATGCCATCGAATGCCTCAAAGGAGTGGTCCGGGACCTTTAAGGAGTTGGAGCAAAAGCGAACCAAGATCAAGCGCCAGATCCGTTACCATCTGGAGGCGCACAAACAACAGGACAAGCACCAAAATCGCGATGATGAAAGGGATCAACGCCGAAAACAAACCATCGAAACGCTCAACCAAGCCTATGAGAGGATCGATCACTTTTTAAAGTCGCAAAGCCCACGGATGGGCCAAGGCAAGATACAAAAGGAAGTAAAAAGTAATCTCACCGACAACGAAAGCGCCAAGATGACCACCTCGAAAGGCACAATCCAGGGCTACAACGGCCTCGCAGCGGTCGACAAAAAGCACCAGATCTTCATTGACGCGCAAGCCTTTGGAGAGGGTCAGGAGCACCACACATTACAGCCAATCCTTACATCAGTAGAAGCGCGCTACAAACGCCTACGGATTAATGAAGCACTATACGAGAGTGGAGATATCTAGGACAGGCACCATTTGAAGGAAGAAAATGTGCTCCCCAGCTTCCATTTATTTCTGTTGGAATGAAATTATGACCACCATCGACTAATCCAGGAGGTTTAATCGATTATCATCTTCAAATTGAGTGGCCTAGATGAGGATTTCCAGAACAAGGCACAAGAAGCTTCCTGCCAATACGCTTTGATTGGCATACATGACCCAGGCTGGGTTTGAAAGATATCAGGCGGGCGATGTCTGATAGATCTGCAACGAATACCCACTCGCGCAGAACCACTTTCTACCGCTACCTATAGCTTGCGTGAACTGCTTGATCCCTTCCCTTGTTCCGATGACTGTGTTGTAGTTTTTGCCATAGTTTTTGACGCTATCCAGCCAGGCTTCCGGGGCGATATTCAAGCGCTCCAGGATTGGTGCCAGTTCTGAAGGAATGGCGCCGGATTTATCTTCTCTGATGGCTCGCCCTGCCCAGTCGGTCAGTGCCAGGTAGTCTGGCAGGCTAAAGTTCAAGCCTGTGGGTTTGTCTTGGTGCTCACCACCCACAAACGGCACTAAATGCGCTGGCGCTGTGCTTGCGGCTTCTGTGCGGCTCCCTGTCTGCTCAAGTATTTTTTGATAATGTCTGATACGATCCTGGATGGAGGTGAAGTCTGATGCTTCCGGTCGATCGGCTATCTTTGCCCGGATCGGGTTGAGGTCAACGTAACTCATGCAGGTCAATAGGGCTGCATCGTCAAGCAGGGCCTGACTTTTGAATCGGCCTTCCCAAAACTTCCCGGTACAATTGTCCTCCTCATTGGCCTGTCTTGCGATACTTTCATTGAGATTGCGCATGAACCAGCTGACATCGTAGAGTCTGTGCCGCCACTTTTCGATATCTTCGGCAACCACATCCAGTTCGGCCTTTGTTAGCTTTATGCCACTCAGATAGCGGCTTACGATAGGGCTTGGTTTGTAGAGCTTGGTCCATCGGGCTATTACTTCTTCATCATGCCAGTTTAAAGCAGCTTCCCGGTCGATCTTCAGCACCGTATGGGTGTGATTGTGCATCACGGCATAAGCGCAGATCGAGATTGAGAATACCCCATCCAGCTGCTTGAGCTTTTCCACTATCCAGTCTCTACGGTGTTCGTAGCTACGACCGGTTAATTCATCCTCTCCGCACAGGAAGGCGCGGCGCACACAGCGCGATACACAATGGTAATAGGGGGTTTCTTCAAGACAGATCTGTTGCTTGCGCGATATCGTCATGGCCGGCTCCGTGGCATGGTTACATTCCTTGTGCCGCCTGACTTTAATGCACCTGAATGCTCTTTTCAAATGGTGACTGTCTTAATATACTATAGTAGTGATGTTTTTGTTGATAATTCTTCTGGTCGATCATGGTGTGATTTAATATGGAATCGAGTACAATTTTTAGATGGATCTGGCGTGTCAATGGTGTCCTGGTTTTACGAGTCTTGCCAAGTATTGCAGACATCCATTCATGAGGTCGCCAGATTGAAAGGTAGTGCCAAGAATCTTATTTGCTGTTCTCTGTCAGAACCCCAACTGATGCAATCATGTAGTCTACCGCCTGTCTGATCTGTTCATCCTTGAGCCGGTTGTTCCCACCCCGGGGCGGCATGCGAAACTTGTCGTCGCTTCCCTTGATGCCGTTCAGGGCACTTTGGTAGAGGCTGGGGGCGCCTTTTTCGATTCGTGGTGCCCATGCAGTTGCATCTGTCACCGCAGGTGCACCCGAGACGCCCATCAGGTGGCAGTTGCGACAGGTCCCCATCCAGATGCCGCGTCCCTTTGCCAGGTGCTCTTCCGCGAAACGTGGCATATCCACAACAGATTCCTCTTGAGGCGCCTGCTCACTGCACCCGCCAAGCAGATAGAGACAAATTGCAATGGGTAAGATTCGTGACATGGCTACGCTTAGTGGGACATGGTTCCCAGTGTGCCAATGGTGAAGATGCCTGTAACAATGCTAAAGGGGAGTGCTGTTACCACCAAAGAGAGAAAATGCCAGCCGCTGAATCCTGAACGTATCCATGCATAGGCAGCGAGCACTGCGCCGAGCAATCCCAAAGCGCCTGCCGCGAAATAGTAAGTCTTTACGCAGTCTGTCAAACATGTGCGCTCTTCGAAATAACCCGACAACAGGTTGGCAAAGGTCAATCCGAGAAAGGCCCAGGAACCGACTGATACTAAGAGTGCGAGGGTAATGATTATCTTCACGCTAATCTCCGATTAACACGACATACTTAATCGTCGGGTAAATAGAAGTATATGGAGCAGCAAGCATGGCTTTCAACTAGGTTTAGTCTGGGGTTATTAATCTGCCGAGAATCACAACTCTTCCACTGTCTCATGCATCGGGTTTCGATACGCATAAAAGGATTGGGGCAGATCACCCTTCAGCATGTTTTTTGGCAAGTTTGAAGTAAATATTCAACAAGCAGGCTTGTGTCCTTTGTTCTCTCCAAAAACTCAATCTTCAATATCGTCGGATTAATTTACACGAATATTTTCGGGTATTTTATAACTCGCTGATTTTATTGTGCGGCATGAATAGTGCTCTATTTCCTATTCATCGGAGAAATGGATGTTAAGTGTAAGAAATAATCAAAGGAGAAAGGAGATATTGATATGAAACGGATACTCAAAACAGTTCTTACGGGTTTGCTTGGGCTCCCATTCACCGCACAAGCAATAATGATAGGCGATACGATCAATGGGTCAGGAAACACACTGACACCGGGTACTGCCATAATTGGTGCGGGAATTGAGTTTGAGGCACATGGTGGTTATATGGATTTCGATTTTGACGAGAACCTTTTAACCGTCTCTGTCACGAACCTGATTTCCTGGAGTGGATTTGGTGATTACATATTTAGTGATTTTAATGATGTCATCACAGGCGTGACAATGACTTCAAACACCTTTGTGTCTGGATTGACAGACTTTTCGTTTGATGATCACAGCATTACCCTGGATATAGATAGTGGTGAGCGCCAGCTTGACATGAGTCGTGCGGAAGCGGTCTTTGCCATCCAGACATATACAGGTACAAATACAAATTCGAATGTACCTGAACCCTCTACACTACTTCTTCTGGGAGCAGGTATAGTCGGTATAGGCGTTGCTCGTATTCGTCGATCAACAATTTAGCACCTCCATGCACTGAGGGGGGCTCACGCCCCTCTTTTTTTTTACCAATCTATAAATCCCATTTAACAGTTTATTTCACCAGTTTATTTCCGTTTACTATGCTTTTATAAATTGCACTATAGATCTATAACCATCGATAGGATATATAAACCGAGAATATGCAGGGATTATAAATGGCATTGGTTCGGAGAGTATATCCAAACGTAAGGCAAACAGATAAGGAGTGGCAGAGTGAACACAATATCAAATACTGCTTACTACTGCTGTGGCATACGGATGGAGGATGCCAGGAAAAATCGCTCAATCTGCAAGGATGTCTATGCAGAAAGATTCATGGATGAGAGGGGCAAACAGATATTCGAGCCGTTCAAGTCGGAGAAAATGCCTAACATATCGAATATCGTGAGGTGCCGACTTATTGATGATTATCTTGCTACCGAATTAGCTGAAAATAATAAGCTGACGATTATCACTGTTGGTGCAGGATTCGATACTCGACCGTATCGATCAAAGGGAGGCATATGGATAGAAATTGATGAACCACAGATAATCAACTACAAAAATGAAAGGTTGCCAGTGCAGGAGTGTTCTAACCCACTAAGTCGGATTTCAATTGACTTTACCCATGATTCTTTGTCTGAGAAGCTTAGAGAAGAAAGTAGCGAGAATTTAACAGTTATTATTATTGAAGGCGTATTCATGTATCTGGAACCGGAGGCGATCAGAAAAACAATTTGTAGCATCCAAGGATTGTTTCCCAGGCACGTACTCTATTGCGATTTGATGACAAAGCGTTTTTTTACAAAGTTTGCGCAGAGTGTTCATTCAAAACTCGTAGCATCCGGTGGTAGATTCACGGAAAGACCCGATTTGCCGGAGAAGATTTTCTTTGAGCATGACTATAAAGAGATTGAACGCACTCCAATGTTCAAACGGGCAGGAGAGCTGGGTCTCCTTTGGGATGAAGTGAAAATACCGAAATTTGTCAGCTGGTTGATGCTGAATCTATTTGCAAGAGACCTGAATGGTTATGCAGTGTATCGTCTGAATTTTGAAAAAATCTGAAAATTCATCACCCATAACGCCCCTCAATATAATCCGCAGTCTCTTTCTTATCCGGCGTAACAAACAAGTCTTCAGTTGCCTGGTGCTCCACAACCTTGCCCATCAACATGAAGATACACTCTTCACTGGCACGCCTGGCCTGCGCCATGTTGTGGGTGACGATGAGGATGGTGTATTTGCCACGCAGTTCCCAGATAAGTTCCTCGACGGCGGCGGTACCTTTAGGGTCGAGGGCGGAGCAGGGCTCATCCATTAACAGTACACTCGGCTTTACCGGCAGAAGCCGCGCGATGCATAGCTTCTGTTGCTCTTCCAGGGAGAGTTCGGTTCCCTTCTGGTTGAGCCGGTCTTTTACCTTGTCCCATAACAGCACCTGCTGCAGTGCGGATTCGACAATCTCATCCTCGTCGGAGTTCGATGATCCTGCTTTTTTGGCATGGATGCGGTGACCGAACAGAATATTGTCGCGTATCGACATAGGTAAGGGGTTCGGCCGTTGGAATACCATGCCGATCTGTTTGCGTACCTGGACGAGTTCCACGTCCGGATCGTAGATGTTCTTGTCCATGACATCGATGTTGCCTTCGATACGCACATAGCCGAGTCGTTCGTTAATGCGGTTGACGCTGCGCAGGAAGGTCGACTTGCCACAACCGGAGGGTCCAATCATCGAGGTGATCATACCGTTGCGGATATTGAGATCGACATCGAAGAGGGCCTGGAAGGTCCCATACCATAGGTTGAGCTTGCTGGTTTTGATGGCTAACTCGGGTGCTTGTTCATTCATTGTATTAGCTTGTGTTTGTTTGTAACTGGCAGAAGTTTCTCAGTATTTGCAGTTTTCAATTCTGTAACAAGGAGTACTTTTCTGACCCTCGGCACCTGACGGTTGTCTTTCTCCGACGCACCGACAGCAGTTCCATGCGCCCGAAGGAAGTGCCCTTGGGGTATGCTGACGGGGCTTACGCGGCGTCCTTGCCGCTACTGCGAAAAACAACCGTCAGGCGCCACCAACGTTCAAATTGTGACTTTTTTGACAGTTGTTGCTGATCAACCGAATTTACCTTCTACATAGTCACGGGTTCTCTGGTCCTCTACTTCGCCTGTGAAGAGATCCTCGGTTTCACCGATCTCCACACATTCACCTTCGAGAAAAAAGGCTGTTCGATCCGCAAGTCGTCTCGCCTGCTGTACCAGGTTGGTGACCAGGATGATGGTCATGTCATGCTTCAGCTCCTTCAACACATCCTCGATGCGCATGGTGGTTACCGGGTCCACGGCGATGGAGAACTCGTCCAGCATCAATAGGTCCGGCTCCTGGGAGAGGGCGCGGGCGATGGTCAAGCGCTGTTGCTGGCCACCGGAGAGAAGACTGCCCAGGGAGTAGAGCCTGTCCTTGACTTCGTCCCACAATGCGGCCCGGGTAAGGCAGCGTTCGACGATGATGTCCAGATCGCTTTTATTGTTGATGCCGCGCAGGCGGGGTGAGAGAGCGACGTTTTCATAGATCGTCAGGGGCAGGCCGACGGGAAGCGGGAAGACGACGCCGATACGGCTGCGCAGGGCATAGATGTTTTTCAGCTTATGCACATCGAGGCCGTTGAACAGAATCTGACCTTCAACACTCATGTTGGCGTTGAAGGTGTCCATGCGGTTGAGGGCCTTGAGAAAAGATGTCTTGCCGGCGTTGGCCGGACCGATGATGCCGAAGATCTCGTGCTCGCGAATCGTCAGATTGACATTGCTCAGGGCAGGTGTCTCGCCATACTTGATGGTCAAGTCATTGACCCCGAGTTTGACAGGGGCGGTGGCTTCGACCGCCTCTTCCGGTATAACGTCGGCCGCTGCGGTATTGAGGCTCATGTCTACCATTTCTTTTTACCTCGCAGATACATGCGGAAGGCGATGGAGATGCTGTTCATCAACAGCACCATGGCGATCAGCACCAGGGCGACACCGAACGGCAGGTTATCCGGTACCCCGGGTACTTGGGTGGCGACCACGAACAGGTGCAGCGAAAGCGCCATGGTCTGATCGAAGACGCCTTGGGGCAGGAAGGGCAGAAAGAATGCCGCGCCGGTGAACATGATGGGGGCGGTTTCGCCGGTGGTGCGTGACACCTCCAGGATTACGCCGGTGAGGATGCCGCTGACCGCATTCGGCAGCACTACTCGTCGTATGGTCTGCCAGCGGGTGGCGCCCATGTTCCAGCAGGCCTCTCTGAATGCCTGGGGGACGGCACGTAACGACTCCCGGGTGGAGACGATCACCACCGGCAGGGTCATGATGGCCAGGGTCAGGCTGGCTGCCAGGATGCTGGTGCCAAATCCGAAAAAGATAACGAAGGCGCCGACACCGAACAGGGCATGCACGATGGATGGAACCCCTGCCAGATTGATGATGGCCAACTGGATAATTCGGGTGAACCAGTTGTCACCGGCATACTCATTGAGATAAATGGCTGCTGCCACGCCAAGTGGAACCGATGCCAGCAGCGCAACCGCCACGATCCAAATCGTCCCCAATAGCGCGGGGAAGATGCCGCCCTCTGTCATGCCGTTGGTGGGGTCGGTAAACAGAAAATCGATGGAGATGATACTTCCGCCCTTGATGATCAGCGTGGCCAGGATAATGACAACCGGAATGATCAATAGAACGGTCATCATGAGAAACAGGATACGGAACAGGTTCTGAACCCTTTTATTTCGTACATTCAATGCAGATTCGGCGAACATTGCGATTTAACCCTTACGAATACCACGGACGATGAGATCCGCGGTGAGGTTGATCAGGAAGGTGATGATGAAGAGAAAGATGCCGATGGTGAACAGCGCTTGATAGTGAGGTGATCCCACCGCGGTCTCACCCAGTTCCGCAGCGATGGTCGCGGTCAGCGCACGTACCGGATCAAACAGGCTGCCGGGGATGTTCACCGCATGCCCGGTGGCCATCAATACCGCCATGGTCTCGCCAAAGCCACGCCCCACGCCCAACAGGACTGCCCCGAGCAGACCGTTCTTCGCAGCAGGAAGAACTGTCTTGAAGATGACTTGCCAACGGGTAGCACCCAGTGCTTCCGCCGCCTCACGATAACGGTCGGGTACCGCTTTCAAGGCATCCTCCGCAATTGAGGTCATGATCGGTGCCGCCATCAAACCGAGTATGATGCCGGCATTGAGCACATTTAAACCCACAGGCACATCAAACAGATCGATAATCAACGGATTCATGATGGAGAGACCGATGAATCCCCAGACCACCGAGGGGATGGCAGCCAACAATTCCACCAGGACCTTTAGCGACTCTCTCAGCTTGCCGGTGGCAAACTCACCGATAAAGATAGCGGCGCCGAGGGAGAAGGGGATGGCCACCACCATGGCAAGACCGGTAACACTGGCTGTACCTGCCACCAAGGCGAGAATGCCATACTCAGGGTCGTCCTCATCAGAGGGTTCCCAAAATGGCGAGAGGAAAAACTCTCTGAAGCTGAAGTCCTCCAGCAGAAAGCCCATACCTTCCATGGTGATAAATACAAATATACCTATGATGAAGATGATTGCCGAGATGCCCGCGACAAAGACCAGGGACTGCACAAGCTTGTCGATATACCAGTCCAGGTTCCGGCTGTCGAAATCCGCAGGTATCGACTGTTGGATGTTTTCGACCTCTGACATCTCAGTTTGCTCCCTCACCACGAAGCAATTCCATCAGGTCCTTAATCAGTATTGCCAATTGACGATAGATCGAATCGTATTCATGGATATCCTCATCCTCCGGTGCCTCACCCAGGCCCCACTCGACTACCGATGTGTGAAAGGGTACGCGTGGCAGGTAAGAGGAGATCTCTCCCTGCAGGCTAACGACCACATGCTGATCAGATATCTCTTTAGGGGTTAACTTTTCAATGGAGGTCGGCTCGGCATCGCTGTAATCGATACCCTTTTCCTGCATGAACTTGACCAGGTTGGAATTGAGCGCTTGGGCCTCTATTCGTCCGGCGCTTGTATAGTTGCCTATAGTCGGATGATTGATTCTGGCGATGGCCTCCGCCAGTTGACTCAGGCTGCTGTTGTCTTCGTCGACAAAGAGGATGTTGAAGGTCTTCGGCTGTTTCTGCTCTCCTGTAACGGCGAACACAGTATCTTCACAAAGATTTTTAGCCTGGTCGGATACACGTTTGAGTTGGGTGAATATGACGAAAATCGCAAGCACCTCTTCGACCTTGGCGCGATCGTCATTCTCCATCATCTCGGTATAGACAACATCCAGATTGTGCTCCATCTCACTTGCCATCTGCATGGTGCTCTTGGCGCTGTCGGCATTCAGCTCCGTAAAGGCATTGATGGCCAGTTGCAGCATATTCATGGTTTCATTGGCGATACGATCGAGTTCCCTGCCCAAACCACCACTGGGGGGTTGAGATAGCTGTGCCGCTTCCCGGGCGATGGTGACGGCATAGTCACCAATACGTTCCAGTTCGATATTCGCGCGTATCACTGAGGAGAGAAGTCGTAAGTGCCCGCCGCTAGGGATATGGACGGCGAAGAAGCGGTGACAGATGCTGTCGATATCACGCATACAGCGATTGATCGGGTTGTCATTCAACACCGTGATGTAGGCGAGTTTATTATCCCCTGTCTGCAAAGCCTTAACGGCATTTTTGACAGCTTCCTGTACCTGCGCACCCATTTTTGCCACCCGGTCGTGGATATTATTGAGGTCGCGTTCCAGTCGTTCTTCGAGGTGGCCCATTGTTAGATGCTCCGCTTTGCATGCCGTCACTGATGACAAAGGCTTTTCTTATATAGAATCAGTAATGTTTAGATGGCATAAATGCCCATCTGGTGCTCGTCTATGAGATCCAAATCCTATTCGATAAGTTTATTACGTCGGGCAGAGGGTGGATATCCCGATCCAGGCGCGCAATACGTACCTGGACCGGAAAATCGTCATCTCAATTACAGCTTACGCCGCGTATCGGTGCGTATCCCTTTTTCAGCAGAATACATTGACCGGTGTCGCTTTTGACCCAGTCAAGATAGGTTTTGATGGCTCCCGTTGGTTCACCATTGGTATACATGAATAGTGGTCGTGCAATAGGGTAACTGCGGTCACTGGCCGTCTCGACACTGGGACTGATGCAAGTAGCGCCTTCCTTAGAAACGCAGGCCATTTTGATATGGTCGGTGGCATAGGCCAATCCGCTGTAGCCAATCGCGCATGGGGTCTTCTCAACAAGATCGACCACATCCTTTGAGCCATGCATGTCAAGTGTACCCTGGCGATACTTGCCTTTTTTGCCGAGGACTTCCTTTTTGAAATAGACGTAGGTACCGGAGTTGTTCTGACGACTCACAACGACGATCTCTCCACCCTTACACCCTGGCACTTCCAAACCTAAATCGGACCATTTCGTGGATTTGCCACCGCGCCCGAATATGGATTTCAGCTGTTCATAGTTGAAGGTATCTGCCGGATTGTTCTGATGGATAAAAACAGCGAGGGCGTCGTAACCAACCACATGCTCAATGGGATCCTGCCCCTTGGATTTCGCCAGCTTTAACTCTTTCTTCTTCATCTGTCGACTGGCATTGGCGATGTCTACCGTACCGTTGATCATGGCGGCGATGCCTGTACCCGAACCGCCTCCTGACACGGCAACCGCCACATTGGCGTCAACCTTACCGTATTCCTCAGCCCAGGCCTGGGCAACATTGACCAGTGTGTCAGAGCCCTTGTTCTGAATGACGGTGCGATCCGCCGCCTGTGCGGAGAGAAGACAAAACAGGCTGCTGGCTGCCACTGAAATGACAATTGAGATTTTCCTCATTATGAACACCCTTAAATAGTTGTATTCGATTATCCGAAAAAGCACAAAAAACGAAAATGGATGGTTGAACTGGTAACCTAAATCAACGTCAGGTACCTTGTTATTTTTTTCTGTCCCGCAATCAATGATTACAGAAAGATTACAACTATATGTAAATAATATTACAGTTTCGTGACAAGAAAAGGTTATTTATTTATTTATTTTTTTTCAGCGCAGTGAAAATTACATGCTGCCAGCCAAACTGACCCGTCCGACAGGGACCTGGTGTGATGATTGCGTAGATCTGACTGTTTGGTAAACATATTTATAACTAATTGATATTTCACTGTTATATATGCGGCACCCTGGTGGGCATTGTGCAGCTGAAGGCAGTGATTTCCCAAGAGTCTAGAATTAAGGTAGTTACATTGTGAGGTGGATTGTGTCTCGATATGTGATGTCCCTTCTGTTGTTCAGCTGTTTTGCTTTCCTATGTTTTGGTCAGCCATCTGCGGATCCGCCAAGCAACAAGGGTCTTCTTCTCCAGGTCTCTGGTGCCATAGGACCTGCCACTGCGGATTATCTTGATCGGGCCTTGGATAAGGCTGAACAGGAAGCCGTGGAGTTGGTTGTCCTGCAGATGGATACCCCGGGCGGTCTGGACACTTCGATGCGGGCCATGATCAAACGCATCATCGCCTCCCAGGTGGCTGTGGTCACCTATGTGGCGCCTGGTGGTGCGCGTGCCGCGAGTGCCGGTACATATATACTCTATGCCAGCCATGTCGCGGCAATGGCACCGGGCACCAATCTGGGGGCTGCCACCCCTGTGTCCCTGGGTGGAGTTCCGAAAGCGACACCAGACAAAACCAAGGCAGAAGATGAGAGGGAGGATGATCGAGTCCCGGCGACAGATGCCAAGACAAGCAAAGTCGTCAATGACGCAGCCGCCTATATACGCAGCCTGGCAACTTTAAGAAAGCGCAATGGGGATTGGGCCGAAAAGGCGGTTAGGGATGGGGCCAGTCTCTCCGCTGAAGAGGCGTTGAAACAGGGTGTGATCGATCTGATTGCAGCAGACATCAACAGCCTGCTCTCTGCACTGAACGGCACCGAGGTGGAGCTACCCCTGGGCGGTAAGACCCTGAATACCGAGCATCTGGTTTTGCAGAAACACCTGCCAGATTGGCAGAGTCAGTTGTTGAGCATTATCAGTAATCCCAATCTGGCATATATCCTCATGCTGGTGGGCATCTATGGCCTGATATACGAGTTTGCCAATCCCGGTTCCATTGTCCCCGGTACGGTGGGCGCCATCTCCCTGCTGCTGGCGCTCTATGCATTCCATCTGCTGCCTATCAACTATGCCGGTGTTGCATTGATCCTGCTTGGACTCTCTTTGATGGTTGGGGAGGCCTTCGTGCCCAGTTTCGGTACCTTGGGCATAGGCGGTGTGGTTGCCTTCACCATCGGCTCATTGATCCTCATCGATACCGACCAGGCGGGATTCGGTATATCGCTGCCACTGATCCTGGTTGTAGCCGTGAGCAGTGCCTTCCTCATGGTCTTCGTCATCGGCATGGCCCTTAAATCCCGTAACCGCCCTGTGGTGAGTGGACGTGAGGAGATGTTGACCAGCGAAGGTGTGGTAGTGGAAGATTTCACCGGTGATGGTGATATCAGGGTGCATGGTGAGATTTGGCGGGCCCGCTCCGAGCAACCTGTTAAAAAAGATCAGCTGGTAGAGATTACCGGCAGAGAGGGCCTGGTATTAAAGATTATGCCGGTTGATAAGGAGAAGGGATCATGACGCTCTATTTCTATGCGGTTATTCTGTTTCTGGTCATCGCGTTTCTCACCTCGGCACTCAAGATATTGCGTGAGTATGAACGGGGTGTGGTGTTTTTGCTGGGGCGCTTCTGGCGGGTCAAGGGGCCAGGACTGATCATCATCATCCCGATAATCCAGCAATTCGTCAGAGTCGATCTACGCACCATCGTGCTCGATGTGCCCTCCCAGGATGTCATCTCCCGCGACAATGTCTCGGTCAAGGTCAATGCAGTGGTCTACTTCCGTGTACTGGATCCTGAGCGGGCGATAATTCAGGTAGAAGATTACATGGCCGCCACCAGCCAACTGGCTCAAACCACACTGCGTTCCGTGCTTGGGCAACACGAACTGGATGAGATGCTGGCAGAACGCGACCGCCTGAATAACGATGTGAGGAACATCCTTGACCAACAGACCGATACCTGGGGGATCAAGGTATCCAATGTGGAGATCAAGCATGTCGACCTGGATGACAGCATGATCCGGGCGATCGCCCGCCAGGCCGAGGCAGAGCGGTCGCGGCGGGCGAAGATTATCCATGCTGAAGGCGAACAGCAGGCTGCTGAAAAGTTGGTTGAAGCGGCCAGTATCCTGGCCAAACAGCCGCAGGCGATTCAACTCAGGTACCTGGAGACCCTGACAGAGGTCGCCGGGGATAAGAGTCATACCCTGGTTTTTCCGCTGCCAATGGATCTGCTGGAACCGCTACTCAAAAAGAAGAGCAGCAGCTAACAGCTGTACATTTGGTGGGGCAGGGCCCCACCCTACGCCCTAATGTCCGGGTCGAGAATAGGTGGGTGCTTGCAATGCATTTTGGTGGGGCAGAGCCCCACCCTACACCATATCTGACAACTGGATAAGCCATGCACTGGTGCGGTAAACCGCACCCTACACTTCGCTTACATGTAGGGTGCGGCTTGCCGCACCGTTGACTCAATCCAGCTCTTCAAGGGTGGAGAGAAGCTGTGCATAGCTGGTTACCACCGAGGTGTATTCAAAATCCTGCAATCGTTTGACATTATCCAGGTCAACCTGTCTTGGATAGACCATGACCATGCCGCCTGGCGCCTCTGTCTCCATTTCCGGCTCGGTATCGCAGGCGAAGACAATGCTCGGAATCCGGCACTTTCCGGCCTGGGCGTAAATGTTGGTTACCAAGCTATCGGCTATCCCCCAAACCATCTTGGCAATGGTATTGGATGTGGCAGGGGCGATTACCAGGCGCCTGTAACGACCCTGATAGAAGAGTCCCACCGGGGAGGCGCTGGCAGTGGTATCACGGAAACAGGTGAAGCGCTCTTTAAGTGTTTTTACATCGAAGTCGTACATTGGCAGCACTTCCGCCGCCGCCTTGCTCAGGAACAGGTCCACGTCGGATCGATGTTGTATCAGTTCAAGACACTCTTTGAGATAGTGACCGGATCCGGTGATCGCCCATGCTTCGCGCAACTTTGATTTCGAGGATGATTCATTCATAGTGAACGTATAGTAAAAGATACCGGCACGCTTTTCAGTCGTAAAGGATAGAGAATTCGTCAGATAGGATGTTATGCAGGACTAGGACCATCCATGGTCTGGGAATTATCAACGGGGCGGCGAGATTCCGAACCGTTTCATGCGCCGATAGAGAGTATTTCGACTGAGGGCGAGCTTTTTGGCGACCCTGCTGATATTCCAATGCATCTCTTCGAGCTCGCTCAAGAGTGCGTCGCGTTCAGCAATCGCCAGGGCATTGAGATTGGCTTCCGCTGCGTCTGGAAATTCATCGTCATAGACAATATTACGGATTTCCTCAGGCAGATCGTTGATTGTCACCAAGTTGTTTTCACACAGTGCCGTGCAGGTGCGAAGCACATTCCGCAGCTGGCGAATATTGCCTGGCCAGGGGAAGTTTTCGAGCAATTTCAGGGCTTCGGGTTCCCAGGTCAATTCCGCCGAGGAGCCTGCCTCCAACTGGGCGATGTGTTTGATCAGTTCAAGCTTGTCAGTGCGTTCCCGCAAGGGAGGCATGGTCATCGAGACGCCATGCAGCCGATAGTAGAGGTCCTCGCGGAAATCACCATCCTCCACCATGTCCTTGATGTTATGGTGGGTGGCGCTGACCAGCTTGAGGGAGACCTTGATCGGTTTTTCTCCGCCCAGGGGTGTCACTTCACGCTCCTCGAGCACCCTCAGCAGGCGGGCCTGCAGGTGCAGGGGCATATCGCCGATCTCATCAAGAAACAGGGTGCCGCCGTCTGCCTGTACGATCTTGCCGCGGCTGCCCTCCCGGCTGGCCCCGGTGAATGCGCCAGGTCTGTAACCAAAGAGTTCACTCTCGATCAGGGATTCAGGCAGGGATGCGCAGTTCACTGCAATAAAGGCTTTTTCGTGTCGGGAGCTGGCCTGGTGCAATGCCCGGGCAAACATCTCCTTACCGGTGCCGGTCTCACCGAACAACATGCAGGGGACATCTCTTTCGATCAGTTTGATGGCGGTCTTCACGTTGCGCTTCATGCGTGGCTCATCGAAGTGCAGTGCGTCCAGGGAATCGGAACTCCCCAGGTAGTCATTCTCGTCACCCTTGTTGCTGTAAGGTGTTTTAGCCTTGGATTGGGAGACGTTGCTGCGGCAGCTCTTCTCCGGCGCCTGGAGGGTTGCAAAGAAACGTTTGCCGTGTTGCGATTCCCGAATCGGGAAGGCATGGGTGTGGACGTTATTCAGCAGGGAGCCGAGGGAGGTGGTGAAGAGTTGCTGAATCGGGTGTCCCACGATCTGTTGTGGCGATTCCAGGTTGAGTTGGAATATGGCGCTACGATTGATGGCCAGTATCTTACCTTCTGCGTCGAAGGCGATGGCGCCCTCGCCAAGCGTGCTGATGAACTCTGAACGGGAATGAAAGCGCAGCACGAAGGCCTCTTTCATGGCACAGAAGAAAACCCGGTTTTCAATCACCTGGGCGGACATGTTCAACAGCACCATGGTGTGCTGCTGAGCCATCTGCGACTCGCTGGAGGCATCGAGTACCGCCAGGATGTCTCCATGGGGATCGAATATGGGTGCGGCGGCGCAGGTCAGGGTGGCATTGCGGGAGAAATAGTGTGACTGTTTGTGGATAACGAGGGGTTTCTGCTCAACCAGGCAGGTGCCCATGCCATTGGTGCCCTGAACAGACTCGCTCCACACGGCGCCCAGTTGCATACCGGCGTGTGCGGCAGCATCGGTGAATTGGGGATCACCGATGAAATTGAGCAGGATTCCGTCCTTGTCTGTCAGCATAATGGCATGACCGGAACCGGCCAGCTGCTGATAAAGATCGGTCATCTCGACCCGGGCGATGTCCAGCAGACGATCATACTTTTGCAGGCGGTCGCGCAGATCCTGTCGATCGATAATGACAGGCTTGGGTGACACGCCGGGATCGAGTCCGTATTCATCACGGCAGCGACGCCAGGACCTGAGTGTCAGGTCGTCTATATCGGAAGAGTGGATGATATGGCTGCCGTCAAGGGCGGCGCGTACGAACTCTTCGTGATTGGATATGTCGTTGTGAAGGATGGCTTTGTCCACCTTTATTTACCTCTGGTCGCAATCAGTCCCTGTAAGAAAGATGCCTCCTTGCCACCACATTTTATTTATTATTCAGGGGAATTTATAAATATTATCAATATACTTTATTTATCGTGCTGAGTTTATGCCAATATGGCTCGATTGACAAATCGCAATCTGTCTGGTTATTAGGGGTAACCCTATGGTAATGCTTAGTTTTTCACGCCCTCTCATCATGGGAATTCTAAATTTGACCCCGGATAGCTTTTCCGATGGTGGGCGTTACGAAACGACATCGGCAGTCAATCGCGCAATGGAGATGGTGGCAGAGGGGGCAGACATCATTGATATTGGTGGGGAATCAACCCGTCCACAGGCATCCAGGGTCAGCGCCGCCGAGCAGAAACGTCGGGTCTTGCAGACCATACAGATATTGCGGGAGCGCCTGCCCGAAGGCTTTCCTATCAGCATCGACACCACCCTGAGTGAGGTTGCCCGAGATGCGATCGACGCTGGAGCCAGTATGATCAACGATGTATCAGCTGGGCGCGAGGATCCCGAGATGCTCGGGTTGGCAGGATCGGCTGATATTCCACTCGTGCTGATGCATATGCAGGGAACACCGGAAACCATGCAGCATGCACCGGTGTACCGGGATGTGGTTTCAGAAGTGAAGGCGTTTTTGGAGCAGCGGATTGAAGCGGCACTGCGGGCTGGGGTGAAACCCGAAGCGCTATTGCTGGACCCGGGAATTGGGTTCGGCAAGCAAAAGCGACATAACTTGGAGTTGCTGGCTGATCTCCAGCAGATCGGTGAACTGGGTTATCCCCTGTTGCTCGGTGTGAGTCGTAAGCGTTTCATGGGCGCCATCAGCAATCAGACACAGCCTGAACAGTTGATACCCGCCACCTGTGCCTGTACCGCCTTGGGAGTCATGGCCGGGGTGAAGGTGTTTCGGGTGCATGATGTGTGGCAGAATCGACAAGCGCTTGATGTGGCCTGGGCCATCCGTAATAACAACTCATTCCAATGATGTTGTGGTATGGTTAAAAAAAATGCCCCCTGTGGCTAGGGGATAGCCACTAGAAGGGCATTAAGGGTGGAGGAAATCTTTTCAACAATCGAAGCAGAATCGATGGTAATCCATACGATTCAGGTCTGGCTTCTGTCTTTTCCTAGGCAGAATGCGGGCCAAGATGCGAAAATAATTTATAACATACTGAAAAATATACAAAATAATTGATATATTTATATGAGCAACTGAGCCGTATGTGATTGGTTGCTACATATCTCGGAAAACTGTTACAGATGTGTCACACCTTCTGTAACCATTCTCAAATTTGACATTTACCGACTCTATATAGGGTTGGAATCCTGACCAGGTTCTATCCGCACGGCACAGAACTTGAACTCTGGTATTTTCGCCGCCGGATCCAGTGCTTCATTGGTCAACAGGTTTGCCGCCGCTTCGTGGTAACAGAAGGGGAGGAATACCTGGCCGGGAGAGACACCTTCGTCGGCTCGGGCATACGCGGTTACCACCCCTCGTCTCGATTGCAACATGATCGGGCCACCAGGTTCTATATCGATGCGTGCGAGTTCCTGGGGATGGAGGCTGGCAACCGGGATCGGTTCGATCTTGTCGAGCACCTCCGCACGTCGGGTCATGGCTCCGGTGTGCCAATGTTCCAACTGGCGACCGGTGATCAGTACCCAGGGATACTCATGATCCGGCAGCTCGTCGGCGTTGGTAAAGGGTGCGGGTGTAAAGCTCGCCCTGCCGGACGGGGTTGGAAATGTATCGGTGAAAATAACCGGCTGTCCCGGATCGTCTTCATTTTCACAGGGGTAGGTTATGGCACCCTCCTGCTCCAGGCGCTCCCAGGAGATACCGGCGATACTCGGCATTGCCTGACGCATCTCGGCAAACACCTCCTTGGGATGATCGTAGTGCCAGTCCAGGCCTAACCTGCGTGCCATCTCCTGGATGATCTCCAGGTCCTGTCTGGCCTCGCCCGGTGGATCGATAGCCTGGCGCCCCAACTGTACCCTCCGATCGGTGTTGGTGAAGCTGCCGTCCTTTTCGGCAAAGGCGGAGGCGGGCAGAATGACATCCGCGTACCAGGCAGTCTCGGTCATGAAGATGTCCTGCACCACCAGATGTTCCAGACTGGCCAGGGCCTTGCGGGCATGGTTCAGGTTGGGATCTGACATGGCCGGGTTCTCGCCCATGATGTACATGCCCCGGATGGTGCCTTCGGTGATGGCATGCATGATCTCGACCACGGTCAGGCCCGGTTTAGCATCCAGGGGTGTCCCCCACAGGGCTTCGAATTTGGCGCGGATCTCCGGGTTGTCCACCCGCTGATAGTCGGGGAAGACCATAGGTATCAGCCCTACATCGGAGGCCCCTTGTACGTTGTTCTGCCCCCGTAGAGGGTGCAGCCCGGTGCCCGGACGGCCGATCTGTCCGGTCATCAGGGCCAGGGAGATGAGTGCCCGGGAATTGTCGGTGCCATGCACATGCTGGGAGACCCCCATGCCCCAGAAGATAATTGAGGCCTTGGATGATGCATACAGATGCGCCACTTCTCGAATGGTTTCAGCGTCGATGCCGCAGATAGGCTCCATGGCTTCCGGCGTGAAGGCGCGCAGGTGCTCCGCCAACACCTCATAGCCGTTGGTGCGGTTGTTGACGAATTGCTCATCCACAAGCCCCTGTTCGATCACCGCATTCATGATGGCGTTGAGCAGGGCCACGTCGGTATCGGGCTTGAACTGGAGGAAATGGGAGGCGTGTCTGGCAATGGTGGTGCGTCGTGGGTCCATCACAACCAGGGTCTTACCGGCCTTGACCTGATTCTTGATAAAGGTTGCCGCCACCGGGTGGTTATCGGTGGTATTGGAACCGATGATCAGTATCAGCTCTGCCTGGTCCACGTCCGCCACCGGGTTGGAGACAGCGCCTGAGCCGATCATCTCCAGCAGTGCCACTACGGAAGAGGCATGACAGAGGCGGGTGCAGTGATCCACATTGTTGCTGCCAAAGCCTGTACGGACCAGCTTTTGAAACAGATAGGCCTCCTCGTTGGAGCCCTTGGCGGAGCCGAAGCCCGCCAACGCGGCAGCTCCCCGCTCATCCCTCATCTTAACCAGTCCGCCAGCGGCAAATGTCAGGGCCTCCTCCCAACTCGCTTCGCGGAAACCGGCGAAGGGGTTTTTGTGATCGAGGGCCAGCTCGGCCCGTTTGGGGGCATCATCACGGCGAATCAGCGGCACGGTCAGACGGTGTTTATGGTGTACATAATCGAAACCGTAACGTCCTTTGACACACAGGCGGGAGTTGTTGGCCGGCCCGTCGCGCCCGGTAACATAGCGTATGCGGTTATCACTCACATGGTAGGTAAGCTGGCAGCCGACGCCGCAATAGGGACATACCGAATCGATCTGTTTCTCGGTCTGCTCCAATCCCAGGCCGTTGGCCGGCATCAGCGCCCCCGTGGGACAGGCCTGTACACACTCGCCACAGGCGACACAGCTGCTCTCGGCCAGGCTCTCTTCCGCATCGAAGACGATACTCGAGGCGCCACCTCGCCAGGCATAGCCGATCACATCGTTGACCTGCTCTTCGCGACATGCGCGCAGACAGCGGGTGCACTGGATACAGGCATCCAGATTAACCGCGATGGCTGGATGAGAACTGTCCGCCACCGGTTGGCGGCGGCTGGGGAAGCGGGGCTTGCCCAGATCCATCTTTTGCGACCACTGGTCAAGCTCATTGTGGTGGCTGTAGCAGGTCTCGGCCATGTCGGATTGAAGCAGCTCCAATACCAGCTGTTGTGCCTTGCGAGGTCGTTCGCCCTGGCTATTCACCACCATCCCGTCGCTTGGTGCCCGGCAACAGGAGGCGGCCAGGGTGCGCTCACCCTCGATCTCCACCACACAGGCCCGGCAGTTGCCGTCGGGTCGCAGACCCTCCTTGTAACAGAGATGGGGGATTTCGACCCCGGAGCGTTTCGCTACCTGCAACAGGCTCTCCCCTGGCATGGCGCTTTGTGGCTTGCCATCCAGGGTGAAATTGATGCTGCCTTGGGGGGGCTGAGGATCATTCGCCATGTTCCAACTCCTGAGGAAAATATTTCAGCACGCTCAACATGGGGTTGGGTGCGGCCTGACCCAGGCCACAGATGGAGGCATCGATCATGACACTCGAGAGCTCCTGGAGCAGATCCTTGTCCCATTCACCCTGTTGCATAAGCGCCACTGCCTTCTCGGTACCCACCCGGCAGGGTGTGCACTGTCCACAGGATTCATGGGCAAAGAAGCGCATGGCGTTGAGGGCCGCATCGCGAGCGCTGTCGTGCTGGGAGAGAACGATAATGGCGGCCGAACCGATGAAACAGTCATAGGGTTGTAAGGTGTCGAAATCGAGCGGAACGTCGGCCAGGGAGGCGGGGAGGATGCCCCCTGAGGCGCCACCAGGGAAGTAACCATAGAGTTCATGACCTTGCGGCATGCCCCCACAATATTCATCGATGAGTTCACGCATGGTGATGCCGGCGGGGGCCAGATGCACGCCCGGTTGGTTGACCCGGCCACTCACCGAGAAGCTGCGCAGGCCATGGCGGCCGTTACGCCCCTGTTGGGCAAACCAGTCGGCACCCCGTTCCAGCAGTTCACGCACCCAGTAGAGGGTCTCCATGTTGTGTTCCAGGGTGGGACGGCCGAAGAGTCCAACCTGGGCCACGTAGGGGGGGCGTTGCCTGGGCATGCCGCGCTTCCCCTCGATCGATTCGATCATCGCCGATTCCTCGCCGCAGATATAGGCACCGGCCCCTCTGCGCAGATGAATGGGCGGTAGCGGACAGGGAGGGTTTGACTGAAGAGCCTTCAACTCCCTCTCCAGCAGCCTGTGGATAGCTGCATATTCGTCACGCAGATAGATGTAGATCTCACTGATACCGACCACCCGTGCGGCGATAAGGGTCCCTTCGAGAAAACGGTGTGGATCCCGTTCCAGATAGTAGCGATCCTTGAAGGTACCCGGTTCGCCTTCGTCGATATTCACCGCCAGCAGACGCGGTGCCGGTTGTTCACGCAAAATGCGCCATTTACGACCGGCGGGGAAACCGGCGCCTCCCAGGCCTCTGAGATTTGAGTCTTCCAGGCATTGAATCACATGTTCCACTGACAGCTGCGTCGGGTGACTGCCGTTACCATCATCTGCTTCGATCCTTTTCAGCAGTTCATAGCCGCCGCCATTCTGATAGCCTTTGTAATCCAGATAGTCGGGTAACTCCGGTTCGCCATCACTCGCTTCAAGCCGTTGCATCACTTTAGCGGGATCGGCTTGGGGGATCGGTTCTCTACCTATCACGGCCAGGGGTGCCTCCTGGCAGCGACCCACACAGGGCACCCGTTGCAGTCGAATTCCATGACCCAGACTCGCCTGCAGGTCACTGATCAGAGTCTCTGCACCGGCCAGGTTGCAGGAGATGGAGTCGCACACCCGGATTGTCAGTGGCGGTGGCGGTGTCTGACCCTGTTTAACCAGATCGAAATGGTGGTAGAAACTGGCCACTTCAAAGATATGCGCGGAAGAGAGGTCCATCTCCTGGGCAAGCGCCGCTATATGATCCACTGAAATATATCCCATGCGATCTTGAATACGGTGCAGTATTTCGATCAATAGGTCAGGTCGGCGCGGCGTCTCTCCCAGCAGTAGTCGAATTTCGCTTAATACCGCTGGCTTAATGTTGCGGCCTTTTTTGCGGCCACGCCGGCGATTGTCTTGTTTCACATCTGAGGACAAGTGAGTATCCATTGATAAATAGTGGTTGGGTGTCGGTTTTTTTAGTTGATGCTTAATTATGTTTTGCAAATCGTGTGCCATTGTTAAGGTGTTATCAGGGATCACCTTAAGATCCAATACGAAGCAAAGCAGTGCCCCAGATTTCTGGCACATTGAGCACTGGCTGTGTCTTCAGCAAGACAATGATTCACTAACTGTGGTCTAACAGAATAACCATTCAGTGCCCCATAGATGGCTATATAAGGTTTGATAGCTGTTGGCAGTAAAAGTGCATATGTCAGTAAACATAGGGCCTGTTAACACTAATCCAATGCACTCTGTTGTGCCTGAAAAAACGCCAATCAAGGCGCACCCCAAGGGCACTTCCTACGGGCGCGAGGAGAGAAGTTTGGTCACTCCAAATGAACGACGAGCAACGCTGAGTGGCGCTTTTTCAGGCGCACCCCAAGGGCACTTCCTTCGGGGCGCAACCCGAAGGGCTGGGGCTGTTTTTGCACCCAGCGGCGTTATCATTCGCTCATGTAGCCGGGCTACACCACGCTCATTCTGCCTTGCTGGGCGCAAAAACAGTCCCAGCAGAGCGCACCCCAAGGGCACTTCCTTCGGGGCGCATTGGATTAGTGTTAACAGGCCCTAGGCGAAGAGGTGAATATACCAGTGATATCATGCTTTCCAGGTCGCCCTATCATTCAGGCGGCTATCAATCTCCCGCTAATCCCATACCTGCGAAACCTGGCGCTGATTGTGGCATTGTTTGTATGCGTGGACGGACTTCAGGCGCGGTCAGCTGCGGTGATGGAGATAGCGCCAGGGATCTTCATGTGGCCAGGACATCAGGAAGAATTCTCTTCACACAATCAGGGGCATATCGCCAATATTGGATTTATTGTTGGTAGCGAGCGGGTGGCCGTGATCGATACCGGCAGCAGTTATCAGGAGGGGTTGGCACTACGTAAAGCGATTCGTGAAACGACACAACTTCCCATCGAGTTTGTGATCATTACCCATATGCATCCCGACCACTCGCTCGGTGCCGCCGCCTTCAAGCAGGATAAGCCGGCATATATCGGCCATGCACAGCTGAGTGATGCCTTGGCAAGACGCCAATCGGTCTACCTGAAGCGGATGCAAGAGATACTGGGAGCAGTGGCAGAGGGTACAGAAATGGTGTTTCCGACCCAGACGGTTGCTGTTGATAGCAGCTTAACCCTGGATCTTGGTGCAAGGATGCTCCATCTGCATGCCTATCCGACGGCGCATACCAATAACGATCTGAGTGTATATGACCAGAAGACTGGAACATTGTGGCTCTCGGACCTGCTCTTCATAGAGCGAACCCCGGTGGTTGATGGCAGCCTGTTGGGATGGTTGAAGGTCATGGATGAGATCAGCCGCCAGCCCTGCATAGCGATGGTTTCTGCAGAGACAGGGGGTAGTGGACAGTGCGGTGAAGTCAGACGAATTGTGCCCGGTCATGGCCCTGTTACAACCCAATGGCAGAAGGCGCTGGCCGATCAGCGCCGATATCTCGATTTCGTTGCGGCGGGTATCAGAAAAGTCATCAGCAAGGGGGGTAGTATCTCCCAAGCAGTGGAGAATGTGGGTTGGGAGGAACGGGAAAACTGGCTCTTGTTCGATGAATTCCATGGTCGAAATGTCACTGCTGTATTTGCGGAATTGGAATGGGAGTAGACGATAGACCCCATGAAAACTGGTGAAAGACGATCACTAAAGTTATACATTTTTTGTGGTAGAAGGGATTCGCGATCTTGTATATACCCTATCAGGCCTTTTGCAGGCCAGAGACTGGCGTTGACGCATCAGTTTGTTTTACTCACTGGAACGCTTGTTAAGAATCTTGATCTAACACTGAATGATTGGCAATGATTTACTGGTGCCAGCAAATTATTTTTATCATATGAGGATAATTGCTATGACAGCTGTCTCGACGATGAAACGCAATGGCTGGTTATGGAAGGCCGGGCTTAAATTCACCATCAGCTTGATGTGTATGTTCGTTGCCGTGAACACTGCATGGGCAAATGATGATGGCAATCGCTGGTTTCAGATAAAGACCTCGCTTTTTGGGGATAAAAACATCCAGAGTGGTGGAGAGATCCTTGGATTGGAGACCCCAGGCAGGGCCATGGACGCAGCCATCGTCCCCATCTCCATCGATTCGAAGATCGAGCAGACACCACAGCGCTATATAAAGAGTCTCTATCTGGTGATCGACAACAATCCTTCTCCGGTTGCTGCTGTTTTTCATTTTCCTGGTAAACACAGTTGGGAAACCTTGTCGACCCGGGTGCGTATCAACGCCTATACCGACCTGCGAGCCATTGCCGAACTCAACGACGGCAATCTCTATATGGTTAACAATTATGTCAAGGCGTCAGGCGGGTGCTCCGCGCCGTCACTTAAGGATCCCGCAGCTGCCGCGGCACAGTTGGGCAAGATCAAATTCCGTCTGCCAGAGGACTACAATCAGGGAGATCTCATTCCGACCCAGCTGATGATCAAGCATCCGAACAACTCGGGCCTGCAGTTCGATCAGGTATCACGTTTTTATATACCGGCGGATTTCATCAGAACCATACAGGTCACCTACAATGGTGATGAAGTATTCACCGCTGACACCGATATCTCCATCAGTGAGGACCCGAATATACGTTTTGGTTTCACACCGAATGAGACGGGTGTCCTCGAGGTCCACGTGAAAGACTCCAAGGGGAGAACCTTTTCCCACAGCGTGGACCTGCAGTCAAACAGCAAAGGCTGAGTTCAGAAGCACTGCAAGGTTGAGTCGGCCTGTACGTCGCGTAGTCTAGCCACCGCCTTTTGCGACCAGGTGGAACTTTTGTACACCGCATTTCTTCCCGCGGCGGTCATCTGTTGCAGACTCAAAAGCGTCGAAATATGCACATACTCTTCGTAAGGAATGGCCTTGGCTATGAGATCGATGCTACACGAGCACTTCTGCATCATCTCATGTGACTGGCCGTTTGAAGCCATGCACCCGATCACATAGTCGACCCTGGCGGAGGTTGGATAGTCGCTGCTGATCGAGGCATCGTTGCACTCCTCAGCTATGGCATGGTTACTACAGATCAGGCCGAACAAGAGCATGGCCGGGAAAAACTTTGTTTTAATCATGGTTGAAGTCAACCTCCAATAAATTCCACTTTGATGTGCAAGGCTTCCACTATATCGCCGGCGTGATGTTCCGGAAAGTCATATCTTCGTCGATAAGCACACCATCTCCTTTTTCGTTGGGCACCTTGGTATGGATACGATATACACCTCCTGGGACCTGCTCAGAGAAGATGAATTCATAACGTTTATTGACATACAGTTCGAAGTTTTCAGCGTACGGATCATCAACAAAGGGGGTAACAACAATTTCGGTGCCGCTAATCTCCTTGCCTTTGAACTGAAATTTTATATCGCGTAGTTCGGCAGGCTTTTTAAACGAATCACGAATCCGATTGCGAAAAAAGCCGATGTTTCCACCGGTACTTTTAGCCATTAAGGATATGTCCCGCTCCAGAAAATGAATGATGACCGGATTCCCTGAATATGACTTGGCAGGGCTGAAATCGATGTGATTTGAGCCGCTCAGGAAGTTGAATTCCAAGTCTCGCTTACCTTCGGCAATTACGTCGATGACCTTGATTTCGATTTTATCTGAAAAACTGTCCGCATCCTTGGTCATGCTTTTGAAAGCGTAATCGATTTGACTGCCTTTGGGCACGCCCATGAGATGGTCTTTGAAAAAAATTATTTTCTGCGCTTGATTCAGCTTCGGTGGTGGTAAAACCTTGGTGGCAACCGAAACTGCGGGGATGAAAAGCAGTGCAAACTGAAAAGCGCGAATAATACTACGTCTGAGCATGTAAGCTAACTCCTAAAACATATTTACCTGTGCATTAGACTAAGCGTCTATCCGGAATATCCCGAATTCCTGATCATGCGCTACGAAACAGGTCGAAAAACCAGGATAGAAAACCTTTCTTATCCTCATTCACCTGGCGTGCTCGCATCGTTGCGGCATTGTTTCTTGCTGCTGTGCCTGGACGAACTGAAGGGTGGTTGCTCAGACTCATTGCATGTCTATGCAGGATCGAATCCGTCGGTGGGGTCTGAAGCCACATCTGGCGCTTCATCTCAACAGTTGCATCGAAATGGCGTTTGAGGATGGAATCCTCTGGGTGCTGTGTGTGGTACATGGTTCGCTCCTCCTGCCTCTTGATTATTCACAAGACACTATCTTATATGATTTCAAATTCCCACAGGGCGCATGGCTAGGCATATCATCCTGTACTTATGACCCACCGGCCACAAATACCCCGAAGGCCCGTGGACTTTCACCAGTCGGGATCTGCTTGATTATTTCCAGTTTTTCCGAATCGAGCACGACCAGTTCATTGTCAAACCAGTTGGCGATGTAGACTCGCCCATGGCTCGGATCAGCAATGATACCTTCAGGAAATTCACCGATATCCAAGCGACGAATCTCTCGCAATTCAACGCAGTCGATAACGGAAATTGTATTTTCATGCTGATTAGTCACGAAGACACGCTTGTTATCAGGTGTGACCGCGACACCGTAGGGGGTACTGCCGACGGGAATCGTGGCAATGACCGACAGACTCTCCAGGTCGATGACACTCAGGTCATCGCTCGCCACATTGGCGATATAGAGTCGCCGGCCATCGGGTCCCATGCGGATGCCGAAGGGGCGATTGCCAACCGGTATGCGTTTTGTGACTCGATTGCTGAGGGTGTCGACTACTGAGATCATATTGTCGTCCCTGTCCGCAACATAGAGGGTTTTACCATCCTTGCTCACCTCCAGACCGGATGGCGAGTCACCCACTGCTATCTTTGTCACTATCGAGAGATCGAAGGCATCGAGTACATACACCAGGTCCTCGTACCAGTCGGCAACATAGACCCGGCGGTCATCCGGGCTGAGGGCAATCCCCAGCGGACCTTTTCCCACCTCTTTATGGCTTAGTGTTTTAAAGGCCACACCGTCGAGCAGATAGACATCACGGCTTTCCGGATTGGTGACATAGATGCGGCTGCCGTTGCTGGATACCGCGATACCAGCTGGCTTGGAGCCGACCTTGATGGTTGCGGTGGTGCTTAGGTCCGCCAGATCAATCACTGAGACAGAGTCATCACCCTGATTGGTGACGAAGGCGAATGGTGCAGCACTTACCTGCATGCTCCCGGCGAGCATGGATAGCAGCAGGACCAGATAGATCGCCCCGGGTCTCAATCGCATGTATTTTGATTCGGTTGTGCTGCTCATCGTCAATCTATGATCAGGAACCCTGTTCAAGCAATTTCTTCAAGTTGCCCAGTCCGCCCTCATAAACCCCTTTCACTGCATCTTTGGCAGCCTGATCGCTAAGTTCCGGTGGTGGTTCATTGTTCGGGTAGCCTCGATAGAATGCACCCTTCCAGGTAACCAGGCTTCCTCCATCGTCAGAAGGTTTGATGCTGAACCATGAGGAGTAGTTGGTAACAGGCAATACTTTTACATCTACTGATTCTATGCGATAGAAAAAGGAGTGTTTTTCAGGCTCATATTTCTCCAGCTTTTCATGAATCTGTCCGCCGTTACCAAGGGTCAGTATCCGGGTTGCGCCAATAGTATTGCCACCATCACCTTCGGTTTTTGCCACTGCTGGATGCCAGCTCATATCTTGAAAATTCTTGACCAACTCCCAAACCGCCTGCGGTGGGGCGGAGATCTGTTGCTTCACGACCATCTTTTGCCGGGTCGGGCCATGGGCCTGGGCTATAACGGTAAATAGCAGCAGTGTGAGCATGGAGGAGAGGAGGACGATATTTTTATTCACTTACATTTACCTCTGTGGGGTTTCTCATACAGGGCTGATTACTCCTTTCGGATAGCCATATGCTAACGAGCAATAATCGTGCCTGAGCAATTGGGAAAAACTCCTTGGGTATGTTAATTACGCTATTATATTTTTCCCAGACCTGGAACCGCACGAAGTATGTGGACAAAACCTATTATCTGGCTATTGTAAATTGGGCTAAGATGAGATGAAGCTGGGTAGTGCACCTAGGCCTATCCAAAGATCATTGCAAGAGATCCGAATTGATACAGTGTGTCACCATTGACACTGAGTGATTCAATCAAATTGGCTGATGCCCCGTTTCTGAGCCCGGGTCACGGCTGGTTGGAACCCCATTCCATGGTATGGAACTTGCAAAAATAATCTCTGAACCTTAATTCTTGAGCCTAATATTGGAGCTGTTTTGAGTAGATTGGACCCTGATTATAAAAATAAGCCCTTGTGTAAAATCCCTGTTGTCCTCTTTCTCATGTTCAGCGGGTTGATCGCCTACGGCATCAGCTGCAGCGCAGCGAATCTCGAAATATCGATCGCTCTGCTGGGTGTGGATGAGGAGAAACATATACCCTTGTCCCTGTTGCAACCGGTTATCGACGATAGCGGTATGGCGGGGGCCGAACAGGGGATAAACGACAATAACACCACCGGGCAATTTACCGGACAGTCTTTTAAGCTCGAGGCAGTGAAAGTCAAAGCCGAACAGAGTGTGCGTGAGAACTTTCTTGAATTGTATGCGCAGGGCACCCGCTTGTTCCTGCTCAATCTACCCCTCGATAAGCTGAAGGAAGTTATAACCACACCCGAGGCGAAGCAGAGCCTGCTCTTCAATATCGGCGCCATGGATGACGCGTTGAGAACCCATATCTGTTATCCCAACCTGCTGCATACAATCCCAAGCCGGGCCATGTTGGCTGATGCCTTGGCCCAGTACCTGACATGGAAGCGCTGGAACGAATGGTTTCTCGTGGTGGGCCGGCATCCGCAGGATAAAGCCTTTGCGGATGCCCTCAAGCGTGCGGCTAAACGATATGGCCACAAGATTGTCGAACAGAAACAGTGGACCTTTGAGCCAGGCGCGAGGCGTACCGACTCCGGACACACCAGAGAGCAGGAAGAGGTGAATGCCTTCAGCCAGGTGGGCGATTATGACATTCTGATCGTGGCCGATGAGCAGGATGAGTTCGGAGAGTTTTTGAGTTATCGAACCTATCTGCCACGCCCGGTGGGCGGTTCTCAGGGACTCTCTCCCACAGCCTGGAGTGGTGTCCATGAACAGTGGGGGGCGACCCAGTTTCAACGTCGCTTCCATGAAAAGAATGGCCGCTGGATGACCGATCGTGACTACGCGGCCTGGTTGGCTGTACGCAGCATCGGTGAGGCCACGACACGCACCACCAGTAACCAGGCGGACAAACTGAAGAGTTTTATCCTCAGTGCGGATTTTAACCTGGCTGCCTTCAAGGGCAGGCCGGTTACCTACCGGGACTGGAATGGCCAGTTACGCCAACCCCTGCTTATCTCTTCGCCACGGCTGACGATCTCTGTTTCGCCGCAGAAGGGATTTTTGCACCAGTTTTCCACCCTGGATACCCTGGGTTACGATCGGGCGGAAAGTAAATGTGGTAAATAGGGTCCCGGTAAAACTGACCTACAGCAATTGTTCTCGGTCTGATTGGTATTCATAGGCGATAAAAACGCAGGAGTATTAAACATGTTTCCCCCATCTTTTCACTGTCGTCTGGACGCCAGGCCCACAATCTATCCACTCATATTGACTATCTGCATGATAGTGAGCAGCGGAGCACAGGCCTACACCGTCTATGTGAGCAGTGAGAAGGACAACAACATCACGGTAATTGATGGAGAGAGTCTCAAGGTACTGGAAACGGTATCGGTAGGGGAACGTCCTCGAGGCATTGCACTCAGCAAGGATGGCAATACCCTGTATGTTTGTACCAGCGACGCGGATCACATCGAAGTGCTGGATCTGAAGAGCCTCAAGGTCACCCATATCCTGCCATCCGGCCCCGATCCGGAACTGCTGGTGCTTGGTCCCAAGGGTAAATATCTTTATGCCGCCAATGAGGATGACAACATGGTGACCATGGTGGATATCCAGAAGCGGGAGAAGGTGACGGAGATCCAGGTCGGGGTGGAACCTGAAGGGATGGGAATCAGCCCAGATGGCAAGTGGCTGGTGAATACCTCGGAGACCA
The DNA here is from genome assembly GCF_963455295.1 of Candidatus Thiodiazotropha sp. CDECU1. Taxonomy (NCBI): domain Bacteria; kingdom Pseudomonadati; phylum Pseudomonadota; class Gammaproteobacteria; order Chromatiales; family Sedimenticolaceae; genus Candidatus Thiodiazotropha; species Candidatus Thiodiazotropha sp. CDECU1. The sequence continues at coordinate 2,100,304 of NZ_OY734020.1, forward strand.
CCAACATGGCCCACTTCATCAACCTCGAGACACTCAAGGTGGAAGACAATGTGCTGGTCGACCAGCGGCCCCGTGTGGCCCAGTTCACCAATGACGGCAAACAGGTGTGGGTCTCATCGGAGATCGGTGGCACGGTGAGCGTGATCGATACAGCGAGCCGCAAGATCATAAAGAAGATCGGCTTCGAGATCCCTGGCATTCACAAGGAGTCCATCCAGCCTGTGGGGATCAGGATCAGTAAAGACGGTAAGTTGGCATTTGTCGCCCTGGGGCCGGCCGCCCGGGTGGCAGTGATCGACACCGCCTCTTTTGAGGTGGATAAGTATCTGCTGGTTGGACAACGGGTCTGGAATCTCGACTTCTCACCCGACGAAAAGCGCATCTTTACCACCAACGGGGTGAGTAACGATGTCTCGGTGATCGATGTCGACCGGCTGAAGGTCAAAAAGTCGATCAGGGTAGGGCGTCTTCCTTGGGGGGTCGTGGTCCGTCCATGAGTGCAGCCGCCCTTGCATTGAAAGCTGTCAGCTTCTCCTACACCAAGCGACCGGTGCTGGATGACGTCAGCTTTTCCCTGGAGCCGGGTGAATTCTGTGTGCTGCTGGGGATCAACGGCGCAGGCAAGACCACCCTTTTTTCGCTCATCACCCGACTCTTCGTCAGTCGAGGTGGATCTATCCATATCTACGGCCATGATCTGCAGAGCCAGACCCGCAAGGCGTTGGCTCAACTGGGGGTGGTGTTTCAGCAGCCGACCCTGGATCTGGATCTGTCATTGATACAGAACCTTCGCTATCACTGTGCGCTGCAGGGCTTGAAAGCCGATGAATTAAAAAAACGCATGCAGGCCGTGCTGGATGAAATCGAACTGGGAGATCGTGCCGATGAGAAGGTCAGGGCGCTCAGTGGTGGTCAGCGTCGTCGTGTGGAACTGGTTAGGGCCCTACTGCATCAGCCACGTCTCTTACTGGCTGATGAACCAACCGTAGGACTCGATATCCATAGCCGCCAGGCAATCCTGCAGCAGGTACGCAAACGCTGTCGAGAAGACGGTATCGGCGTGTTGTGGGCCACCCACCTGGTTGATGAGGTAGAGCCGGAAGATCGCCTGGTAGTGCTCCATGCTGGAAGGGTGCTTGCCCATGGCAGCGCCAGTCAGATCATGCAAGAGACCGGAACGGATAGTGTGAAACAGGCATTCAACCACCTGACACGAAGTGATGCATCATGAACTTTGTGCAGTATCTTAATTGCCTGTTGGGTATCACGACACGTGAGTCGCTGCGATTTCTCCATCAACGGGAGCGCTTCTTCGGCGCCCTGGTCCGTCCACTGGTATGGCTGTTTATCTTTGCCGCCGGCTTCCGCTCTGTGCTGGGTGTCTCCATCATTCCACCCTATGAAACCTATATCCTCTACGAGGAGTATATCGTGCCTGGTTTGACCGCGATGATCCTGCTGTTCAGCGGCATGCAGAGTTCGCTCTCCATGGTGTATGACCGGGAGATGGGCAGCATGCGGATGCTGATGGTCAGTCCCTTTCCGCGCTGGTATCTGCTGCTGAGTAAATTGACAGCCGGCACCCTGGTCGCGATCGCCCAGGTCTATCTGTTTTTGGCCATTGCTTGGTTTTGGGATGTGCAGCCGCCACTGATGGGTTATCTCCTGGCATTTCCGGCCCTGTTCCTGTCGGGGCTGATGCTTGGGGCATTAGGCCTATTGCTTTCATCCGCAATCAAGCAATTGGAGAATTTTGCCGGGGTGATGAATTTTGTCATTTTCCCCATGTTTTTTGCTTCGTCCGCACTCTATCCCTTATGGCGCATCAAGGACTCCAGTGTTTTATTGTATGAAATCTGTCGCTTCAATCCCTTCACCCATGCCGTGGAGTTGATCAGGTTTTCCCTATATGAACAGATCAGCTGGATCGCCCTGGCGGCTGTTACCGGTTCTCTGCTGCTATTCCTGGCAGGCGCGCTCTATGGTTACGATCCGGCACGCGGACTGATGACTCGTAAACAGGGTGGAGGTTAAAAAGGTGTATTCAAAGATGAAAAAGATCGGATGTTTTCTCTGCTTGATAACCGGTTGTGGCCTGGCGCAGGCCCTGGTTGCGGAAGATCGCCCCCCCGACTGGCCCTGCGAGCAGATCCTGGTAAAAGAAGTGCCTGCGGCTGTGGTATGGGCAGGACCGTCCATCGACGGCTTGGGAGACGCCTGGGAAAAGGACAAGGCGGTGAAAAAACTGGTAGAGCAGTTTGTCTCGCCCTATTACGATCTGGATGCAGCCGATGCGGTAGTTGCGGATTTTTCCTCGAAACAGGATCCCTCACAGAAGGATCACAAGCTTACCTTGCTGTTTGCGGGTGTCTTACAGACACTGAATGAAGAGCGTAAGAAAAAACTCGACGGTATAATGCGCTATGCGCGGGGACAGGCGGCACGCGCGAATAAATTGAGTGGGGAGCTGGATGAAATGGTGCAGCTGCAGGAAGATCCCTCACAAGCCGCGCAAGAACGCCTGGCACTGATGCAGAAAGAGATGGAGATCAAGCAGCGTATGTTCGATGAACGTGAAGACTTCATTCAGCATCTCTGCACCCGCCCGATGGTTGTTGAAGAGCGACTGGGCGTCTTGGCTCGGAGTATTGCTTATTATCTCGACTAGCAATTTATGGTGCGGCAAGCCACACCCTACGCCAGATATTTAATCTGGGGTACGGCTTGCCGCACCGTATTGGTTATTCGGCGTTTTCCATCGGAATCGGCGAACTGTTCTCAACCGCCAGCCCCGCCGCCTCCCATCCTGTCGTGCCATCCGGGTACCAGTAGGTGTTGGTGTAACCGTACTCCGTCGCTGCCCGTTTTGCCGCATTCCAGGACATCCAGCAATCGGCAAGACAATAGATCACTATCATTCTACTCTTGTCACCCTCGGTAAGCCGCTGCAGATTCTCTTTGAAATAACTGTCCAGTTCCATGGAAAGGGCGCCGTAACCCACATTGGGTAGCCAGTGGGATCCTGAAATGTTTTGTCTCGCTGGCGGTAGCCATAACAGGTTGTCGGGACGATCCTTGGGTTTGACGGGTGCCGGTAAGACGTCGATCAGAAGCGGCTGATGTTGCTTGATCAAGGCGTGCAATTGCTCAGTATCGATCGTGGTTCCAGCCGGCACCGAGTCGGGTACGGGGGCGCGAAACAGGGATATGCGATAGCCGTCGGATGAAAAGTGTTCGGCCTCATCTTCCGTGGCGAAGGAGTGTGAGCAGTATCCTGTGGGAACCATTAACAACAACCAGACCAACACCATGGCAGAGAGTGTTTGCATGTGCGGTCTCTGTTTGCTTGTCTGTTTCAAGGTTTTATCAGTCTGTCATTTCTATCCAGCAAGGGTATCTTGTATTCAAGCAATATCTTCTGAATGCTTGGGGTGAGTTTTTCCAACTCCATGTTGAGTTGATGTTTCCAATTGGATTCGCGCCGGCGGATGCCCATCGAGACATTGAATGCCATTGGAACGGAATCGACTTTTGCCGGCAGGGGAATGATAGAGAGAGGGGTCTTTTGCTGGGTCGATGCATAGCCTGCGATAGGGCCCCAGATTACAGCGATATCGAGATTGCCTTCCGCCACATCCTCGATGGCCCGTGTGGCAGGTGAGTAGAGACGGGTATCCACGGTGCGCTGGTAGGGTCTGACCTGATCCATCAATCCATACTTGCTCAATAGGGTGGCTGGCGGGGTGCCCGCGACAACGCCAATTTTAAGCTCCTTCAGTGTCGGGTCATCCAGGGACTGGATCTGTAAACCGGCATTTTCGCGGTATACCAGTGTGTAGACGGAACGGTAGTAGGGATTGGTGTTCTGGAGCAGCTCGTTGACTGATGTAACCCCCATCACCAAATCGCAAAGGCGAACGCTGAGGGTGTTGCGGACGAATCCTACGGTCTGGGGCCACCAGCGATAACGCAGGGTGCGATTGAGATCATCGGCGATCAGTTGGGCGATCCGGTTTTCGAATCCCTCCATTGCCTTGTTGGAGAAGGGCATGTGGTTGGGATCGCCGCAGACGGTCAGGTAGTCCTTGTTTCTGGCTTCGTAGGTGGTTTTGGCCCAAGAGGATGGAGGGCCAAGCAACAGAATCAATGGCAGGAGGTAAAAAAACAGGTTCAGCGCTTTATTAAAAAACGTTGAACCTGTTATTGGCATTTTACTTGGACCCCGGCCACTCATGAAATCGATAGATATTCGGTTTGACATCTATTCCAATACTGCTGTTCCCTGTTGTGGGTTTTATCACCGCAGTTGTGGTGTTGCTCGATGTCAGCTAATTGTCTGCAATCAGTTTTTTAACCTTGGGAAACTTTGCAGGTCTGGTTGCTCCGATGACACCATCAGCGCGAGCCTTCAGATAGGCATATATATCGGCAATATTCTTGATCACGTCAATATTCTTCGCGAAAGAGGGCATTACTCTGGTGTCCAATCCCTCCTGTCCGGTAACGACTGCGTTAACGAATTCACCATAGCTCATTACTTTCAAAGACTCTAGCAGCGCCGGTGCATAGGAACTCCCAAGGCCGGCCGGTCCGTGACAGACATGACAGTCGGCATGATAACGACGAAAGCCATTATAGGTACCGAAGTCAACTTTACCGTCTTCAAAGTAGTAGGGCTGTTCGGGGGAAGGTACGAAATCTCTGTAATCGGCTTTGGATGCAGCTGAATAGCCTGAGATGGAATAGGTGAGGGCGATGGTCGCCACAATTAAAAATTTACTGAATTTATAATGCTGCATGTTTAGCCTCATGGAAACTAATAGTGTGAACTATCTTTATTGGGATTTTGCCGCCACCCTCCTCCAGGGATGGGTGGCGGCATTTCTAGTGAAGGGCAATCAACCCATTAGTTAGGCAGTTCAAATACAGTCAGAGTGCCGCCCAGCTGGGTATAGTCGCTGAGAGATGCATAGGCACCCACCGCACCCAGACCGGCTGTCGGATCGGTCAAGCCTGCGGCCATGCCGATACCGGCCCAGCCACCGAGTCCGGAGAGGACAGCGATGTATTGCTTGCCGTTATGCATGTAGGTATTGACGTTGCCGATGATGCCGGATGGGGTCTTGAACTTGTACAGCTCTTTACCCGTCTTGGCGTCCACCGCCTTCAGGTAACCCTCCAGGGTACCGTAGAAGACCACGTCACCAGCCGTGGCGAGTGCGCCACTCCATACCGAGAAAGGCTCAGGGTTGGACCATACGATCTTGCCCTTGTCAGCATCCCAGGCAATGAAGTTACCCAGATGGTTGCCGCCAGGTGCCGGATACATGGAGAGGGTTGCACCCACGTAGGGTTGACCCGCGGTATACGAAACCTGGAACGGCTCGTAGTCCATGCAGACATGGTTGGTGGGTACATAGAAGAGACCGGTGCGTGGCGAGTAGCTCGCGGGTTGCTGATCTTTCGAACCCAGGGCCGCCGGGCAGATGCCGGTGGAGTTCACGTCTTCGCCGTTCTGATGGGTAGAGTACTTCGCTACCACCTGTGGACGACCTGTCTTCATGTCGACATGGGTGGCCCAGTTGACTGCCGGGTCATACTTCTCGGCGACCAACAACTCACCGGTTACACGATCCATGGTATAGCCGAAGCCGTTACGATCAAAGTGCACCAGGACCTTGCGCATCTTGCCTTTGACCTTCTGGTCGACCAGGATCATCTCGTTGATACCATCGTAGTCCCACTCATCATGGGGGGTCATCTGGTATAACCATTTAGCCATGCCAGTGTCGGCATCGCGGGCGAAAACGGTCATCGACCAACGGTTGTCGCCAGGACGCTGAACCGGATTCCAGGTGCTAGGGTTACCAGATCCGTAGTAGATCAGATTCAGATCAGGATCATAAGAGTACCAACCCCAAGTGGCGCCACCGCCAATCTTCCACTGGTCACCTTTCCAGGTGTTGATGCCGGAATCCTTACCTACCGGCTTGCCAAGATGGGTGGTCTTCTTCGGATCCAACAGGGTGTCGCTGTCGGGTCCCATGGAGTAGCCACGCCAGACCATGCTGCCATCTTTGAGGCTGTAGGCGGTCATGGAACCACGCACACCGAACTCACCACCGGAGATACCGATAAAGACCTTGTCCTTGACTACCATCGGAGCTGCGGTAGAGGTTTCACCCTTGGACGGATCGCCATTCTTCACTGACCAGACCTTCTTGCCGGTCTTCGCATCCAGGGCCACCAGGGTGGTGTCCGCTTGGGAAAGAATGATCTTGCCGTCGCCGTAGGCCAGGCCACGGTTGACAGTGTCACAACACATAACAGGAATAACGCTGGTGTCCTGTCTCGGTTCGTATTTCCAGATGATCCTGCCGTTATCGTTCAGATCGAGGGCGAATACCTTGTTGGGAAACGGACTGTGGATGTACATCACATCGCCAAGCACCAGGGGACCACCCTCATGACCACGGAGAACGCCGGTGGAGAAGGTCCAGGCAACCTTCAGGTCTTTAACGTTACTCTTGTTGATTTGGTCCAGCTTGCTATAGCGGGTACTTCCATAGTCACCGTTAGGCATTACCCAGTCGTTTGGGTTATTTTGCATCTTCAACAGTTCTGAATTTGCCGACACCCCACCTGCAGCACTGAGCATTGCAGAGGCGGTGAAGCAGATCGCCAGAACTTTGCGTTTTGCTTTTACCATAGTTTGAATCCTCGGGTTTTATTCGTTAGTGGGACTGCCTCAACAAGGGAAATACACTCGATTTAGCTTCTCCATCGCTATGCTTAAACTCCTCTCAATTGGTAAATAAATAATTATCTTGTCGCGCTATTACAGGCAGTCTTCATGAGCGACAATGACTAAAGAGCAACATGTGTGCCAAACGAAATTCATCGAGTTGCCGTTGCTTCTTCCATGTGTGAATACTGGTTCAGGGAGAGGGGCAGTCCGTGGCGGCTGCAGGGGTAAGCGGTGAGTTTGGCACTCTTCTACAGTTAGATCGCCGCCCATGTAGAAATTCAACATTTCATAGGACAACTATATTTTTGCTTCATTTACCATATTATTATTAAAATTATTCTATAAAAACCTTATAAGACACTGAATACAAAAGATTAATGATTGTAAAAATAGGTGTATACTGGCTCATGACACAGTTCGGCAAACTCTCATCATTTCTGAGATAGGTGTCTCTATTGCTAATCTATTCAATGAGTTACCAAGCTGTTTTCGATCTGGATTAGCGGAATAGCGGATTTGCGAAGGTTGCCAATCACAAATCCAAGCAGGTCCTGGGCAACGCTTGTGTGTTTGATAATTGTTTTGAAATGGAGGGGGCCTGATTAGGGGAAACGATGTGATTCATTTTTTTAGTGTGGAATTATGTTGTGTGTCACCGGTGTGACACTTTCCAGAAGACCTAAGTGGTAGATTCACGAGTGAATTGATCCAGGAATCGATCCCGATTTGAATATTGTTCAAGCTCAGTCAGGTGACCAATGAGATCTCTCTATCCATCCATTGAACCTTATGCCGTACACCATATAGACGTGGAAAATCCCCATGTAATATATGTGGAAGAGTGTGGCAATCCCAGTGGGATCCCTGTGGTATGTCTCCATGGCGGACCTGGGTCGGGTTGTTCGGTGGAGCACCGGCGCTTTTTCGATTCCGGTTTCTACAGAATCATCCTTTTCGACCAACGTGGTTCAGGCAGGTCTCAGCCCCTGGGAGAGACTGCAGGAAATCGTACCCTGGATCTTATCTCAGACATGGAGGTGATACGGCATCGCCTGGATATTCCTCAATGGATGCTGTTTGGCGGCTCCTGGGGGGCGACATTGTCACTCCTGTATGCCCAGTCTCATCCGGAATCTGTACTGGGCATGATCTTAAGAGGAACGTTTCTGGCCCGGGCATCAGATCTGGATTGGTTTTTCGTGGGCCTCAAGCGCCTCTTTCCCCAGGCCTGGGAAAGGCTGTCGAAGGAGATACCGGATTGCGAACATGCACGGGATATCATCGATTGGTACTATTCCGCGTTGCAGGGTGAAGACCCCGCCATCTCACTGGGTGCCGCATGCAACTGGTCCGGCTGGGGTACCCTGATGGTCAACTGGCATAAGTCAGGGTCTGGAAACCACCTGGAGGAGAAGCCGGCAACGGATGCGCAGCGGGAGCGACTGCTGGCAAAGGTCGGCATCGAGACTCACTATGCCCACCACCGCTACTTCATTGAAGATAACGAGATACTCTCCCGCATCGGTTCACTCCCCGCCATGCCTGTCACACTCGTGCATGGCCGCTACGATCTCACATGCACTATGGAATCTGCCTGGCTGCTGCACAAGGCGATCCCCGATTCACGCCTGGTCCAGGTACCCGACGCCGGTCATCTCATCGACGAACCCGCCATGATTTCGGCCCTGGTGGGGGAGACCGACCGAATGCGGGAGTTGTTGCAGGAAAAGAGTTCGTGAATGAACGCAATTATTGATCACAATGTAGGGTGGGACCCTGCCCCACCTAACACTCTATATTCCAATTTAAATGGTGGGGCAGGGCCCCACCCTACGCTTAGCCAATCCTTTTATCTCATTCATCTCGTTTCCACGTGTGAGCGTGTGACGAGGATGTAGGGTGATCAATATTCGCGTTTATTAGCGTTCATTTGCGGACTTCATGATCTTTTATATCCATTCGCGGTATGAATCGTTTAAATCACTGGCCGCTGGCTTTAGCATAACGTAGGGTGCGGCTTGCCGCACCGTATACGTTGAACATACCTCTGTTGGTGCGGCAAGCCGCACCCTACATAAAGAGCATTTACATCTATTGGCGGCATCAATCATGGCTGTTACTGGCCGCTTGCCTTGGGCCATTTCTCGGCTGTGAGTTTTTTCGAATTGCGCATATTGCGGAACACCAGGGGTGCGGTACCGGGTTCTTGCTCGATCTTGGTCGCATCGACCATCTCTACTATCTGCTGGTGCTGGGGTGATTTGCTGCAGACCGGATCGGCATTGGCGGCATCGCCGGTCAACAGGTAGGCCTGGCAGCGGCAGCCACCGTAGTCCTTCTCTTTCTCATCGCAGCTGCGGCAGGGCTCTTTCATCCAGCCATAGCCGCGGAACATGTTGAAGTCGGAGGATTCGTTCCAGATCCACTCCACACTGTGGTCACGCACGTTGGGAAAGGTGAGCCCTGGCAGTTCGCTGGCGGCGTGGCAGGGAAGGGCGGTGCCGTCCGGGGCCACTGTCAGAAACAGAGAGCCCCAGCCGCTCATGCAGGCCTTGGGACGCTCTTCGTGATAGTCGGGCACCACGTAGAAGATGCGCATCTTACCCTTGTATTTCTCCTGGTATCGATGGGCCACCGCCTCCGCCGCCTCTACCTGTTCCCGGGATGGCAATAACTGTTCACGATTGTGCAGGGCCCAGCCGTAGTATTGGGTGGTGGCAAGCTCCACGTAGTCTGCCTCCAGGGCATGGGACATCTCCAGGATCTGTTCCACCTGGTCTTCGTTATGCCGATGGAGGACGAAGCAGAGCACCATCGGATAGTCGTACTTCTTCACCAGTCGCGCCATCTCCAACTTGTGCTCAAAGGAGTTGTTGCCGGCGATGAAGTTGTTGAGCTCTTCACTGCTGGCCTGGAAGCTGACCTGGATATGGTCCAGCCCCGCCTTCTTGAAGGCCTTGATGCGCGCCTCATCCATGCCTACGCCGGAGGTGAGCAGATTGGTGTAATAGCCTAGCTTGTTGGCTTCCGCGATGAGTATTTCCAGATCCTTGCGAACCAGTGCTTCACCACCGGAGAAACCGAGCTGCACCGCCCCCATGGCGCGGGCTTCACGGAACACCCGGATCCACTCCTCGGTTGACAGTTCGTCCTTATAACGGGCGATATCGAGCGGGTTGGAGCAGTAGGGACACTGTAACGGACATTTGTATGTCAGCTCCGCCAGCAGCCAAAGGGGTTTAGGCGGGCTTGTGTCGGATCCATTGGTTGTCATAAGCGGTATCCAGAAATTGATAGACGTCGTCTTCCAGCTCTGCGTCGGGGAAGGCAGACTTCAGGTTATCGATAATCGCGGCGACACTTGCATCCCCGTCACAGCGCTTCAAGATCTCTCCCGCGGCAGGATTGAGCTTCACCATGCCTTCGGGATAGAGGATGACGTGGCAACCCTGGGCCTCCTCCCATTGAAAGCGGAAGGTGGGCGCCATCTGCGGAATGTCCTCGGCCTTGAAATGGTTGCTCATGGGTCAGGCCGGGATATTGTGATAGGGGGGTTTGTTCTCCACATAGGCCATCCACATGCAGTCGAGCATGGTCCACAGGATATCGAGTTTGAACTGCAGCACCTCAAGCATCTTCTCCTGCTGCTCGCGGGTTTTGTAGTAGTTCAAAGTGATATCCAGTCCATGCACCACATCCCGGCGCGCCTCGGTCAGGCGTTTGCGGAAGTAGTGGTAGCCGCGCTCATCGATCCAGGGATAGTACTCCGGCCAGTTGTCGAGCCGTTTTTGATGAATGGTCGGGGCAAAGAGTTCCGTGAGTGAAGAGCTGGCTGCAATCTCCCAGGGTTGCTGGCGGGCGAAATTGACATACGCGTCGATGGCGAACTTCACGCCAGGCAGCAGATGTTTGTGGGACAGAAGGTCCTCCCGCGACAGGCCCACGGCCTCGCCCAGAAGCAGCCAGGCCTCGATGCCACCCTCGTCACCCTGAGTACCGTCGTGATCGATGATGCGCTGTATCCAATGACGGCGTACATCTCGATCGGGACAGTTGGCCAGGATGGCTGCATCCTTCACCGGAATGATGACCTGGTAGTAAAAACGGTTCGCCACCCAACCCTGGATAGCCGGTTTATCCAGTTTGCCACTGTTCATCAAGATGTGGAACTCATGATGAATATGATAGAACTTCTCCTTTTCCCTGAGTTTCTGTTCAAATTCCTCTTTCGACCATGGTTGATTTGGATGGGGAGTCATAGCTGTTCCTGTTTACAGTTCAATCTGCAGGCCATCGTGGGAGACCTCGATTCCGGCATCATTGAGGGCCAGACGTTCGGGTGAATCATCCACGAGGATGGGATTGGTATTGTTGATGTGAATAAGTATTTTTCGCGGTTTTTCCAGGCCGCTCAGAATATCGATGATGCCACCATTACTGGATTGATCGAGATGGCCCATTTCACTGCCAAGCTTGTTACTGATACCGGCCTCGATCATCTCGTTGTTCTGCCACAGGGTGCCGTCCACCAGTAGGCAGTCCGCCTGTTGCATATAGGGCAGGATATGCGGCTCCATGGAACCGAGCCCCGGTGCATAAAACAGGTTCTTGCCTGTTGCTATATTCTCAACCCGCACACCGATGTTGTCCCCTGGTACCGTGTTGTGACGATGAGGAGAGTAGGGGGGCGCCTCACTCTTCAGGGGTACTGCAGTGAACACCAAACCTTCGATGCCCGGGATGGTGAAGATCGACTGATCGGTTAGGACTTCATGCCAGTTAACACCCCTGAAGTGGCCGAGTATGTTGAAGATCGGGTAACCGCTGGTCAGATCGTCATGCACGGCTTGGGTGCAATAGACATCCCAAGGTGCTGTGTGCTCGCGAAGCAACAGCAGTCCTGTGGTGTGATCGATCTGCGCATCCACCAAGAGAATGGCACGGATTGCGGTATCACGTATCGTTCTGCCAGGCTGCAAAGCCGGGAAGGATTCCAGTTGTGCGCGAATGTCAGGCGATGCGTTGAAAAGCACCCAGTCTTCACTGTTGGCACTGATGGCGATGGAGGATTGGGTGCGGGATGTTGCTTGGATGGTGCCTGCCCGTACTCCCTGGCAGTTATTGCAATTGCAGTTCCACTGAGGAAATCCACCACCTGCTCCGGAACCTAAGATATGTATTAGCATGAATAGTTATTATTGTGTGTGGAACCACCTGTCATGCAGGTGGTTCCGGTGACTACTGCTTAGCGGTTGTTGATATAAAGATTGATTTCAAAACCGAGTCGCAGATCCTGATAGGAAGGTGTAGACCAATTCATGAAGTATCGCTCCTGTGTAATTTTCGCTAGTCTTAAAAAGTTGTTTGAGCTTTGCTGGCTGCATCCCGAGGAAGCAGGACAACAAACCTACAACCAGCAACATTTGTGCCTTCTACTGCTAGTAGTCTCTATTCACGGTATTCACCATGCATAGAGGCTCGCTAGGAATAATGGCAAAGAACCATTGGGAATTTTTCCCGACACCGGTGGGAGATGGGGCAGTATGTTGCATATGAACTGTCTTAAAACAGTGACACTGGATGATAGAGGTTAGTGGGAGTGGCGACCCATTCCCGCATAACCTCATGATCGGTTTGAATAAATAGAATTAACAGATAGGAAATGTATCAGGCGAGAGTTGTCCCTAAGATTTGGACTACCTATGATGACAATAGTAAATTCCAATCGAGACCGCTTGCCGGTTACCTTGTTCCGGTGAGCAATCTGTCAATAGATCAATATCTCGCCTTTGCCATCACAGCTCAGATCACCCAGCCAGCGATGCACCTGACTGCCTCGTTCCTGCAGATCTGAAAAGGGTGGATAATCCTTAAAACTCTGGGTCAGCAGGGTGAGGAAGTTGAGACGCTGTTTGCCGTTATCGTTGAAGGTGGCCGGCATCGAGTCGGGTTGTCTTGTCAGAATCAGTGTACCGCGGCGCATCCCCATCCCGGCTTGAGCGCCGCACTGACCCAGTACCACGATGCTTCCCGCCACCATGCGTGACGCACAATAGTCACCGCACTCTCCGCCGATCAGGATGGTGCCGCGACGCATCAGGTCCCCCGCGCGGTCCCCTGCACTGCCTTTGAGTAGGATGGTCCCGCCACGCATGCCCTGGCGTTCACCGGTGATGGCGCCCCCCAGGAAATCACCGGCACTACCCTCGATGGTGAGGGTGCCACCGGACATGGCACAACCACCGGCAGGTCCCACGTCACCGCTAACCTGAATCATGCCGCTGCGCATGCCGCATCCGAGATAGGCGCCCGCGTTCCCTTCGATCCTGATATTACCGCCAGCCATGTTGGCGCCGATCCGATCGAGGCAATCGCTGTCAGACTGGATCACGATCTGGTCACGACCCTTACCATCGATGCTGAACAGTTCACCAGTCTCGACCTGGCGGTTACCCAGCCAGAGGGGAGTGCGCGCTATTTCATTGGCCTGCTTGCCGGCGAGCACTGCGGGGGTGAATGGGCTCATGTCGATGCGTTGAGAGAGGCCTTCGCGTAGTTTCAGGGTCAGGTTGCTCATGCCATCACCTCCCGCAGATGGAAATGAAACTGCCCCAGTTTGCCACCATAGTTACCTGCGGATATGCGTCGGATCCCACCCGCTGCTCCCAGTTCGCACACCGCGGATATACCGGTACGGGTAGCGAGAGCCACATCCTCGTCACTCAGACCGTTGATGACGATCTCCATAACAGACCCGATCTCCGGATCGAGCCTGGATTCAACCAGGCCTCTCAGGGAGGGGCAGTAGGCGTCGTTGGTGGAGGCCATCAAGGCCTTGTATTTGGATCCCACCTTGGAGCCGGAACGCACGATACCCCCGGGAAAGGGCATGATTACATTGGGTAGTTTCCGCATTGCCTCGATGGCCTTTTCACAGGCGATCAGTGCCTGGTGCTGGGTTTCAGCCAGCACCAGGAAGTTGCCTCCACCCACGGCGGGTACCCGGGCAACCATCTCCTCACAAAGAAACTCGCCATCCATTACCGGCACCCGCCAGTAACGGGTACCGGCGATCTGCTTGGATATCTGATAACCGTCGCCAAAAAAGCGCAGGTTCTTACCCAGGGGAATCTGTTTTTCGCCCTCGATGCCGGCGAACAGGGCCGTGGTGGGGCAGGTCAACACACATTGACCCACCCGGGTCTCCAACTGCTTCGCCAGGGCCTTGCCTGACATGCCGAACAGCAACACACTCACCCCTGGGCGGCCATCGGGGGTTGCGTCCGGGGCTATCTCCGCTTCGATACCCGCCTCCACGCCACAACCGATTACAGAAGTGGCAAATCCAGTCATGGTTTCACCCGCGATGCGCGCCCAGTGGAGATTGATGGCCGTGATGATGACCCGGGTGGCGCTCATGCCGAAGGCCTCGGCAAAGGTCTCCTCGATCTCTGTGCCATTGATGATCATGGGCGTCCCCCCGTACAGGGGTGGATATTGATCTGGCTGCCGATCCCCTCGGCCATCTCATCGTCGGATATGACGAAGTTCGACAGACGAATGCTGTGGTAGCGTTCAAACCTGCGTCCAATCAGCTTTTCGATGCCCCGGTCGAACTCGGGCCTTACCACCTGGGTGGTACCTTTGACGGGTTGGGTGATCCGCCCCTCCTCGACCACGACCTGACCCTGTTTGAAAACCAGCATCGGTCGCTCGAACATCTGCTCCTGATCATCATGGGGATGATACACGGTGATATCCGCCAGGGTGCCTGGCGCCAGGTGGCCGCGATCACTCAAGCCCAGGATCCTGGCCGGTGCGGCCCGGGTCATGATGGCGATCTCGTAGAGGGAATACTCCCGCTCCAGGCTGCCCAGGTGGCTGGCGGCCGCGGCTTCGGGATTGATCTGCGCCAGCAGGTCGTTGCGGAAGCTGCGATCCATCAATAACCGGATCAGATGCGGGTAACTGGTGAAGGGGGCGCCGTTGGGGTGGTCGGTGGTGAGAAAGATCCGCCAGGGATCATCCACCATCAGAAAAAGTTCAAGGCCGATCGCCCACTGCAGGGCATTGACGAAGTTCTTGTCACGATAACGAAAGGGCACCACACCGCAACCGGCGTCGCATTCGATGTCCATGCAGGTCCATTTGTTTGGATGAGCGTGGCTATGGTTTGCATGTTGGGCCATGGTGTCGCCGGAAACGGTTACCGTCTGCCCGAACATGATCTGGCCAACATCGATGGATATATTGGACTGATTGTTGACGGCCTCGGCGATCTCCGCCGCGGATGAGGAGAACTTCTTGTCTCCCTCTGCGCCATAGCTGTGGAACTGGATATGGGTCAGGTGGATCGGCAGGCCCTCGGCAGCCTGCATGGTGGCGAGGGTGGAGAGATAGTTACCGGGTACACCCAGATTGCTGGCATGCACGTGCAGGGGATGGGGTACTCCAAGTTCATTCAGGGCACGAGTCAGGGTGCGCACGATATCGCGCGGAGTGATCCGGTAGTGGGGATGGGCGTCGTCCACATCCAGGGCCCGCTGGTTGAACTTGAAGGCATTGATTCCACCGGGATTGACCACCTTAATACCGATGCACTGAGCGGCATGCAGGGTCCAGGCCACATAGTCATTGATGGTCTCTTGTTCGGCCCCTTCCGCCATCAGATGCAACAACAGATCATCATTGCCGAGCATGGCATAACCGCCGGTGTCGAGCATTGGTGTATCGGCCATCTCCATGTGGGCCTGACGGGCATTGGCCGGGAGTACCGCGGGTTCGAAACAGCTGGTATAACCCATCTCCGCGTAGCGGTAACCCGCCGCCAGCGTGGATGGAATGGCATGACCACCGCCGGAGCGGGTCAGGTCGGTCTTTAATCTGGCGCTGCCCCGTTGATCCTCTGGCAGCATGGTACGTGCGATATTGACCTTGCCGCCACCGATGTGGGTATGCAGGTCGATGGCGCCGGCCATGACGATCTTGCCATCCAGGGAGTAGGTTCGATGCACGGTTTCACTAGTGTCCGGGGCAGCAACGATCTCACCATCTTCGATGTAGATATCCCGGATCTCCCCATTAATGCCATTGGCGGGATCGTAGACCTTGCCTCCTTCAAGTTTGATCAGCATCAGGCAGCCCCCTCAGTCTCGCTGGCGGAGGGTAGCAACCGTTCCTTGAGCCGGTCAGCGATTAGGTTGACCGGGGGCAGACCGATCTCTCTCAGCTTTCCCAGGGGCAGTGAACAGACCCCGTCACTGCGATACCAATGTCCCTGGTGGTCGATACCCGGCACACCTACTGGGATGAAGATCGCGGGTTGTTTTTCGAATACCATGCCTGCATGACCAAGCACCACGGTCGCTGTCTCGGATGGCGGTGGAACAGCCTCGGGGGACAGGGAGGAGACCCACAGCAACAGGTCGCTCTCGCCCCGCTCTAACAGACCCTGCCAGCGGTTGAGCAGGGGATCGTGCTCCGGGTAACCGCGCTGCAGTCGGGTACGCAGGGGATATCCGAGCTGCCAGGTGCAGACCTGATTGCTAGTGATATCCGCCTGGGTGCCTGCCAGAGGCAGGGCGGCACTACGTGTCTTGAGATTGAGTTCTTTTACCAAATCCACCAATCCCTGAACGGTCAGTTCTGCATGGGGGATATCGAGCTCTGCCGCACTCCAGCAGATGGCACTGTAGTTTGCCTGCTGCAAATCCTTGCCAAGCTGTCTCAATGCATCGGACAGATCATGGCCAAGCCGATCCGGATTTACCGCTCTGCCGGCGATAAGACCTCGCAACAGTCCGATAACGTCCGACAATGACTCGATCTCTGTTGTTATAAGCGTCGGATTCAACTGCGCCAACTCATCTGGCAGACTCTCTTGCTTCCAGGGACCGAGCAACACAACTCTTCGCTGATCGGTTTCAGTAAAGAGGCTCTCATCAGGATGCAGCACCCGTTCGACAAGTCGTGGAAAGCGATCGATGCATTGACTTCCCACCAACAGAATCAAATCCGCCCGGTTGCGCACCTCGGTGAAGGTGGTGGTGAACCAACCACTGTCCTGAACTATACGCACATTTCGAAACATGGCATCGCCGTTGAGGTGGTCCAGGGTGGCGCCACAGCGGTCCGCCAGTCCAAGCATGCTGCGCATGCCGTTGACGTCGGTGGCCAATCCCGCAAAGAGTGGCGAGCGAGCATGCCGTAGCAACTCCACGGCATATCCCAACGCCTTATCCAAAGAGGCCGGCTTGCCCTCGATCATAGGATTCGAGTCGGTATATTTAAAGGCGCTGTTGTAAAAGTTACGCGCCAGTTCACAGCCGTTTTGCAGTGACTTTAGCTGTCCATTACTCAGCTCGATTTTCAGATCATCGCAACTTAATCCACAACCGGGACAGGTTACCTCGCTCGTTGTCTGTTCGATTTCTTTGTTCCACATGCTATGTTGATGGCCCTGCAATGAGTACTGCTTGAATGTATTGATTCACGAGTTAGTGCAGAAAGCGTGCCACTCTAAAATAAAGTCAGATGAGGATCTGTCCTTGAAAGTGACCTGTAAGGATAATCACATCTTTGTGCTGGCTATGCCAGCGCTAAGGCAGTTTAATAGAAAGGCACAATTTTAGAGTCTAAATCTCGGGTAGCTGAAATCACGACAGTTACCTGTCGCATAGGGATAGTGCAACCGGCTGACTATTATTAACTGCTCAGTCAGCGCTGCTTCCGGTTATCCATTGAATCCCATGTGAGAAGTTGCTAATAGATGCCCAAAGCATCATGCACGAATTAGACTCTTTGGCTCCAATCGATGTCCTGTATCAACTGTTAACTGCTGGGGCAGGGCAGGTGACACAGTGGTTCAAGTCAGGCGCATATATAGTTGATGCTTGAACCGGCTAAAGGGAGCGGGGCAGGTACAAATGAGGCGGCTACGCCGTCAGGATATTCCTTGTCAGTGACAAAGTTGTCTGTTTTCAAGGCTTGATTGTCTACTGATCAAAGCCTAAAGCGCTAACCTTCGATCTTTACACGACAGTGAAACAGGTCTGTAGCGGCCATGACAGGGATGGCAGGCATGTAAATTGCAGTAGAATGATAATGCGAAAACACATAGACAACCAGATGACACACTCATCGAAGTCAAGTAGTGCTGGATTCAGCGTAGAGGTCAATGCGCCTGCACGGCTGCATCTGGGCTTCCTCGACCTTCATGGAGGCTTAGGCAGGCGCTTCGGTAGCATAGGACTGACCATAGACACGCTTGCGACCCGACTGCGTGCTGAGAGATGCGACGCCATTACAGCAACAGGCCCTGGCGCAGAGCGGGCGCTGAAATATGCCAGGTCGTACATAACGGCGCAAGGCATACAGGGTGGCGTCGATATCAGTCTGCAACAAGCGATACCCGATCATGTGGGATTGGGCTCGGGTACGCAAATGGCATTGGCGGTGGGTACAGCTATTGAACGCCTCTATGGAGGCGACAAGAACAGTGCCGCCATTGCGAGAACGCTGAATCGAGGCAATCGTTCCGGTATTGGCATCGGTGCCTTTGATGAGGGCGGTTTC
The DNA here is from genome assembly GCF_963455295.1 of Candidatus Thiodiazotropha sp. CDECU1. Taxonomy (NCBI): domain Bacteria; kingdom Pseudomonadati; phylum Pseudomonadota; class Gammaproteobacteria; order Chromatiales; family Sedimenticolaceae; genus Candidatus Thiodiazotropha; species Candidatus Thiodiazotropha sp. CDECU1. The sequence goes on from NZ_OY734020.1 coordinate 2,118,626, forward strand.
ATTCTCGACTGTGGTCGCAGTGGAGAGGAGGAGGTGCCGCCGGTTGCAGTCAGGCTACCCTTTCCCGAGAAGTGGCGCATGCTGCTGTTGCTAGATAGACGCGGACAGGGTTTGCACGGCAAAGATGAGGTGGCCGCATTTTCCGAGTTACCCGAGTTCCCGGAACAGGCCGCTGCCCATCTCTGCCGGTTGGTTCTGATGCGGGTATTGCCAGGGGTTCTTGAAGGCCGGTTATCGCCAGTCACGGCGGCCATCGGCGAGATTCAACAGGTAGTGGGAGATCATTTCGCACCGGCCCAGGGTGGGCGCTATACAAGCCCGGTGATCTCTGCCGCCCTGGAGTGGGCAACCAAGAAGGGGCATCTCGGTGTTGGTCAGAGCTCCTGGGGACCAACCGGTTTTATACTGCTGGAAGACGTTGACCAGGCGCAGCAGCTTGAACGTGCCCTAAAAAAACATTTCGGCAAATTCTCCTCATTCCATTCTCAGCTGGTGTCAGCTCGTAACCAGGGCGCAGCGGTGAGTTTGTTACAACAACCAACAATATTAAGACAAGAAAAGCGAGTTTAGTTGATGGAAAAACCCTTTTTATTACACATGTTGACTGCAACCAAGAATCCCAGTCCCTTTGATGTAAACATGGCTTACGATGCAGGCTGGACCGCCTGCACACCCTATAACGATGTCACCCTGGATGAGGTGCGCGACCTGGTCCAGGACGCGATCTTCTCCCGTGGTCCAAAGGGGGTCAAACGCACCGGCATATTCGTCGGCGGACGGGATACTCATCTGGCAATGGAGATGATGCAGGCGGCAAAGAAATCCATGGTGCCGCCATTCGAGGTCTCACTGTTCGCCGATCCTAGCGGCGCGTTCACCACTGCAGCGGGGATGGTCGCCTGTGTTGAGCGGGAGCTGAAAAAGGCTAACCAAGGAGGATTGGGGGAGAAAAAGGTCGTAGTGTTCGGCGGTACCGGGCCAGTCGGTTCAACCGCGGCGATGCTGGCCGACAATGCAGGGGCCGAGGCGGTAATCGTCAGCCACAAGTCATTGGCCAAGGCACAGTCCATTGTAGATCTCTGCAACCAGCGCTACGGTTCCTCCCTGTCGGGTGCCGATGGTAGTAACGATGCGTCGGTCATAGCTCTGGTTGCTGAAGCGGATGTGGTATTCAACGCAGCCACGGAGGGAGTGCAGGTGCTCAACAGCAGCCATCTGCAGAAAGCGGGTAAGCTGAAGGTGGCCTGTGATGCCAATGCAGTGCCTCCGGAGGGGATCGAGGGTGTCGGTGTGATGGATGATGGCGTACCCATAAGCGGTTCCCCAAGCGGCGCGATCGGTATCGGTGCGTTGGCGGTCGGGAATGTCAAATACCAGACCCAGCATATCCTGTTGAAGCGCATGTATGAGACCGGCTCGCCTGAATTTCTCGATTTCAACCATGCATTTGAGGTGGCACGCGAGTATGTCGGCTAATACCTCCTCTCTGTTGGTTTTAGCGAACAGCGGCCGGGCGATGGCAGAGTCGGCACGCCGTGGCGGTTACAAGGTCACTCTGCTTGACAGATTTTGCGATCAGGATAGTTTGGCTGTCGCTGACTGTTGGCCCGTGACTCAAGGTTTCTCCAACCTCGATGTGGAGATATTTGCTGAAGAGCTAACTTCCATCATCCCCGATTATCCCTGTGGTTTGGTCTATGGGGCTGGACTGGAGGAGTCAACTCAGCTGCTGAAACACCTGTCGAGTCGCTGCCAGTTACATGGTAATGATCCTTCGGTGCTGGAGATGTTGCGCAGGCCCCGGCGTCTTTTCTCTTTACTGTCCCGGTTACAGATACCCTACCCGGAAGTGAGTTTCAGACCGCCGTACGCCGCAGCGGGAAAAAGCTGGTTGATTAAACGGGCCGCAAGCTGCGGTGGTCAGGGTGTTGCCTATTTTTCCGCTGCACATGCGGTAGCGGATTCCGTCTGCTACTACCAGAAGCATATCCCCGGCCAGGTGATGTCGGTGCTGTTTATCGCGGATGGTAACAGGCATCGTAGCATCGGATACAACCTGCTCGGGATGACAGGATCCAGCGCTCCCGCACCCTTCCTCTATAGCGGTGCAATCGCTCAATCATCAGTACCGGATTATGTGCGCACCCAGGTTGAACTGGTGGTTGAGAAATTGGTGTCAGAGCTTGGATTGCGGGGCGTTAACAGTCTGGACTTCGTGCACAACGATGCCGGAATCTTTGTCATCGACATCAATCCAAGGCCGACGGCTACCCTGGAACTTTATGAACACCTGACGGCCGATGGCTGGATCAAGCAGCATATCCAAGCCTGCCGCGGCGAGTTGCCGGTGATGTCGAGCATAGGTTCTGCCATGTTGCATGGACAGCAGATTTTATACGCACCGAAAACGATCGAGATTCCTGCTGATATGGCCTGGCCGCTATGGGCCAAGGACCGTCCCTTGGCCGGTACCCGGATCGAACAGGGGCAACCGATCTGCAGTCTGTATGCGCAGGCCGCCACCAGTGAGGAGGTGAAAGCGGCATTATTGAGATATCGGGATGAAATTCTTCACACCCTAGGCTCGCCTTTATACCAACCTATACCACGCAAGGTGGCGGTATGAGTCGTCCGAGCATCAATGCACTGACGGCGCCGTTGGTGCATTCGCTGGTTGAAGATGCCGGGATTCTGCGTCTCGGTGTCGAGCGTCTCGATAACGGTTGCCTACTGGTGGATGCGGGGATCAATGCCCCGGGTTCTCTGGAGGCCGGACGGCGTATTGCGGAGATCTGTCTCGGTGGACTTGGCAGCGTCAGCCTCAGCGGTAACGGACCGGTGGCTGGCTGGCCACTGTCGGTGCACGTACATACCACCGATCCTGTACTTGCCTGTTTGGGCAGCCAATATGCCGGCTGGAGTCTGTCCCACAAGGAGGAGGGTAAAAAAGGCTTCAATGCCCTGGGCTCAGGGCCGGGCAGGGCTCTCTCGGTCAAAGAGCCCCTGTTCAAAGAGCTGGACTATCGGGACCAAGCGGACCAGGCCTGCCTGGTGCTGGAGGTGGACCGGTTTCCCCCTCTGCCCCTATGCGAGAAGATCGCGCGGGATTGCGCTGTCGACCTTGATGCGTTGACGCTGATCCTGACCCCTACCAGCAGTCTTGCCGGCACGGTACAGATCGTTGCGCGGGTACTTGAGGTGGCCATGCACAAGGCCCATGAACTGGGATTCGATCTGCATGCCATACGGGATGGCATGGGCAGTGCCCCATTGCCGCCGCCGGCCCCGGATTTTCTCAACGCCATGGGACGCACCAACGACGCCATTCTCTTTGCCGGCCTGGTACAACTCTTCGTCAGCGGGGAGGATGCGGCCGCAGAGAAACTTGCCACGGATCTTCCGAGCAGTGCTTCCCGGGACTATGGCCGTCCCTTCGGTGAGGTTTTCAAGGCCTACGAATACGATTTCTTCAAGATCGATCCCATGCTGTTCAGTCCGGCACGGGTCATGGTCAGTGCACTCGACAGCGGTAACAGCTTTGCAGCGGGGGCACTGGACACAAGCTTGATGGCAACCTCCTTCGGTATCGAACCATGAGCAGACGCATCGCCATCCTTACCGATGATCCCGGCTGGCATGGCGCACGTCTGCGCGAGGCATTTGAGCTGCATGGCTGCAGCTGCGAGTTTGTCTCTCTGCAAGAGTGCGGATTCGATATCAGTGGTGCAGGTGGAGGCTTGACGATACCGGGTTTCAAAACCCTACCGGACGGTGTGTTCGTGCGTGGTGTTCCCGGTGGTTCCCTGGAACAGGTCGTACTCTATCTGGATATTCTGCATGCACTAAAGCATCTCGGTATCTGTGTCTATAACGACGGCCATGCCATCGAGCGCAGCGTTGACAAAGGAATGACCAGTTTTTTACTCCACACGGCTGGAATTCCAACCCCTCCCACATGGGTGGTTAGTCAGGAACACGAACTGGCGAGCATCATGAAGCGGGTGTTCAAGGCTGGTAATGAATTGGTCTTAAAGCCCCTGTTCGGTTCCCAGGGCAACGGTTTGGCGCGCATCCGCAATGGCGACCAACTACCAGAGCGGGAAATATATAACGGCGTCTATTATCTGCAGCAGTTCATACATACCGGTAATGAAGATGCCCATGATTGGCGGGTTTTTGTCATCAACGGAGAGGCGGTCGCGGCAATGTTGCGCAGAGGGAAGGGCTGGATCAGTAATGTGGCGCAAGGCGCTCAGTGCCACCCGGCGGTGCTCGATCAGGAGTTGAGAGAACTGGCAGAAGCCGCTGCGAACACCTTGGATATGAGGTACGCAGGTGTCGACATCTTGCGTGACCATAAGGGCCAACCCTATGTCATTGAGGTCAACAGCATCCCCGCATGGAAAGGGTTGCAGCAGGTCTGCCAGATCGATGTCACAGGTTTGTTGGTGGATGACTTTCTCACTAGCTGCCGCGGCAACACACTTACGGAGGTGATCTGATGACTGGATTACCATTAATCCAGAGTGATCTCAGAAGTCAGATATCCACCGCTTATCGTCAGGCATGCCTGAGTGAATTGGATGCACTCAAACCGGGGAATGTGCATCGTTTTTCAGATGGTCATGGCATGACATTGGAGGATTTCATTACCAGTGCCAACGTCAGTGCGGCGCCTCTTACCGAACCTGGATTGGGACTGGGTGAACGGATCTACACAGCCGTGGCGGCCACTCACGAGGCTGTAGGCTGCAATACCAATTTAGGTATTCTGATGCTCTGCGCCCCTGTGATCCAGGCTATTTTCTACCCGGGACAACAAGCCGCCACTCTGCGCGAAAATATCAACGCTGTCTTGTTACAGGTTGATGCAAAAGAGCTGGACTGGCTGTTTCGTGCAATTCGGCTGGCTGCCCCAGGTGGGCTTGGCCAATCCGATAAACATGATGTCACCCAGGCTCCCAGCGCTGATTTGCTCGAAGTGATGGAGCATGCGGCTGAACGAGATCAGATCGCCCGCCAATACGCTACGGGTTTTACAGACCTTTTCGAATTTGCGCTACCGAAACTACGCAGTTACGAAGCGCGTTGGCAAAGCAAGGAATGGGCGATAACAGGTCTCTATCTCAGTCTGCTGGCACACTTTCCCGACACCCATATACAGCGCAAGAGTGGTCTCTACAAGGCAGTCGCAATCAGTCTGCATGCAGCTGGGTTGCTTAAAGGATTGTCGCAAGTCGAGACACCGGAACATTATCAATTACGTCTGCTACAGGCTGACAACGAATTCAAACGTGAAGGCATCAATCCAGGTACATCGGCGGACTTGACGGTCGCCACTCTATTCATCTCGCACCTGGAAACGATGCTTCCTGCGTTTGAGAAAAATACGGGATTTACCCGTGTCCGCGATTCCCGCCCGGAAGAGGTGGGGATACGAAGTTAACTCTCAATAACAAGTAAGGAGAAACTGAAATGCCAGTTATCAATAGAACGATGGTCGGAGAATCGCTGGTCGGAGACGGCAACGAAGTTGCACATATCGATCTCCTGATCGGTCCAAGAGGTTCCGCTGCTGAAACAGCTTTCGCTAACGGCCTGGTCAACAATAAGGACGGGTTTACCGCGTTGCTTGCTGTTGTTGCGCCGAATCTGGCCTGCAAACCCAGCACCATGATGTTCAATAAAGTGACCATCAAAGGCGCCAAGCAGGCGGTACAGATGTTTGGTCCGGCTCAGCGTGGTGTCGCCATGGCGGTTGCCGACTGTGTCGAAGACGGCACCATCCCTGCCGATGAGGCCGACGATGTATTCGTTTGTGTCGGTGTATTCATCCACTGGGAAGCCGAAGACGACACCAAGATCCAGGACTACAACTACCAGGCGACCAAGGAGTCGATCAAACGTGCAGTTGCCGGCGAACCAAAGGCCAGCGCGGTTGTTGCACAGAAGGGTTCGGCATCGCATCCCTTTGCCGCACACGACTAAGGTTTACATGATGATGCCGTCACCACAGGGAAGTGTCGACGGCTCGCTCGAAAGCTATTTCGAGCATGTAACGAGCTAACAGGTGGTGGCTGGAAAGGTGTGTATGACGGGCAAACAATAACAACAATTGTCTTTTTATTTTCGTGAGCGAGTTATTAATCGATAGTGGAGGCTGACTATGCAATGTCTTGAATGTGGCAGTGAAGTTGCCAGTCTGGACAACGACCATTTACTTCACTGTTGTTCATTGACACTCCAGGAGTACTCCATCCGGCACCACCTGCCGCTGGATCTTCTGGTCGATCGTGATCAGGTGAATCTGCCTGATACCGTAGACGACTATCCACAACCCAAGTCCTATCCATCAGAACAGGCACGTGCCATATTCAGGGGTCTGAAGTGGGGAGGGCTGCTGCAAAGAGATGGCGCATTCACCCTTCTACCTGGGGAGATCAGACGGCTCGATCTATTGCTATGGAATCTACAATGGCTGAGTCAGTATGGATTCATGTTTCGACAGGAGTACAGCTATGCGGACGCCAGCCATCGGGTGGTGGCGACCAATCGTCTGAAGATACCCACAACTTACCTGGCACAGAGTGCTGAGGCGCATCTGTCTCCGGTTCCCCCTCCAGATTTTCTATTGAGTCTGGCTGTACTTGTGGCCCATATCGGCGAACTGCAGGCCGGCTATCTGTTTCTACAATTCCCGGAGCGGGCGGCTGGTGAAACGGTGATAGCCGAGGCTTCCCGTCGTGGCGTTGAATTCAGAGAGCTCGATGCAGCAGACCACTCGGAAGGGCTTTTGCTGCGAACCTTGACCCGTTCCGATACCAAACATCTATTAGACTTGCTCAGGGGAGAGCTGATGGCGATTCCCGGTGCATTGGAGCGGTTCGAGCAGAAAACCCCGGAGGTGACGGTGGCGAAAGAGCTGGTATTCGATGCCGCACACTTCATCACCGATCATCCAGCCAAGTGTTCCAACCTGCATGGTGGCAGATATATGCTGCATGTGAAGGTCAGGGATCGTGTCGATCCGGTCACCGGCTGTGTGGTGGATTACGGCTATCTGAAGCGGGTCGCGACCAAGCGTGTGATTGACAGGTTCGACCATCATAACCTGAACTATGCCAGCTCCGAGTTGGCCTGGCGGTCGAGCACCGAGATGTTGTGTGTATTCATCTGGGAGCAGTTAATTGAATATCTTCCAGGGCTGGTTGAATTGCAGTTGTACGAAACCACCCAGTCCTGGTGTAACTACAGTGGTCCTGATCTGGAGGCATTCCAACAATCGGGCAGCGACAGCCTGTTGACCCACTTTGTTGACAGTAGCTTGGGCGAGTCACAGTTGCGTGACCTGATCAGAGTTAAGCCACCCACCTTGGAAATTATCGCAAAATCGAAGCGATAGCCGTATCAAATACGCTATGCATCGATGATGTGATCTATGTCCTTGTGATCAATCACACCCTGATGCAGGGCAGTGGACAACAGGGCACCTGTGGTGCCGATAGAGCGAAGTTGCTCCAGATCATGTGGGTTCCGAACGCCACCGGCGGCATAGAGACGGAGTCTCGGTTGCAGCTTAAGCAGTTGTTGTAAGCGAGCCATGTCTGGGCCGCTGGAAGTACCGACCCGGGACAGTGACATGACGATTACATCTTTGGGCCAGTATTCAATATGCTGCTCGAGATCAGCGGGGCCCTTGAAGTCTTCGTCATGATAGTCAAGTGACAGTATGGGAGAGGGCAGCGAGGCAATTAGATGAGCAAGTTCTTCGCAACTGACAATGGATTCAGTGCCTATCACGGGGCGGGCAAAGCTGCACAACCGACCCAGGTCGGTCAGGCCGTTGTCCACCCATAGATTTATATCGGGATGATCGAGGTGGAGCGTGTAAATCAATTCGAGATTCGAGCCGCTTCCGCAGATGGCATCGAGGTCAGCAATATAGAGGGTATCGAATGGGTAGAGATCTAACAGTGACGACAATACCTCCTGTGGTTTGCTGGAGTGGCACAAGGGAGTATCGGATGGGGCGTAAGCATCTCGTTTACCCTTGTTCGCGATAACGACACGGGCCTGCATCAAGTCTATGACGGGTATCAGTTTCATCAGTGCGGATAAATAACCATGCGAATATTCGTGTTTGAGTATATTACGGGAGGAGGGATGCTGAATAGCCCCTTGCCGCCATCTCTTGCAGAAGAGGGAGATATCATGCTCAAGGCATTGGTTTCCGATCTGTCAGAAATCGACGGTATCGAAGTCCACTCAACCCGTGATGCCCGCTTGCTTAAGCCAGACCTGCCGATTGAGTTCCACATGCTGCACGATCTCGAAGATTTTCCCCTGGCATGGCAGGAGTGTATTGAATCCGCCGATGCAGTATGGCCCATCGCACCGGAATTCTCAAATGTACTGAAACACATCAGCGAGACGATTATCAGTCATGGAAAACTTCTGTTAAACAGTCCGCCACAGGCCATCCAGACCACGTCGAGTAAGATTATGACCTCTAGCTGCCTGATGGATATGGGTATCCCCGTGGTACCGACCTACAGGTTTGATGAGGTTGTGCCCGATCACTCAGGCAGTTGGGTATTGAAACCGGATGACGGAGTTGGCTGCCACGGTATCAGGATATGCCGGGACATGGATGACCTTTCTCGGCAATGCGAGTCTTTGCCTGCGGGTAGCGAGTATGTGATTCAACCCTTCGTTCACGGCACACCAACCAGTCTCAATATATTGGCTTGTAAAGGCGAAGCCTTTATATTGAGTGTTAATCACCAGCGCATTGCAGTCACCGACAACAGATTCGTGTTGCTGGGTTGTGTAGTGAACGGTCATATGAAACAGCGGGCTCGTTACCACCGACTCGGTCGCAAAGTAGTCGCCGCACTACCCGAGCTGTGGGGTATCATTGGCGTGGATGTCATCGAAACGGAGAAAGAATTGAAGGTGTTGGAGGTCAATCCAAGGATCACTACCTCCTATGTGGGGCTAAGAGAGTCTACCGGGGTCAACCCGGCTGGCATGGTGTTGGATCTATTGAGCAATAAACTTCCGTTGCCGGACCAGATTCTGAATGCATCAGTTGTCGATGTTAACCTGGAGTATGCCGGTGCAGCATGACGCAGTCCTGGGTTGGGATCTGGGGGGTGCCCACACCAAGGCGGCATTGATTGGCAACAGTGGCTGTGTGGAATCCGTACAACAGATCGCCTGTCCATTATGGCAGGGACTCGAACATCTTGATTCGGGCATTCAATCGGTAGTGGAGAAAATCGGTAGGGATAGCGGTCTCATGCATGCTGTTACCATGACTGGTGAACTGGTGGATCTGTTTCCGGATCGTAATAGCGGTGTTAAGGCGTTGATCGATACCATGGATCAGCGTTTTTCAGATTCGAAGCTGAGGATCTATGCCGGATCGGCTGGATTTCTGAAACCTGAGACTGCAATCAAGCAGGCTCAACAGGTGGCTTCAGCCAATTGGCTTGCCACTGCATCCTGGGTCGCCAACCGCTTGCCGGAAGGTTTGTTGCTCGATGTGGGGAGCACCACCACCGACCTGATACCATTCGCTGACAAGCAGGTGCTGACATGCGATTATAGCGATCATCAACGGCTGGTCAGTCAGGCCCTGATCTATACGGGTGTGGCTCGAACACCTTTGATGGCGATTACTGACAAGGTCCCATTTGCAGGAGAGTGGGTTTATTTAATGGCTGAGCATTTTGCAACCAGTGCGGATATCTATCGATTGAACGGTGATCTGCCCGAAGCCGCCGATCTGCTACCCAGTGCCGACAATGGTGAAAAGAGTGTTGCCGGCAGTGCCAGGAGATTGGCGCGCATGCTCGGTTTGGATGCCGATGCGACAGATATGGATGGGTGGCGCAAGGTATCCCAGTATATGGCAGAACAACAACTGCGGTCCCTGGCGGATGCCTGTGAACGGATTCTTTCAAGGCCTGGTCTGTCAGCCACGGCACCCCTGGTGGGTGCTGGTGTGGGACGATTCCTGGTGGAGCGCATCTGCCGCCGACTGAAGCGGCCCTATATCGGTTTCGAAGAGCTATTCAGCTGTGCCCAACGGATCGAGTCAAAGGTGGCCGAGTGTGCCCCGGCTGTAGCCGTTGCCAGCCTGGCCAAGGATGGCGCCGCATGAGACCCGTTAGCCTCGATTTTCCCTACCATGAGGATAGCAGTGAGCTGTTCGAGGCCCTGGCGCACCTACCGTGGGCGGCCTTTCTCGACAGTGGCAACCCACATATTCAGCAGGGACGCTATGACATCCTCTCGGCAGATCCCATAAACATACTCACTACCCGGGGAGAGCAGACCGAGATACACAGCAGTGGCGGCCGTAAGCGCATCTCTCAGGAAGATCCGTTTCAACTGCTACGGCAAGCCCTTGGACCGGTAGTCGAGGGTATTCACGACATTCCTTTCTGCGGCGGTGCAATCGGCTATTTTGGCTATGATCTGGGGCGGCGAATTGAGCGACTGCCAAGCCTTGCCGAGGATATGGAGCATCTGCCAGAGATGGCGGTGGGTATCTATGACTGGGCGCTGGTGGTGGATCACCAGGAACAGCGCTGTTGCCTGGTTGGTCAGAATCCGGCCCGTCTGGAAAGATACCGCAGGCTATTGCAAAGGGTGACGGAGCGTTCGTCTCAGAAATCGGCAGCAGCGCCCTATCGTGTGCTGGGTGAGGTGTGTTCGAACATGACCCGGGACGAGTATCACGGGTCCATCGCAAGAATCAAGCGCTATATCCTGGACGGGGACTGTTACCAGGTCAATTTCGCACAACGCTTCTCGGTGGTTGCCGAGGGCGATCCCTGGCAGGCCTACAAGGGATTGCGCCAGCTCAATGCGGCCCCTTTCGCTGCCTATTTGAACATGCCCCATTGCCAGGTATTGAGCACATCGCCCGAACGCTTCCTTGAACTTCGCAATGGTCGCGTGGAGACCAAGCCAATCAAGGGAACCGCGCCCAGAGGAGGGGATCCGATTGAGGATATGATGCTCGCGGAGATGTTGAAAAACAGCCCCAAGGATCAGGCGGAGAATCTCATGATCGTCGATCTGTTGCGCAACGACCTGGGCAAGGTCTGCGCCACCGGCAGTGTGGAGGTGCCGGAGCTGTTCAAGCTGGAGAGCTATGCCCGGGTGCATCATCTGGTGAGCAAGGTTTGCGGCAGATTGGCTGAGGGTCAGGACGCACTCTCCCTGTTACGCGCCTGCTTTCCAGGTGGCTCGATCACCGGGGCACCGAAATTGCGCTCAATGGAGATCATCGAGGAGTTGGAGCCCCAGCGGCGGGGTATCTACTGCGGCTCTATCGGCTACATCGGTTTGAATGGCGATATGGATTGCAATATTGCGATTCGGACCATGATCCATTCCGAGGGCATCACCCGTCTATGGGCGGGTGGCGGTATCGTCGCCGATTCCGATCCCGAGGCCGAGTATCGGGAGACCTATCACAAGGCTGCCGCCCTGTTGGATCTGCTACAACGAATGGAGCAGATGAACAGCGAACGATGTGGGTAGTCAAGCTGGGTGGCAGTCTATTTACCTCGGATCATCTGACAAAATGGCTGACTCTACTGGCGCAGACGCAAGCGCTGGTCATTGTCCCTGGCGGTGGACCTTTCGCCGACCAGGTGCGACAGGCGCAACAACAACTTCAGTTCGACGAATCCACCGCCCATAGGATGGCGCTACTTGCCATGGAACAGTTCGGTCGGATGTTGTGTGGACTGCAGCCCGGACTGACTGCCACTGCCAATCCTTTGCAGATGGAAGATGCACTCAAGCGGGGTGAGACACCGGTATGGATGCCCACCGCCATGACCATGGCCGCTGCCGACGTGGAACACAGTTGGGATCTGACATCCGATTCCCTGGCGGTGTGGCTCTGCAACCAGCTTGGCGCGCAAAACCTGATTTTGGTGAAATCCCTATCCCTTGATTGTGAAAGCCTGTCCCTGGATGAGTTGACGGCCCGTAACATTGTGGATAATCGATTCGGCAGTTATCTGAGGTCGAGTGCTATCCAGGCGCTAGTGATGGCAGACTGTGAGCATGCCCATTTTACCCAGGTATATGCTGGCAACTCGGCGGTTGCTACCAGGATAGTGATTGGCCCTGAGGATTAATGAGCCCCTAATGATCGGTAGATGGTTTTGCACTATTCTGGGCCAGCTGCACGACCCTTTTTAGAACAAATCTGACAATTTCTTGGCTATTTCGACTTTCAAATAGGAATAAAAAATCATACAACTTGTCGAGATATGTTCTAACTGTATGAAAATTAAGCGATTAACAATTATCAATGCCACTATGGCATATGTTATGCAGAATATTAGTATGCTCTGATGGATATAGGCTTTCTTGAAACAGCTCTATTAGCTTTTATTAAAGTACTGCTGCAAGATTCCGCTATATATAGTATCAGACTACTGATGGCCTAACAGATGTGGCATGGATTCCTCCTCTCAACAAGGTCGTCCCATGGTTGTCGAGATTCATCTCTGGCGACCTTTGACTGGGGGTTATTATGGAATTATGCGCTGTTTTGCTTTCTTGGGTGTTCACCCTTTCTGACTACAATCGGGTCGACAATCAATGTCCTGAAATGGAGATGGTGAGCCATAGTTGGTTGCAGGAACGTGCCTGTAACGGACGCTCCTGCAAGGTGCTGGGCTGGTATCCCGGAGAAGGGGATGTGGTCTATCTCGATGACCGCATGGATTTGGAGAACAATATCTTCCATACATCGGTTGCCCTGCATGAACTGGTACATTGGCTTCAGGGCAAACGAGGCGCGGTGCTGGAAAATTGCGAACAAAGCATCGCCGCGGAGCGAGAAGCCTACAGTATACAGAGTCAGTTTCTGGTCGAATACGGCACCTACTATCCAGTAGGACGGGTTATACCAATGCTGCGATGCGATGAGTCTGACTCGTCATAGAAGAGCTGATCTGAAACAAGATTACAAGTATCTCCCATGACTATTGGTGGGGCCGGGCCCCATCAATAGTATGCTTCGATCTCATATCCAGCCAGTGTTGGTCTTCCATTTCTGAGACACTGCCTGTGTCAATCACGTCATACCTCTCATACCCGGATTCCCCAAGCATCGATTCTCCTCGACACTGGGTGCAATAGAAGCGGTCAGATCCCGCAATTTCAGTTGGATCCAAACTTGCATGACATTGAAGGTCAGGTTGACGCTTACCTGGTGCCCCGTGATACTTGGCGAACCAGGGATAAGGCTATCAACATAATTAAATTCGGAGCCAACCTTTGCAAAATCATGCTCAAACATTTGCGGTCGATGTCCACCCGGGGGAGTTACATTTCAACTCCGCCCATTTCATCACCTTCGACAGCAGCTGTGAAAATCTTCACGGACACAACTTTCATGTCCGCATCCAGGCCCATGGGGATAATAACGATGATGCGTTTGTCATCGATTTCGTCCAGCTCAACCGACTCGCCGCCGAGGTGTGTTTAAGTCTGCATGACAAGATTTTACTCCCAGGCACCAGTACTGAGGTCACGATCGAGGAGGGTGATGGCCAGATAGAGGTCGCCAGTTATGACAAGAGATTCTCTCTGCCGGCGGTCAATTGCCTCATTTTGCCTGTCGCCAATACCACAGCTGAAATGCTGGCCTGGCATATTATGGAATCCCTGCTGCCGAAGCTCGAAGCATCTTCTGCGTTGACCCATGTAGAGACCCTGGAAGTGGCTGTGGAGGAGGCAGATAATCAGTGGGGTATCTGCCGGCGCAGGATTAAATCCGGGCGGGTATGAAATGGTGCAATCAGACAGACAGAGCGAGGTAGTGTTCGCGATATTTTCGAGGAAGCGGCAGCATGGCTGAGAAGATCCTCTTTCTCACCGGATCACTGGCCGAGAAACAGCTCTATCGGGTTCTGCAGGAGATGGCCGCCGCGGAGTTCGAGTGGCGGGTACACAATCTCGGTATCAAGGTGGCGGCGTTGATGACCGCCGATATGATCAAGCGCCGCCTTGATGACACCGGAGATGCACAACGGATCCTGGTGCCGGGTCGCTGCCGGGGCGATCTGGATGAACTCACCCGCCACTTCGGTATTCCAGTGGAGCGGGGCCCCGAGGAGCTGATGGACCTGCCTCGCCATTTCGGCTATGCAGGCAAGGCCCCCGATCTCAGCGGTTACGATGTGAACATCTTTGCCGAAATCGTCGATGCCCCCAATCTCAGCGTCGAAGCGATCCTGGAGCGGGCCGCGGCCTATGCCGCCGACGGGGCTGATGTCATCGATCTCGGCTGTCTGCCGGAGACACCCTTCCCCCATCTTGCCGATAGTGTGAAGGCCCTCAAGGCTGCCGGCTACCGGGTCAGTGTGGATTCGATGCAGAGCGAAGAGCTGCTGGCCGGCGGTGAAGCCGGCGCCGACTTCCTGCTCAGCCTGCATGAGAACAACCTCTGGATTGCCGACAAGGTTGCGTCCAAACCGGTGGTGATTCCCGCCAAACCCGGTGACCTTGACTCCCTGCAGCGTGCCATGCGAGAGCTGGATGATCAGGAGCGTGCCTATATTGCAGATCCTATCCTGGATCCCATTCACTTCGGTTTCACTGAGTCCATCGTTCGCTACCAGCGTCTACGGAGAGATCATCCGAAAACAGAAATAATGATGGGGGTGGGTAACATCACTGAGCTGACAGAGGCCGATACCACCGGCATCAATGCGGTGTTGATGGGCATCATCTCGGAACTTCACATCAGCAATATCCTCACCACCCAGGTCAGTCCCCACTGCCGCAGCGCCGTGCGTGAGGCGGACGCGGCGCGGCGTATCATGTATTGGGCACGCCAGGAGAAGAGCCTGCCGAAACAGGTCGACAATCGGCTTACAGCCGTGCATGAAATCAGACCCTTTCCCTATACCTTTGACCAGATAAGCGAGCTGGCCGCCGAGATTCGCGATCCGAACTACCGCATCCAGGTCAGCGACGAGGGCATCCACCTCTACAACCGGGAGGGTCTGCATACCCATGAGGATCCCTTCGAGTTCTTTCCTCAGCTGGAGGTCGAAGAGGATGGCGGGCATGCCTTTTACCTCGGGGTTGAATTGGCGAGGGCGCAGATCGCCCATCTGCTCGGCAAACGCTATGTGCAGGATCAACCCTTGCGCTGGGGCTCGGCCCTGTCCGAGGAGGAACAGGATATGACCCAACAGCAGGCACCAGGCACCACCATGAAAAAGGTCAGGAAAACCTCATGATCCACGAAGTAATCGTCACCTGCCGCAGCCAGGAAGGGGAAGATCAGATCGCCCCGATGGGTGTGGTCTGGCGGCAAGGGGAGGTTGTTATCGCCCCCTTCCGTCCCTCACGCACCCTCGACAACATCCTTGGCGGGGAGTGCGCGGTCATCAACTACTGCGACGACGTCAGGGTTTTCGCCGGTTGTCTTACCGGGCGCTACGACTGGCCCCTGGTGGAGGCGGAGCAGGTGGATGCACCGCGACTGGTCGATGCCCTGGCCCACAGTGAGGTGCGGCTGCTAAGGGTGGAGGAGGATCAGGTCCGTCCGCGCTTGATCTGCAAACCTGTTTACCAAGCCAATCACCGGCCATTTCAGGGGTTCAACCGGGCCCAGTCGGCGGTGCTGGAGCTGGCGATTCTGGTTAGTCGGCTGGAGCGGCTGCCGGCAGAAAAGATAGATGCAGAAATAGCCTACCTGACCATTGCCATCGACAAGACCGCGGGTGAACGGGAGCGGGAGGCCTGGGATTGGTTGATGGCACGGGTAGAGGCGTTCCAGAAGCAGAAAGAGGATGCGGTATGACGGGTATGTTGGCCAGTGTAATCGACCCACGGGAACTTGATATAGCCATCCAGGCCGGTGTGGACATCATCGATTTGAAGAATCCTCACACAGGGGCGTTGGGGGCACTCCCCATAGCGTCAATTCGCAACCTGGTGACCCAGTGTGCCGGCCGCTGCCCGGTCAGTGCCACTGTCGGTGATCTGCCTGCCGATCCGCAACAACTCAACAAGGCCATTCGCCAGACCGCCGCATGCGGGGTTGACTATGTGAAGGTGGGTTTCTTCTCCAGTCAAAACCTGAACCAATGTCTGCAAGCCATATCCGGACTCACCCATAGACATAACCTGGTGGCAGTGCTGTTTGCGGATCGTGATCCACCGCTGCAGAGGTTGGATGAGTTTGCCGATGCCGGTTTTCACGGTGTCATGTTGGACACGGCAGGCAAGGGTGGGGGAGGGTTGTTGGCGCATACAGGTGTTAACCGGCTCGGTAGATTCGTAAATCAAGTCAGGGCGTTGGATATGCTCAGCGGTCTCGCCGGATCCCTGGGATTGGAGGATATCCCCCATCTGCATCCCCTGTTACCAGACTATCTTGGATTCCGCGGTGCACTGTGTGAAGGGAGTGTGCGCACAGCCAGTGTTGTACCCGAGCGGTTGCTGGAGATTCAAGCTGCACTGGTGCAAACAGCTCCGCGGATGGACCAGGCAGCATTGGAGCTATGTCCATGACACTCAATCTCACTGCAACCAAGGAAGATAAACCAACATACCGCCAGGCCTGGTTCGAGGCGCTTCCTAACACGCCAAGTTTCGTCTTCGATGATAAACGCCTGGGGCAGAACCTTGCCCTGTTGGATAACATCAGGTCCATCAGTGACTGCCGAATCCTCTATTCGATCAAGGCGTGTCCCTTTACCGGGCTACTGAAACGGATGCGCGGCGTGGTGGACGGATTCTCGGTAAGCTCTCTGTTCGAGGCAAGGCTGGCCCATGAGGTCCTGGCCGGTACAGGCACGCTTCACATCACCACCCCGGGTCTGCGGCGGGATGAGATGCCCGAGATTGGTGAGCTTTGCGATAGTGTGAGTTTCAACTCCTTGAGCCAGATGGAGCGTTTCACCTTCCTCCTTGGCGGCAAGGCCAAAGCGGGGTTGCGCATCAACCCTCAACTCTCCTTTATACAAGATCCCCGTTACGATCCCTGCCGCACTCACTCCAAGTTGGGTGTTCCCTTGCCGCAGGTGTTGGAGCAATGGCAATCCGGCGAGCTGTCGGCAAGTGGCCTGAGTGGTCTGCATCTGCACACCAATTTCGGCGCACGCTCGTTTGCACCCTTACAATCGACGGTTGCCCACCTGGAAGCCCGTCTGCCAGAGCTGGTGCGCGAAATCGAATGGGTGAATCTGGGGGGAGGCTACCTGTTCCAGGAATCGAATGACCTGGAGGTCTTGCTGTCAATCATCGAACATATTCAAACGGCCTGGGGCGTCCAAGTCTACCTGGAACCTGGCAAGTCGGTGGTGGACGACGCCGGTCTACTGGTGACGAGTGTCATCGATACCTTTGAAAGTGACGGCAAATCGATTGCCGTCCTCGACACCTCTGTAAACCATCTCCCGGAAGTCTTCGAGTATCAGCGCAGTCCGCAGCTGCTTCAAGAACAGCCGGAGGGTGGATATGCCGTCACCCTGGCGGGTTCGACCTGCCTCAGTGGCGACCTGTTTGGTGAATACCGCTTTAACCGTCCCCTCGGGATAAACGATCGAGTGGTGTTCAGGAATGTGGGGGCATACAGTCTGATAAAGGCATCCCGCTTCAACGGACACAATCTGCCCTCGGTCCATCTCCTCAGTGACGAGGGCATACCGATGCTGATGAAGGCATATGACTATGACGACTATCGCCGACAGTGGAGCGAAGAAGAAGGTGTATGCCAGCCAATGAAAACCGGTGCGGGATAGGCGCTATTGGACAGCTATCAGCCCAAGGATTTCATCGAGACAGCCGAGGGCCTGATCTTTGCGGTAGTGACAGCGGATCTGGATCAACAACGGGTGCTCGCGTCCCTGCGCTATCGACAGATCCAGGGGGGATATCAGAAGCTCTCCACCCGGGATGCCGATGAACTGCTGAAGCATCACCATCCGCACTATATCCACTATTCCAAGGCAAGGGATGTGATCCTGCATGGGGTCCACCCTGATCTGGTCAAAGTCCACCATCGACCGCGCAAGAGATTGCGCAAGCTTCTTCAGCGAACCCCGGGTGACGAAATTGAAGAGAAGTTACATCGCCTGATGGGCCTGTTTGCAACGCATGGACTGGATACAGGGGAGATAGGCGTCACCGGTTCACTCCTGATTGGGGCGCAGAAAAAAGGCTCCGACATTGACCTGGTGTTCTATCGGCCTGATGAATTCTTTAAAGCCCGTGAGATGGTCAAATCCCTGCTGCGCAAACAGCAGTTGCAGCCGTTGGACGACGCATTATGGCGAGATGCCTATGAACGGCGTGGTTGTTCCCTGACATTTGAAGAGTATCTCTGGCATGAGAAACGCAAATACAATAAAGCCGCGATAGCACAGACGAAGTTCGATATCACCCTCCTGAGTCCCGAACCATGGCAGGATCTGCTCCGCTATCGAAAACAGGGCAGATGCAGCCTGCAGGCCGGTATCGATGATGACAGCCACAGCTTCGACTATCCCGCCCGCTACCGACTGGATCACCCCTCCATACAGGAGGCTGTCAGTTATACCGCCACCTATGTGGGTCAGGCCGAGCGGGGAGAGCGGGTGGAGATTCGGGGGCAGTTGGAGGTCTCAGCGGTTGGCCATCTTCGCATCGTCATAGGCACCGATCGGGAAGCGACCGATGAATATATTAAAGTAATACCCATGGCCGAGAGCTAACCGGCTCTGTAATTTCTTGCCGCCCCGCTCATCGATCTGCGCCGCCGCCTTGTAAACATCGTCAACTTCGATCACCAGATGGCCGAATCCGTTACCCAGATCGTAACTGTCGGTATCCCATTTGTGGGTCAATTAAATGAGAACTTTCCGTCTGGGTAGTCCGTCTGGCGTAACAGCTTCATACCCAGTACCTGGGTATAGAAGTCAATTGATGGCTGCAGGTCCCCGACCCGGATCATGGTGTGCAGCATGCGCATGGTAATGTCTCCTGTTCAGTGGTCGAGTAGTCTATCGCCAGATCAGCTATACTGCTACCCATACAGCTCAGGCCCAGCATGAAAGGCGCATGGTAAATGAGGGTCAACTGGAAGTCTCATCGGTCGGCCATCTCCTTTTAATCACATACCGCAGCATGGAGGAAACTGATGAGCAGTATCAATCATTATACTCTTAGAATAATTGATGAATTTGTAAGCCTGCATATCGCTGTGGTTTCGCGAGTTTTGTTGATAATAGTGTTCGCGACTTTGCCCGGATCCGCAACCGCTTTACAGAGTGAGAGGCTGGTGGTGCTTCCATTTGAAATCGTTGACAACACACCGGTCAGCGGCGGCGAGGATCGTAACGAAAAAATGCTGGATAAACTTACCAATTTCATCGCTGAGACAATCGATAATGAAGGCATATTCAAGGTGGTCTCGCAAAGTCAGGTTAATCAGGCTGTAGACGATGCCCAGTTGGGCACCTATATACACACCTGCAATCAATGCGAATACGATCTCGCCAAAAAGGTACAAGGCGACAAGGTAATGATAGGCTGGATATACAAGATGAGCATTCTCGTGCTGACCATGCACATTGAGATCAAGGATGTCGAGAATGAGAGGACTCTGATCAGTAAGGCCTACGACTTCAGAGGGGATAATGAGAAGGCTTGGCTGCGTGCCGCCAGATATATGGTGCGCGATCTTGAAAAGATGATGGCCAAGTAAACTGCCCGGTTTTGATATAACGTCTAAGTCTAGATTGTAGTTAGGAGTTTTATTTGTGAGGTCATGCCTATCCAATAATGATCTGGAGGATAAGCACAAAAAAACGAGTAGCGGCAAGGTTGCCATCATGCAACCCTATGTGTTTCCCTACATCGGATATTTCCATCTGATCGAAGCTAGTAATGTTTTTGTGTTTTACGATGATGTGAATTTCATCAAACAGGGCTGGATCAACAGAAACAGAATCCTAGTGCAAAAAAAACCTTATACCTTCACAATACCGATTTCTGATTTAAGCTCTAACACTTTAATCAAAGATACTCAAATATGTATTGATGCCAGGTGGCGACGAAAGTTTTTTGAGACAATCACTCAAGCATACAATAAATCCCCTTACTACAATCATGTCATCGAATTACTTCACGGGGTGCTGGATGATGAAGTGGACTCAATATCCGACCTGGCAATAAATTCAATACTGCATGTGTATGATTACTTGGGGATGTCCCGGCAATTCAGGAAGGCATCCGTTATTTCACCGCTTACACAGGGTTTAGGCAAAGAGCAACGAATTGCAGCGATAACGAATGACCTGGGGTATTCTGCATATGTGAATGCAACCAATGGAAAGGCGCTTTACAGTAAACAATCATTCAAAGAACTTGGCATAGAACTATCATTTATCAATAGCAGGGATGTTGTCTATAGGCAGTTTAACCATGAGTTTGTGCCATGGCTTTCTATTATAGATATTTTGATGTTTAATGGTATTGATGTATTAAGGGAAATACTCACACAATACGAACTGGAGTAACAAACAATGCGTGAGCAGAAGTATATCCCTGTCGCCATTCATGGAGCCCCCCGCTCAGGTACCACATGGATAGGTGAGGTGATAAACAGCTCTCCCAACACTATATATAAGTTCCAGCCGCTTTTTTCATATGCACATAAAGATTTTCTGACGCCTGCATCGACAAAGCAGGATATACAGGAATTTTTTTATCGCCTTGCGGGCTGCAAAGATAAGTTCACAAACCGAACAAATCAGAGGGATGCAGGCAAGCTACCAACTTTCGAGAAACGAAAAATCTCCCACGTCGCGTACAAGGAAGTAAGGTATCACAATATTCTCAACAATATGATGCGTCGAACCGATGAGTTAAAGCTGGTCGCGATAATAAGAAATCCATTGTCAGTATTAAACTCCTGGTTGAACGCAGGGAGAGAGTTCAGGGAGGACCTGGGTTGGAATATTATGGAAGAGTGGCGATACGCACTAAAGAAAAACATGAACAAACCGGAAGAGTTCAATGGTTTTGAGAAATGGAAGGAACTGGGCAATCTGATTCTGCAACTCGAACAACAGTATCCTGATCGAATATACTTGATACAGTATTCGAAATTCCTCGCAAATACCGTTCAAGAGACAAAAAACCTGTTTCAGTTTCTTGATTTGGAATACACCATGCAAACAGAAAAATTTATAACCGACAGCACAAATACTCAAGACGATGATCCATACTCTGTATATCGATCGGCACAAACTGACGACGCGTGGAAATCTCTACTGGCAGCTGAGATTATTAGCGAGATAGAGGCAGACATAAAAGATACTGCACTTGAGATTTTTCTAGATTAACAACTCTCCATCATTGTTCCAAAGCTGAAATAACTAAGTATGAAAACAATAAAATCCCTTGATGACCTGGCGATAAATGGAGCAAATCCCGCTTTTTCCGAACCTTTGCACGTTGGTCATCCTTTTGTGGGAGATCGGAAAGTCTTTCTTGGGTATGTCGACGAGATCCTGGATAATAACTGGTTAACCAATAATGGGCCAATGGTTATGGCTCTCGAGAAGCAGGTAGCAGAACACCATGATGTCAAACATTGCGTTGCAATGTGCAGCGGTACAGTTGCATTGGAAATCGCAATCCGCGCATTAAAGCTTGAAGGTGAAGTGATTGTTCCATCGTTCACCTTCATTGCCACGGCCCATGCACTGCATTGGCAGGCCATTAAACCCGTTTTTGCAGATATCAGTCCGGACACCCACAATCTTGATCCTGATTCAGTCAGGCGGATGATCAGTGACCGAACGACAGGTATCATTGGTGTGCATCTCTGGGGACGCACTGCTCCGATCGAGGAGCTTCAGGCGATTGCTGACGAACACAACCTGAAACTATTATTTGATTCTGCTCACGCGTTTGGTTGTACACACAATGGCATAAAGGTGGGAAACTTCGGTGCTTGCGAAGTATTAAGCTTTCACGCCACGAAATTTTTTCAAACCTTGGAAGGCGGCGCTGTTCTGACCAATGACGATAGCTTAGCCGACACCCTGAGGCTGATGAGAAATTTTGGATTTTCCGGTTTTGACAATGTCATTCATCCCGGAACTAACGGCAAGATGAATGAGATGTCAGCGGCGATGGGATTAACAAATCTTCAATATCTTGAAACCCGGATAGAGCATAACCAGAACGTCTATCATCATTATCTACATGCATTATCCAATATTCCATGCATCAAATTACTTGAATATGACGATAAAGAAACCAATAATTATCAATATATTGTTATTGAAATAAGTGAAGATTGTAAAGTATCGCGTGATAGATTGGTCGAGGTGTTGCGAGCAGAAAATATATTGGCCAGACGATACTTCTGGCCATGTTGTCATCGCATGAGACCTTACAAGAGCATGCTGCCGGCACAATCCTGTTCTCTTGAGCAAAGCGAAATTATCTCTGATAGGGTAGTGGTATTACCATCCGGAGTAGCTGTTGATAAAGAGATGATTGATACCATAGTTACAGCAATAGCAGTCTTAATTAAAGATAGCCAATAACTGCTAGGTTATTAGTGTTAACAGGCCCTAACGAAAGCAATCAATCTTTTTCAGAATCCTGTTTATTACACACTTGTTTCCATCCAGATAACAGCGCTGATTCAATCCTTCGTGTGACTCCCTGATAATCCATAATAGACGAATTAGTAATCTCATCACGCAAAGACTGTCTGATCGTTACAAGCCTATCAGTATCCATAGCTAGAGTGATGGCGATTTCTATATACTCCTGGAAATCCTTTGCTACCCATTCCTGTCTGTTTAATACCGAAAGAATTCTTGTAGAGATGTTGCTTACCGTTGACTTGCCTGCACGTGATACGAGAGGGAGACCCATGAGTAATAAGTTATAGGTAGTGGTTTCTCCATGAAAAGGATAAGGATCCAATGCGATATCGACTTTATTGTGAGATTCCAAATACCCCTCTAGGCTAAGCCTTGGTTGCAGCTCAATTCTTGATTTGTCAATATCGAATTTTATGAAGTGATCAAAAATATACTCTTTCATCAAGGAGTTATTGAAATCTTCTACAACCATTCTGATCCTTGATTCAGGTACCTGATGGAGTATTTTTGCCCATGTTTCTATCAGGTTCTGATCAACCTTCTGTAATCCATTAAATGATCCGAAGGTAATATATCCATTCTTTATACATGGTGGTTCAGAGAGGGGCGGAAGCTCTACAAGTGGATCATAGAATGTCAGCTTTTCCACTGGAAGTATTATCTCAGTAGCATTGTCTGCGAACTTACATATTTCCAAAAGACTTTTGTCTTTTAACGAGAAATCCATACATTCAAGTCCGGTGGAAATTGGAGCGCCCATCCAGGATACTTGCATTGGCGCGGGTCTTTTGCAGAAGGTAGTAAGCCTGTTGCCTGAAGTATGGTTTGATAGGTCAATCAAAATATCAATTTTATCGAAGTGGATTTGATTGGCTAACTGTTCATCATCATATAGTTGGCATTCACACCATGAGTCAGATCTCTTTTTGACCTTTTCGGTAATATCATCATAGAGAATATTGTTGTAATAGACGTGCAAAGAGAATAGATCTTTATTGAAAAGATTATATATAGGCGTGAAATAATAACTTATGGCATGCTTTCGAATATCGGCTGATATAAAACCAAGCTTCAATTTTCTATCAGGATTGCAATCTATAGTATGTGTAAATCGTGGCTCTACGAGATCATTGATTTTCGACGCATGCTCGATTGTTTCCCGGTATATTTCTGATTGATCGTCTAGAGTGTATAAAAGCTGCAAAATGCAATTTTGGCGCGCTATGATGCTGGTTGGTAATATTTCAATGGCCTTCCTGTTACACGTTAAAGCATCTTTTTGACGCCCTTGGTGTGACAGTGCATGACCTAAATTAATATATACATCTGCAGTTTCGTATTCATTGGACAGGCAATAATCCAAGGCCTGAATTGCATCTTCATATCGTTCCTGTTTTATATAAAGTCTGCTAAGCCCTACATATGCAAGAAATGCATTTGGATTCATCTTGATCAGACTGGTGTAGTATTGTTCAGCCTTCTGGTAGTTTTGATACGAGTTCGTATAAAAACTCCCAAGCAAGATGTACATTTGCTCATCGGTACATCCTGACATCTCTGCCAGCTTGTAGGACTTTTCAGCATCAGCGAGAAGGCCTTTCTTTTCCAGGGCTACGCCACACATGACGTACCAGCAAGGTTTGGCCTGACCGCTTGCTACCGCTTCTCTCAGCTTGACCAGGGCTTCATTCAACCTCCCCTGAAGCAGGAGTGTCTCGCCTAAAAGATAGAGAGTCTGCGGATTGCCTGGATCTTTTTTTAGAACCCGTGAGAGGAGTTTGTTTGCATCATCAAGCTTGCCTTGTCTTAGTTTCTTCTGTGCTTTGATCAGGGTGTTTGACATATCTTGGCTAAATGTCTCATCGGGGTGGGGTAATCAACGCTTTTGTTCTAACGAAATATTCGACAATGAACTTAAGATATCACATTAATAATATATTTAATAACAACAAGATACAATAATATTTTAAAAAATCATTTAACACTCGGGAGCTGCATGAGCAAGTATCAATGATATTACATAGCTTACATGAACAGGAGCTGGAAGGTTTTGGGGCCTATGTCTGATTAACCCGGCGGCCTGATAGACTGCTTTCAGGGCTTTAAGCATGCCATTGATCAAGGTGTGGCTCACCGGGTTAATCGTTTTTCATCAGTTAAATATCATTCCTTGTTCGTACCCTCTATCATTTCACCTTTCTCGTTTACAGTTTGTTCTACCTCGAATGCGGCTTGTTCGGTGGGTGTTGCGCTTCCAGTACCGGTCTCGGCGGTCGGGTCGGTAGGCGCTTGTTGTTCAGTAACTGTTGACCAGTTCTGATCCTTCATTGTGTCGCTGGAAGTGGTTTGATTTACTGATTCCGTGTCACTCGTCTTGCCACAAGCTGTCAGGGTTAGGGCAGTACAAATGACGATGGCAATGGTCATTTTATTCATTGATTCAATCCTCTTTTCCGTGAAATTGAGTTTAACGCCATGGTTTTTCCTTGGCCTTTGTTTGTATACATCCTTTGTGTATTTCAGGCTGTGAACTAACCGTCGTTATTGGCCAATGTATGTTGTCGTTCCCAATGCCCCCCTGATACTAAATCCCCTCAGGATGCAGACTGAGCTGTTAACAATATGTCAATTTCCCGGCCACTGTTGATAGCCTTCATCTATGAAGTGTTTTTTGTAAAATTGCAAATATCTATTAGATGTGTTTAGTGGCTGATTATAATAAAATAGGATGGCGGGGAGGATGGAAGTTATGATTCCGGGTTCAGTGGAAGTGCCCGCGGTTCAGGCTACGGTCGAGGTTGGAACCGATATCAAGATTACTGCTTGTAATAGAGATTAACCGTTATTAGGGGCTGTTTAAAATGAAAAGAATCATAATCTGTGCCGATGGCACATGGAACATCCGGGATCAGGTCGATAAAAAAACAGGACGCCGCCACCCAACCAATGTGACCAAAATTGCCCGTGCCATAAAACCAAAGTCCAGTGATGGTACTTCTCAGATAGTCTATTACCACGAAGGAGTGGGGACTAGTGGTCCGCTTGACAAATTCACCGGCGGGGCTTTTGGCAAAGGTATGGAAGAGAATATTCGTAACATGTACAGGTTTATCGTTTATAACTATGAGCCTGGCGATGAAATCTATCTGTTTGGTTTCAGTCGCGGTGCATTTACGGTAAGAAGCCTTGCCGGTTTTATGAATCTAATCGGACTGATCGAAAAAGATGACGACTACTATGTGCCGGAAATGTATCTCTGTTATGAAAAGAGCAAGGGGCCCGGTTCATCGGAGTGGGAGAGTGCCTTTCACAATTGCAAAGGTACCCGTCCATGTCCGCCGATTAAGCTAATCGGCGTCTGGGACACAGTGGGTGCACTCGGCGCCCCTGGAGTCATTGGTCAGGTTTTCAACAAAAAGAAATATCAATATCACGATATCGATTTGAATCCAAATATCGAAAATGCCATGCATGCCATTGCAATCGATGAACGTCGCAAGCCTTTCAAACCTTCATTTTGGCATCGACCAATGTCATGGCAGGGTGAGTTACAACAGGCCTGGTTTGCCGGTGTGCACAGCAATGTTGGCGGTAGTTACTCTCCCGATGGCCTGGCCAACGAGGCGCTGCATTGGATGGTGGAAAAAGCCGAAGGATTAGGACTCGAATGTGACAAAGACTATCTGGACCACTTCTGGCCCTGCTTCAACTCTGTACTAAATGACTCAATGACCATTGCCTATCGGGTTATGGGGCCATATGAGCGGCAGATTGGAAAACATACCAATGATGGTGAAGCGGTTCATCAATCGGTGTTGGATCGTATGCAGCTGGCGAAGTGCAACTACAATCCACCAAATATCAAGGGCTTCCATGACCATCAGGAAGATATACCGGTGGTGAATACCAAGCGCATCGATCGGGGTGAACCCTGTCCTGATTTATAATTGAATCAGATGAACGGGTGGAACTTTCACTGGCCATTCAAGTACAAAATAATCAGTTGAACTAAGAATGGATCTCAGCAATACTCAAGACTATGCGCCGGTTCCCTGAAAAACTGCTAGCTGTTCTGCTCTCTGTCGTGCTGGGTCTGATCCCGCTCCAGGGTGCGATGGCCGGTTTCACCTCATCTCTCGAGCAAAAGAGCGAGGTGCATCAACATCAGATGGGGAATCACCATGATGGCGGTCAGGTTATGACTACTGAGCATGGCGCCATGATGGATTGCGAGAATTGCAATGCCGATACCGGTTGCAGTGGCGGTAGCTGTTCATCCGGCCATTGCGTCTCTTGTCTGCTGGGGCTGTTGCCGGATTTCTCGTTTTCAACACTCCAAACCACTTTCACCGCCGTTATGCAAACGCATAGCGACCTGGTCAATCAAAGCATCTCATCACTCTTTCGCCCCCCCAGGGCCTGATCTCTCCTGCAATCGATCGCTACTGACTTAGTGATCGCTTAACGATATTCCCGATTTGAAATATCTGTTGGTTACTGCCAGTGATGCCGTTTCGGTGGACTGGCTTGCAGAGGAAGAGACAATCCATGAGTGATTTTCATGATCCCATAAAAAGAGATGGTATCTGCCTGACACGGCGTCGATTTGTCACCGGACTGGCAATGGGCGGCGCCTACGCCGGACTCGGTTTCGGCGGCCGTTTGTTGGCGGCTGACATGAAGCAGCAGGGTCCACAAACCCTGCGTGGTACCGATTTCAGTTTGACTCTCGGCGAACAGGCGGTGAATTTCACTGGCGCGACCAGGATGGCCACCACGGTAAACAACTCGCTGCCGGCCCCCATATTGCGCTGGCGTGAGGGCGACAATGTGACACTCCGAGTCACCAACCTGTTGCCTGAAACCAGTTCCATCCATTGGCACGGCATTATCCTGCCGAGCGCAATGGATGGCGTGCCTGGTATCTCTGATGGCTTCTCCGGGATCAAGCCCGGTGAGACATTCACCTATCAATTCCAGGTGGTGCAGAGCGGGACCTATTGGTATCACAGTCACTCGGGATTCCAGGAACAGACAGGGCTGTATGGCCCCATCGTCATCGATCCCAGGGAACCCGACCCTGTCGCTTATGACCGCGACTATGTGGTCATGCTCTCCGACTGGACCGACGAGGATCCGAATGACGTCTATGCCAAGCTGAAGAAGCTCAGCCACTACTACAACATCAGCGAGCGTACCCATGGCGACCTGATGAAGGATCTGAAAGAGAAGGGGCTGGCCGCCACCTGGAACGAACGCAAGATGTGGAACCATATGCGCATGAGCCAGCGCGACCTCTCGGATGTGACCGGCTACACCTACACCTTTTTGGCCAATGGCCAAACCCCATCCGACGGTTGGACAGGGCTCTTCAAGCGAGGCGAGAAGATCAGGCTGCGCTTTATCAACGGTTCCGCCATGACCTTTTTCGATGTCCGCATTCCCGGGCTCAAGATGACAGTTGTGGCGGCGGATGGGCAGAATGTGGAGCCGGTCTCGGTGGACGAGTTTCGCCTGGGAGTGGCGGAGACCTATGACGTCATCGTCGAGCCCAAGGATGACAGGGCCTACACCATTTTTGCCCAGGATATCGCTCGTTCGGGGTATGCACGGGGGACATTGACACCCGATCCGAGCTTGACTGCAGCAATACCGGAGCCGGACCCTGTGCCCAGTCTGAGTCACGGCGATATGGGCATGAATATGATGGATCACGCGGGGCACGACATGTCCGCCATGGATCACAGTCAGCATCAGATGCCTGATGGGCAAGCGATGCCGGGAATGGATCACAGCCAGCATCAGATGTCCGCGGATCAAACGATGCCGGGCATGGATCATAGCCAGCATCAGATGCCGGACCACCAAATCAAACCCAACCCGTCAGATTTTACTGCCGGTCCCGTGCAACACGCCAAGACCGAATACGGACCACATGTGGACATGCGGGCCGATGCGCCCCAATACCGCCTGGACGATCCCGGTGTCGGTCTGCGCAACAACGGCCGTCGTGTTTTGACCTATGCGGACCTGAAGAATCTGCGCACCACCCATGACCACCGGGAACCGGACCGGGAGATCGAACTCCATCTCACCGGCAACATGGGGCGCTACATGTGGTCGATCAACGGGGTCAAACGCAGCGATGCCGAACCCCTGCGATGGAAAATGGGCGAGCGCCTGCGCATCACCTTCGTCAACGACACGATGATGAACCACCCGATGCATCTGCATGGAATGTGGAGCGACCTGGAGACCGGTGACAACAACTATATCCCGCGCAAACACACCGTCATCGTACAACCCGGATCCCGCATCAGCTACCGGGTCAGTGTGGATGCGGAAGGGGGCTGGGCCTACCACTGTCATCTGCTTTACCACATGCTGGGTATGTTCCGTACTGTCATCGTCAGTTGAGGGGTATGAAAATGGGTATTAAACAAATAACTGCGTTGATGGCGATCGGATTTAGCACCACGCTCTACGCCGGCGGCGCGGACGATCCGCTGCTGTATAAGGTGATGATCGACAAACTGGAGATCAGGTACACGGATGGTCCAGACCCGTTGGTCCTGGATGCCGATGCCTGGATCGGCAGAGACCTCAACAAGTTCTGGTTCAAGACCGAAGTGGAGCGAGTGGATGGGGAGACAGAAGAGGCGGAGGTACAGTTCCTCTACAGTCGTGCTGTCGCCCCCTTTTGGGACTTCCAGATCGGCTGGCGCCGTGACATCAAACCGGAGCCGGAGCGGGATTTCCTGGCACTCGCTCTCAAAGGTTTGGCGCCCTATCTTTTTGAAGTGGATGCCAGCCTCTTCTTTGGTGAATCGGGCCAGGTGAGCGCCCGGCTCGATGCGGAGTATGAATACATGTTCTCCCAAAGGGTATTCCTCTCACCCGAAATCGAGATGAACCTCTACAGTAAGGATGATGAGGAGGTCGGCATCGGTTCCGGCCTCTCCGACATCTCGCTGGGGCTGCGGCTTCACTACGCGGTGTGGAAGGAGTTCGCACCCTACATCGGAATCAACTGGACAAAGCAGTTCGGTCAAACCGCCGATTTCACCAAGGAGGAGGGTGAAGATACCAGTGACACGCAAGTGGTTGCCGGGATCAGGGCCTGGTTTTGACATATCCAACAACTTTCCCAGGTATCAGCGCATGAAGAGACGACTATTGATTCTAATACTACTGCCCGGCTTGCTTGGATTGGTCGCTTGCAGCAATCAACAGGATGCAGCGGCCAATATAGACCGACCAGGCCCGGCGGCGACAAAACCCCTGCCAACAGAGCGCTGGTACAGCCAGACACAGGTTGCCAGGGGCAACAAACTCTACCAGGTGCACTGCGCTGAATGTCATAAACCCGATGCATCAGGCACACAGGAGTGGAAGCGGCTGGATGCCAACGGAAAGTTGCCTCCGCCACCCCTCAACGGTACCGCCCACACCTGGCATCACCCCCTGTCCGTACTGCGCCGAACGGTCAGGCTGGGAGGCATACCGCTGGGCGGAAGCATGCCGGGATTCGGCGACAAACTGAATGCGACACAGATCGACGACATTCTGGCCTGGGTACAAACCCATTGGACTGATGAGGTCTATCGCATCTGGTATGAGCGCAATACCCAGGCCAACAGGCCACTGCAGCCGATCAAAAAGGGCTGAAGTAATCAGACAAACCTACGGAGTCGAGAATGACTAAGAAACAGACCAAGAAATCGAACAAATCACTCACCCTGGCGACTTTTCTGCTGGTGATCTCAACCCTGGTTATCGGCACCCTGTTGCTCAATCAAAAGACGGTCGAGGCAGCCGACGTGGTGGTCTACAAGAGCCCTACCTGTGGCTGTTGTTCTAAATGGGTGGATCATATGCGGGACAACGGGTTTTCCGTGGAGGTCCACGACCGGCGCAATATGAATCCCATCAAGGCCGAAATGGGGATTCCCCGCCATCTGCAATCCTGTCATACCGCCATGGTCGGCGGCTATGTCATAGAGGGGCATGTGCCGGCGAGTGAGATTGTGCGCATGTTGCGGCAAAAACCTTCCATAAAGGGCCTTGCCGTGCCCGGAATGCCCATGGGATCACCTGGCATGGAAGGCCCAAGGAGCGATCCCTATGACGTCCTCTCAATTCAGCATGACGGTAAAACCCGTGTATTTGCCAGTAAGAATCAATAGGAGTCGATGGTGATGATCAGGCGAGCGATTTTAGTCGGTGTCCTGGCGCTCCTGCTGATAACCGCTGTCGCAGAGGCGCACTCTCCACCACAACATGCCAAGGTCTATTTCATCGATCTGCAGCAGGGTGACGTGGTGAAGAGCCCGTTCAAGGTGAAGTTCGGCATTCAGGGCTTCGGCATCACCCCTGCCGGGACTAAAGGCAAGCGGCGACACACCGCCGGTCATCACCATCTACTCGTGGATGTGGAACAGTTACCCGACCTGGATGCCCCCATACCCAGCGACGAAAACCATATCCATTTCGATCAGGGCGAGACGGAGACCGTGTTGGAACTCCCACCCGGCAGGCATACCCTGCAGTTGTTGCTGGGTGATGAGGAACATGAACCACAGGATCCAGCGCTGTTTTCTGAGAAGATCACAATCACGGTTGAATGATACAAACCTCAGCGAGGTGAAGCATGGTGCCTATAACACGATCCATGAAACTCATAGGTCCCTGGGAAGTCAGGCGCAGGATCAAACTGCCGGCACTGGTTCATGCCGCCGACGCGATGGCCGTGGAACGCGTCGTCGGTGATTTGAATGGGGTGCTGAAGGTAGCAACGAATCTGGATAAACATCAGGTCATAGTATGTTACGATGCCAGCCAAGCGGCTTATCAGACAATCATCGAAGCTATGGTAAGCATCGGCTTTCCGCCTTTGGATAATTGGTGGTGTCGTGTCAAGAGTAACTGGTATCAATATTCCGATGCCAATACTAAAGAGAATGCCAAAACACCTCCAGCAGCCTGTTGTAATAAGCCACCTAAATAGTGAGATGTGACGAGCATCTGTGGATAAACATGTCACGATATCGATGAAATTTTCAGAAGGAGAACCGAGTTGAGTACTCAGTGCGAAGTCACGGGCAGGCGTGCCGCCGGTGCTTCCATGGGATTCTTCGAACGTTATCTGACCCTCTGGGTGGCGCTGTGCATCGTTGCGGGAATCGCGCTAGGGCATCTGATGCCGGGCGTGTTTCAGACAGTGGGGCGACTCGAGATCGCCCAGGTCAACCTGCCGGTGGCGGTGCTGATCTGGTTGATGATCATCCCCATGCTGCTCAAGGTCGATTTCGGCGCGCTGCACCAGGTCGCCGCCCACTGGCGGGGTATCGGTGTCACCCTGTTCATCAACTGGGCGGTCAAGCCCTTTTCAATGGCATTGCTGGGCTGGCTGTTTATTCGTGGTGTCTTCGCACCCTATCTGCCAAGCGAACAGCTCGATGCCTATATCGCCGGCCTGATCCTGTTGGCTGCGGCCCCGTGCACGGCGATGGTCTTCGTCTGGAGCCGGCTCTCCAACGGTGACGCCAACTTCACCCTGACCCAGGTAGCCCTCAACGACACCATCATGGTCTTCGCCTTTGCGCCCATTGTCGGCCTGCTGCTGGGGCTCTCCGCCATCAGTGTGCCCTGGGAGACCCTGTTTCTTTCGGTGGTGCTCTATATCGTGCTGCCGGTGATCTTTGCCCAGGTATGGCGGCGCTATCTGCTCATCCATGGCGGCAAACAGGCGCTGGAGGCGATGCTGGCCCGGCTCCATCCCGTCTCCCTGTCGGCATTGCTGGCCACCCTGGTGCTCCTGTTCGGTTTTCAAGGTGAGCAGATTCTGGATCAACCCCTGGTGATCGGGATGCTCGCAATACCGATCCTGATCCAGGTCTATTTCAACTCAGGCTTGGCCTATCTGCTTAACCGCCAGTTCGGGGTGGCCCATTGCGTGGCTGCTCCTTCGGCTCTGATCGGTGCGAGCAATTTCTTCGAACTGGCGGTGGCCGCGGCGATCGCGCTGTTCGGTTTCGATTCAGGGGCGGCGCTCGCCACCGTGGTCGGGGTGCTGGTCGAGGTACCGGTGATGCTCTCCGTGGTGAAGATCGTCAACAACACTCGAGGGTGGTATGAACGTGAATCCTGATTCGACCATTAGTTGTCCTGAATGTGGTTTCTCCAGGAAGGAGACCATGCCGACGGATAGATGCATCTGGTGTTGGGAGTGCCTCAGTTTGGTGCGCAAACTGCACTCAACATGTGCGCTAAGATCATCCCCAATTCCAGGTCCTCTTCCATAAGCTGCAGAAAAATAACAATTTATATTTTTTGGCATAAGCATTGCTCTAGCATTGATAACTGATTAGAGAGCTGTGGTAATGGCGCTGCAGCTTCCATTTTTAACAAACAAGCTAACTCAGCGTTAGCATGGGTAACGAAGCCCTAAGCGTCTCAGACCAATTTGGTTTGAGCGCTTAGGGCTTTTTTTATGGTTTGAGGAATTGAGCAGATGCAGAAAGAAAAACTCGTGCTGATCGGTAACGGTATGGCCGGGGTGCGTACCCTGGAAGAGCTTCTCAAGTTGGCGCCGGAGCGATATGAAATCACGGTGTTCGGTGCCGAGCCGCACCCCAATTACAACCGCATCATGCTCTCACCGGTATTGGCTGGAGAGAAGAGCATATCTGACATCATACTCAATGAGCGCGATTGGTATGCAGAGCACGGCATCGCCTTGAAAACCGGTGATGCGGTTACAAGAATCGATCGGATTGCCCGCAAGGTGGTCACCAACAGTGGTGAAGAGATGGCCTATGATCGCCTGTTGATTGCCACCGGCTCCAATCCATTCATCATTCCCGTGCCCGGGCACGACAAGTCCGGGGTCATCGGTTTTCGCGATATTGCCGATGTGGAGCGGATGCTCGAAGCGGCCGGGCGTTACAAAAAGGCGGTGGTCATCGGTGGTGGTCTACTCGGCCTGGAGGCGGCCAACGGCCTACAGAAAAACGGCATGGAGGTGACCGTTGTACACCTGATGGATAGCCTGATGGAACGCCAGTTGGACAAGCCGGCTGCCGATCTGCTCAAGGCCTCACTGGAAACACGTGGGCTTAAGTTTCTGATGCAGGCCCAGACCGCAGAGATCACCGGCGATGAACGGGTGCGGGGAGTGAAGTTCGCAGACGGGAGTGAGATAGAGGCCGACCTGGTGGTGATGGCGGTGGGTATACGTCCCAACATGGCCTTGGCTCAGGATGCCGGTATCCACTGCGACCGGGGCATAGTGGTCAGCGATACCATGCAGACATACGACCCGCGCATCTATGCCGTGGGTGAGTGTGTGCAGCACCGCAATGTCTGCTACGGCCTGGTCGCACCACTCTTCGATCAAGCCAAAGTCGCCGCCAATCACCTGGCCAATCTCGGCATTGCACGCTATGAGGGCTCGATCACCTCGACCAAACTGAAGGTGACCGGGATCGATCTCTTCTCCGCCGGTGAGTTCAACGAAGGGGAGGGCGACGAGACCCTGGTACTCCAGGACCCGGGCGCGGGTGTCTATAAAAAGCTGGTATTGCGTGACAATCGGGTCAAGGGCGCCGTCATGTATGGCGATACCCTGGACGGCAGCTGGTACTTTCAGCTATTGCGCGAAGGCACCGACATCAGCGCCTTTCGCAACACCATTCTCTTTGGTCAGCACGACCTGGGTGATGCGGGACACGGTGACCAGACGCGCATCGCCTCTCTCGGCCCCGAGGCGGAGATCTGCGGCTGCAATGGTGTCTGCAAGGGTGAAATCGTAGATTCCATCGTCAAGCAGGGATTGTTCACCCTGGAAGACGTGCGCGCCCATACCAAGGCCTCGAGTTCGTGCGGTTCCTGCACCGGCCTGGTCGAATCGATTCTGGCCAGCACCGTAGGTGAGGGTTACAGCGCCACCCCCAGCAAAAAGCCCATGTGTGGATGCACTGAATTCAGTCATGACGAAGTGATCGCCGGCATCAGGGAGTATCAACTCAAGGATATGGATGCAGTGCGTGACTTCTTTGAATGGAAACAACCGGACGGTTGCGCCAGTTGCCGACCTGCCCTCAACTACTATCTGCTGTCGAGCTGGCCGGGTGAGTACCAGGACGACGCCCAGTCGCGGTTCATCAACGAACGTGCCCACGGCAATATCCAGAAGGATGGCACCTACTCGGTGGTGCCACGCATGTTCGGCGGTCTCTGCACCCCAGCGGATCTGCGTGCCATTGCCGACGCCTGCGACAAGTACAAGGTGCCGGAGATGAAGGTTACCGGCGGTCAGCGTATCGACATGTTCGGCATACACAAGGAAGACCTGCCGGCGATGTGGAAAGATCTCTCCGATGCGGGTCTGGTCTCGGGACATGCCTACGGCAAGGCACTGCGTACGGTAAAGACCTGTGCCGGTAAGAACTGGTGTCGCTTCGGCACCCAGGACTCCACCGGCCTGGGCGTCAAACTCGAGCAGATGACCTGGGGTTCGTGGATGCCCCACAAATTCAAACTGGCGGTATCGGGCTGTCCGCGTAACTGCGCCGAGGCCACCATCAAGGACTTCGGCATAGTCTGCGTTGACTCGGGATACGAACTGCACGTGGGCGGCAATGGCGGCATCAAGGTGCGTGTTACCGATCTGCTATGCAAGGTTGAAACCGAAGCAGATGTCCTGGAGTACTGCGCCGCCTTTATTCAGAAATACCGCGAAGAGGGTCGTTATCTGGAACGCACCGCCCCCTGGGTCGAGCGGGTTGGTCTGCAATACATCAAGGATGCCATATTCGACGAGCAGCAGCGTAAGGCCCTGGCCGAACGCTTCCGTTATTCCCAGACATTCTCACAGATCGACCCGTGGAAGGAACGCGCCGAAGGTAACGACTCCCACGAGTTCCGCAAAATCGAAATCTGTGCGGCCTGATCGTATTTGTAAATCACCACGAGGTTTAAGCATGAGTAACTGGATCGATATCGCATCACTGAACGAGATCCCTCGGTTGGGTGCGCGGGTAGTGAAGACAGACACAGTCGATATCGCGGTGTTCCGTACCGCCAGCGATGAAGTCTTTGCCCTGAAGGACGAGTGTCCACATCGCAAGGGGCCGCTCTCCCAAGGCATTGTCCATGACAACTCCGTCACCTGTCCGTTGCACAACTGGAAGATCGACTTGGCCAGTGGCGAGGCCAAAGCACCGGACGAAGGCTGCTCGCGCAGTTACCCCATCAAGGTGGTGGATGGTCGGATCTTTCTGGGCCTGATCGATCAGGAGGTGGCGGCCTAGTGGACAAAGACCCTAATTCATCTTCAGTTTTTATTCTTTAAGAGGAAGTAACCATGTCATATTTAGAACCCAACGAGTTTGTCTCGAAGATGGTCGATCAGGGTGAATCGAAGGTTTACATGTCCACCAAGGACACCCTGATTCGAGCCTTCATGGCCGGCGCAATACTGGCTCTTGCCGCCATGTTCGCCATCACTGTCGCTGTCAAGACGGGATCGCCACTGGTGGGAGCGATACTATTCCCGGTCGGCTTTATCATGCTCTACCTGATGAAGTTCGATCTCCTTACCGGTGTCT
Source organism: Candidatus Thiodiazotropha sp. CDECU1 (assembly GCF_963455295.1). Classification (NCBI taxonomy): domain Bacteria; kingdom Pseudomonadati; phylum Pseudomonadota; class Gammaproteobacteria; order Chromatiales; family Sedimenticolaceae; genus Candidatus Thiodiazotropha; species Candidatus Thiodiazotropha sp. CDECU1. The sequence goes on from NZ_OY734020.1 coordinate 2,154,903, forward strand.
TTACCCTGGTGCCGTTGGCGCTCATTGACCGACGGCCCGGTGTCACCTTCGGCCAGGTTATGCGTAACTGGGGGCTGGTCTTTATCGGTAATTTCGCCGGCGCCTTGTCGGTGGCCTTCATGATGTCGTTCATCCTCACCTATGGTTACAACATCGATGGCGGCGCGTTGGCGGAGAAGGTGAGTACGATCGGCGAATCCCGTACCCTCGGTTACCAGGCACATGGACTGGATGGTTGGATCACCATCTTCATCCGTGGCATGTTGTGCAACTGGATGGTCTCCATGGGTGTGGTCGGCGCCATGATCTCAACCTCCGCCAGCGGTAAGATGGCCGCCATGTGGATGCCGATCATGCTCTTCTTCTTCATGGGCTTCGAGCACTCCATCGTCAACATGTTCCTGTTTCCCTTTTCCATGATCATGGGTGGTGACTTCACCTTCATGGAATATATAGTCTGGAACGAACTGCCCACCGCATTGGGCAACCTGGTCGGCGGTTTCGCCCTGGTTGGACTGCCCCTCTATTTCACCCATGTACGCACCAGCCCGGAACGTATGCTGAAAGGACGTCCGGCAGCGGAGGTGAAAGCACGCGCCTCCACTCAGTCCACCATGAAAGCACCCGCTTGATCTCTCCAGTGGGGTAATATCTCAGCCCCATCAGGGGCTGAGTTTTTTACATGACAACACACCTATGCATCGCTATCGGTCAATGCTCTGACAAGGGGCAGAAACCGATCAACCAGGACTTCCATGGGGCGATGATGCCAAAGGAGCCACTGTTGAGCTCCAAGGGTATCGCCATTGCCCTGGCTGACGGTATCAGCAGCAGCGATGTCAGTCAGATTGCCAGTGAGACCTCGGTCAACGGTTTTCTTGAGGACTACTATTCAACCTCGGAATCATGGTCGGTGCAGCGTTCGGTGCAGCGTGTACTGCAGGCGACAAACTCCTGGTTATATGCACAGACGCGTAACAGTCCCTATCGTTACGATCTGAATCGTGGCTATGTCTGTACCTTTTCCGCCTTGGTGCTTAAATCAGCTACTGCACATATCTTTCACGCCGGGGATGCCCGGATCTACAACCTCATCGACAACCGACTCGAACAGTTGACTGAGGATCATCGGCTGTGGGTGTCTCGGGATAAGAGTTATCTCAGCCGCGCTTTGGGAATGCGTGACTGGCTCGATCTCGATTACCACACACTTGCCATCGATGCCGGTGACATATTCATACTCGCAACGGATGGTGTGTATGAGTTTGTCGAGGAACGTATCTTCACCGAGACGATTAATCGGCATCATGACGATCTCGATCAAGCAGCCAGGTCGATTGTGGATCATGCACTGCAGCAGGGCAGTGATGACAACCTGACACTACAGATCGTACGCATCGATCAATTGCCACAACATGATATCGATGAGCTGCACCGGCAGGCATCCCAGTTGCCCTTCCCGCCGGAACTGCGACAGCGGATGCAGTTCGATGGTTATGAAATCGTGCGCGAGCTGCATCACAGCAGTCGCAGTCATGTCTATCTCGCGGTGGATATGGAGACCCAACAACAGGTCAGCCTCAAGATCCCCTCAATTGATCTGCGGGACGATGCAGAATATCTGGAACGTTTCCTGATGGAGGAGTGGGTGGCCCGGCGGGTGGACAATATTCACCTGCTCAAACCCTGCGAACAGCGACGTAAACGCAACTACCTCTACATCGCTACCGAATATATAGATGGCCAAACCCTGGCCCAATGGATGATCGACAACCCAAACCCCGATCTCGAAGCGGTACGCAATATCGTGGAGCAGATCGCTATGGGATTGTACGCACTGCATCGTCAGGAGATGCTGCACCAGGATCTCAGACCGAACAACATCATGATAGACAAGACCGGTACGGTAAAGCTCATCGACTTCGGTTCCGTCAGGGTGGCTGGTGTGGATGAGATTACCGGTATCGAACAACAACAGATCCTCGGTACCGCACAATACACAGCCCCTGAGTACTTTCTCGGAGAAGCGGGCACTACTCGTTCGGATCTTTTCTCCCTTGGGGTTATTGCCTATCAGATGTTGTCAGGGCGCTTACCCTATGGTGTGCAAGTGGCAAGGGCCACCAGCAGGGCGGCGCAACGCAAGCTTGTCTATCGATCTGTACTCGACGATGAACGCACGATTCCCGTCTGGATAGACGCGACCATTCGTAAAGCGGTTCATGCCAATCCTTATAAACGCCATGACGAAATATCGGAGTTCATATACGATCTTCGTCATCCCAACCGGAGCATGCTGAACAAAACGCGCGCACCGTTGCTTGAGCGCAATCCCTTATTCTTCTGGAAAGGGCTTTCATTGCTATTGTTTGTTTTTGTTGTGTTTTTGTCGATAACCCATGCAGCTTTCGATTAACTGCACAGGTCAGAAACCCGACTTAGCCCGGGATAGCTAATTTTAGCCGAGTTCCTTATACTGGTTGCCCGGGTTCTCTGTGATCTATTATATTTATCCTATTGTTCGAGTGGGATATCGGTAAAAAAAGCAAACATAAAGCTGGTAATGTAACGAAAAAGAGAGGTGGACTTTCACCATGACCATGAAACATGACGGCGCAGTTCGCACTAACAATAGTAAACTCTTAGCCTGGGTCGATGAAGTCGCTCAGCTATGCAATCCGGACCGGATTTATTGGTGCGATGGTTCACAGGAAGAGTACGACCGCTTGTGTGACGAGATGGTCAGAAGCGGCACCTTTATTCGCCTCAATGAGGAGAAGCGGCCCAACAGTTATCTGGCCCGTTCCCATCCGAGCGATGTGGCCCGTGTTGAAGAGCGTACCTATATCTGCTCGGAGAAGGAAGAAGACGCCGGGCCGACCAACAACTGGATGGATCCCAAGCAGATGAAATCGATCCTCAATGGATTGTACAAAGACTGCATGCAGGGAAGGACGATGTATGTCATTCCATTCAGCATGGGACCCCTTGGCTCTCACATCGCACATATCGGTGTGGAAATCTCGGACTCCGCTTATGTGGTGGTGAATCAGCGCATCATGACCCGTATGGGTCAGAAAGTACTCGATGTACTGGGTGAGGATGGCGAATTCGTCCCCTGCGTGCACTCAGTTGGCGCACCTTTACAGCCGGGTGAGGAAGATGTCCCCTGGCCCTGCGCCGGCAACATCGAGGACAAATACATTACCCACTTTCCCGAGACCCGGGAGATCTGGTCCTTTGGCAGTGGTTATGGTGGTAATGCCCTGCTGGGTAAGAAGTGCCTTGCCCTGCGTATCGCCTCGGTAATGGGGCGGGATGAGGGTTGGCTGGCCGAACACATGTTGATCATGGGCGTTGAAACCCCCAAGAAGGAGAAGTTCTATGTGGCGGCGGCCTTTCCCAGCGCCTGCGGAAAAACCAACTTTGCAATGCTCAAATCACCGGAGGGTTTTGACGACTGGAAGGTCACAACTATTGGTGATGATATTGCCTGGATAAAACCCAATCCCGAGGACGGTAAGTTCTATGCCATCAATCCTGAGTATGGATTGTTTGGTGTTGCCCCAGGCACCAATGAATCATCCAACGCGAATGCGATTGCCGCCTTACGTGAGAACTGCATCTTCACCAATTGCGCCCTGACGGATGATGGGGATATATGGTGGGAAGGACTGACCGAGGATCCGCCCGAGCATATGATCGACTGGCGCGGCGATGATTGGGTTATCGGTTGTGGTCGTCCGGCGGCACACCCCAATGCCCGCTTTACCGCCCCCGCTGCCGCCTGTCCTTCCATCGATCCGGAGTGGGAGAATCCCGCCGGTGTGCCGATCAGCGCGTTTCTGTTTGGCGGTCGTGTCAGCCACAACTTTCCGTTGGTGTTTCAGAGCTACAACTGGGAGCATGGGGTCTACATGGCCGCGACCATGGGCTCGGAGGCGACCGCAGCCGCCATCGGTCAGGCCGCCATGCGGCGCGATCCCATGGCGATGCTGCCGTTCTGCGGTTACAACATGGCGGAATACCTCAAACACTGGCTGCGTATCGGACGTAAAAACGTTGCCACACCACCCGCCATCTTCCGGGTCAACTGGTTTCGCAAGGATGAGCACGGTCGCTTCATCTGGCCGGGCTTCAGCGAGAATATGCGGGTACTGAAGTGGGTGGTTGACCGTTGCACCGGTTGTGCGCACGCCGTGGAGAGCCCCTTAGGCTGGGTGCCATCCCATGATGCCCTTAATTGGGAGGGACTGGATTTCGATAAAGCCGACTTTTTCGAAATCATGAATATCGACCGGGAAGTGGCCCGCCACGAAACCATCGACCAGGAAGAGTTGTTCACCCGGTTTGGCGACCACCTCCCACGGGAGATGGAGCTCGAGCGGGAGCTTCAACTGGCGCGCCTATACCACTCCCCAAAATATTGGGATTTATCCGCGACCAGTGATTGATCTATGACAGAGGCAAGATGGATTCTGCAACATCCACCAAACGGATGTTCTTATCCATCGATGCCGCTCTCATCTTTTTATAGGCCGCGTCTTCAGACAGATCATAACGCGCCATTAGAATGCCTTTGGCGCGCTCGATAATCTTGCGTTCATTCAAGGCCCGCTTGGACTTTTCCAGTTCCACCTCGACATTGGCCAGGCGCTGAGACTGGGCCTGTAACAGCTCGATGATGGAGTGGGACCCATCCTGATCCTTACCCGTGGCCGGTCTGAAACTCAGGGACTGTTCCACAGGCAATTCCGGATCGAAGAAACGGTCGATGACGCCCGCTCTGGCTGGAGGGCTTTCCCGCAGTGCGCGCAATAACCCTTTGGAATCGAGCAGCTCTGCTTCAGCCTCGGCAATCAGCCTGGTACATCTTGCTTCCAGTCTATCCACCATGTGGCACTGAACTGACCAGATGGCGGTTATGCGTTCGCTGCAACACTCGAACCATGTGTCGCTGAGATTGGGATCGAGTAGGGTATCTGTTTCTGCTGTGGTTAATATGTTGCGCAGCCGCTGTAGTTCATCGGCAAAGGGCATCGCTTCCATTGCTTGCCACTTTGTCTCTATCGACTCGTCGACAAATTCCAAAAATATGCGGAAATTACGCTGTTGCGCATCGATCAGGTGGGATATCCGTTGCTGGAGTGGATTGTCGCAATGACCGGAGCCGAAGGCGAGGGCGCCCATAGCGCGTTCCTGCCCCGCCAACTCCTTGCCCTCGATGAGATTGAAGAGGGCAACCAGTAAGCGGGTGATATCCGGATCGATCGCAGCATCGGCCAGCTCAAAGATCAATGAGATCATTCCCGCAATGAGACGGCTGAAAGCGGCTACCGAATCGCTGCCCGAGAGTTGTTGTTCAGTGACTCGCTTGCGCAGCTCGGGCAGGGCGTCGAGACCGAGCAGCACCCACGCCATCAGCGAGATGATCTTGGCATTGGAGTGGGTGGAATAATCCAGTTCAAGCTCGATCTTATCCCGCAGAGAGTTCTCAACCGCTTCGGACTCGCGAATGAGTTCCAGGCGGGTCGATTCAAAACGCCTTCCCGAGGAGGCGAGATAGATACTGGATGCACCGCGTTCGCTCTGCAGCACGTGGATCATATGGCCGATCACCCCAACCATATTGGACCGCGTCTTCAAACGCTTCAATGCCTGGATCTCCAGCTGCTTGGCGACAAACACAGTGTAGGGGACAGATAACGACATCAGCTTCATTACTCAGATCAATAAGCATTAATTAGAAGCAAACAATGAGCCAATTTAACGATAAATCAACAATGATATATTAGATTAAAATATAATAGTAAGTTACTGAAATACAACATGTATATTAAATCATACATTTATGGCTGTTAGTCAGGTATGAAGTAGCTGTGATTTGCTCTGCTCAATGATGGAGCACTTGCTAACAGCATGGAATAAGGTATGCACTGAATTGGACGGTCTGCGGTCATTCGCGAACCAATTGTGCTGTAAATCATCTACCTGGAATGCCATCTGCCCGGCAATGGGTATACCATCGCGAATGCGTTGTTCGAGTTCTTCAGCTGATAACATAGTGATGGCCATACCACTACTCAAACGGGTGAATGCGTCAATCGATAACCATGATTGGCCCTTCGCTTGTTGATGCCGGCCAGGATCTGCTGCCCCTTACCTTGACTGGCCACCAGTTCGGTTCGCACCTGGCCCTGCTGGCTGTCCAGGCTTCCCCAGCAGCGGGTGATTGTCCAAGCCCCGAACAGATCCGGCTGCAGGTGTACTCGATAGTAACGACGCTTCTCTTGATGGATCCAGACTCGATTCATGTAGCTCTCCTGCAATTCATATTCAAGCTCTTTTAAGCGGCCTCATGTTCCACATAGGCAGCACCGCATTCACCACACAAAATTTTCAGGTTTGATTTACCCCAGACATTGGTTTGACAGTGGGCGCAGGTGTAGCGCGACTTCACCTTCTTGCGTGCCGCCAATTGCAGTTGCTCACTGGGCACCAGATCGCTGAAGAGTTCACTGATAGGGCAGTGGAGTAGGGCGGCCAGGGTTTCGTCATCAATCCTCTCTTCCATAGCTGAGTTGTCCAGATCTTCTTCCCAGGCATGATCCTGTTCCCTCGGCTGGCAGGATGGGGTGAGGGCAGTGAAACGGTCAACCCAGGGGAGGCCCTTGGATTTGAGAATGAATGCCCTGGCGGCACGCTCAAATGCGCCCCCTTTTTTTGGAAAGTCGCTTACCTTTTGCCCGGTTCTCTTGCCACCTGGCAGACCGGTACTGCTTGGCATCAGACCGATCTGATCCATCTTGTCGGCCCACTCCTTGTTGTGATAACCGCTGCGGCTGGGTTTGCCGAAGCAGTGTTGCCAGTTATGCACCATCTCATGCACGATGGTCTGCAACACCTCCATCATATTGTGCCGGGCGAAGTAGGCAGGATTGACCGCAATCTCGTGCACGATACGTCCCTCAGCATCGGTCCAGCGGTTAGCCGAGAAGTAACCCATGACATTCTTCTCGCGCTGCACGGTCAGAAGACAGGTGGGTAGACGCCCGTTAAACAACGTCTTGTTGAAGTGGTCGTAAGCCGCTTCCAGGTAGTGATAGAAACTGTGTGTGGGTGATTTCATATTTAAATAATGTATCGTACGATACAATTATAGATAACGAAACAAACCAATACAATATCAAAGTGTTAAAAAGTCTCAGTGATAGGTAACAGAACCGTTACTGCAATACCTTTTCTGCGTGCCGATCATGTTCAGCGTTGGGGATCAGACGGATCTAAATGGTCGGTTGACTATTCTCTTTCATAGCTGCGGAATTGCTATGGGGGTGTTGTGTTACCGCTTAACAAATGTCTCGTGATGAGTTGACTGATGCGACATGGACTGCTGCGATGTCACGATGGCGAAACGTAGACTATCTAGTAATGCCTGAGGAGGTAGTCCATGCGGTAGTATCCGAACGAGGTTGCCTTCGGCGTCGATAATGTAGAGGTTGGCGCTATGGTCCATGGTGTAATACTTATTTGTTCCCTTATCGACAAAGTCATACCTGACCTGATAAAGCTTGGCAATCTCATGCAGTTGTTCTGGCGTACCAGTCAATCCCAGTAGGTTTGTATGGAAATACTGGGTGTATTCAGCCAGGTGCTCAAGTGTGTCACGCTCAGGATCAAGCGAAACAAATAGCGCGTCAACTAGATCTACATCATCGCCGAGACTGTTGAGAGCGCTACTTATTGTACTTAAAGCTGTTGGGCAGATATCGGGGCAGAAAGTGTAACCAAAAGCAATCACAACCACCTTGCCGCGAGAATCCTGCAAGGAATATTCGGAGCCATCGTGTGCCACCAAAGTGAAATCACCACCCACCTCCTTAGCACTACAGACGCCAACAGCAGATATCACGATGAGCATAAGACAGTTTCTAACAATCAACAGCATCAGACTCTCCAGCAGTGGTTCACATCAACAAACAGCACAAATGATGCCAATCCCTTAACAGCCGTTACAGAGGGTAGGGGATACCGCTTAGTGTTACGCCGCTAATACGCCACTGGTATTGGTTGTAACCTGGGTGTTACACCACAAACATTGCACGTAATTCAGAGTGTTGCATTTTGCTGGGGTATGAGTGCATCTTGATAGTTGGCACCTTCATTGCAGATGTATTTCTAACTGTCCCTCAATGGCAGTGAATAATGTGGTCGGTGTAAAACATTGTTTTTAGCCATGGTTTATTTTCACACGAACCACCTGATTGTAGATGTAAGTAAATTTGAGGATTATGATATGAATTTTACAACCCTGAAGCAGGTCGGTAAGGTCGCACTGACAATATCCCTTGTGACTGGTGCTGCAGTATCTGCTCTATCAACTACAGCAGTGGCAGATGAAACGTGTCAGTCACCTTACATGGCTAAAATCGTCGGCCAGGAAGACTTTGTTTATGTCTGGACACTTGGTGTTGAAGGTGTTGGTGATGGACAGGACAAGCTGGTTACCGTCGATGTCAATCCAAAATCCAAACATTACGGCAAGGTGGTCAACAGTCTGTCCGTTGGTGGCCGAAATGAGGCACACCATTCCGGCTTTACTGATGACCGTCGTTATTTATGGGCTGGAGGCCTGGATACCAACAAAATATTCGTCTTTGATGTATTCAGTGATCCGGGTAAACCAAAACTTCATCATGTAGTTACAGATTTTGTTGCCAAAAGCGGCGGTGTTGTCGGCCCGCACACCACCTATGCGCTTCCAGGCCGTATGATGATAACAGGCTTGTCAAACAATAAAGATCATGGTGGTCGTACTGCACTGGTAGAGTACACCAATGACGGTGAATATATTGCAACACACTGGATGCCGACCGATGCGAATCTGCAAGGCGCGGAAAAAGCTGGAAAGTTCGCTGACGGTTACGGTTATGATGTTCGTGCCTTGCCGCGTCGCAACGTAATGGTTTCATCTTCTTTTACTGGCTGGTCCAACTATATGATGGACTTCGGGAAAATGCTACAAGACAAAGAGGCGATGAAACGCTTCGGCAATACTGTCGTAGTGTGGGATCTGCATACACGTAAACCGAAGAAGGTATTGGATGTTCCCGGTGCTCCGCTGGAAGTCCGTTGTGCATGGCAGCCAAACAACAACTGGTGCGTGACCACTACAGCATTGACCTCAAAAATCTGGTTGATTTACGAAGATAAGCATGGTGAATGGCATTCCAAAGCTGTTGCTGATATTGGTGATCCGTCTAAGATCCCACTCCCAGTGGATATTTCAATTGCCTCTGATGACTCTGGCCTTTGGGTGAATACTTTCATGGATGGAAAGACTCGTTACTTTGATCTAAGTGATCCTCACAGCCCCAAACAAGTCTATGAGAAACAGATAGCAGCCCAAGTGAATATGGCTTCGTCAAGTTGGGATGGGAAGCGCGTCTACTACACCAGCTCTCTATTGGCCAATTGGGACAAGAAAGGTAAAGACGATGAGCAGTATTTCAAGTCCTATCATTGGGATGGAAATAATCTTACTGAGCAGTTCAAGATTGATTTCTATAAAGAGAAACTGGGGCGCGCTCACCAGATGCGTTTCGGTGCTTACGCACTCTATGGCAAACGTGACGATAGATTGAATGGTACCGATTTGGCGGCTACTGAATAGCTTCCTCTTAAACTCTACCCATTCATTTGGGTAGAGTTTTTTCTCCTCTCCGTTTTGAGGCCCTTCTTAGGGTTTTTTTTTGGCTAACTGGTAGAATGAGGCTGATTGCATGAAGAACTTTACAGCTTACCTATTATTTGTCAGCTGTTTGGTTATAAGCCCGAACTCGTATGCCGCAGCATTCCAGACCCAAGAATCAGATCAACCAGCGGTACTGGCACCTTTCTATACCGATCCTGAATATCCCCCACCTGAGGTAGGTAGTTACAAACTACCACCTATTGGGAATGCGGCCAATGGAGCCATCATAAATGGACAGGGAGAGATACAGCGCCTGCATGACCTACTGGGTAATGGAAAAATAGTCCTACTCAGTTTTTTCTACAGTACTTGTAGTGATATCAACGGTTGCCCACTAGCGACTGCGGTAATGTACAAGTTGCAACAAATCATTAAAACAGATCCTCAATTACATGATCGTTTCCGTATGATCAGCCTGAGTTTTGATCCGACATTTGATACACCCGAGATAATTTCACATTACGGTACTGGGCTCGCCCAAGGCGGTGATTGGCGATTTATCACTACCGCGTCATTAAATGACATAAACCCTATCCTGGAAAGCTATGGGCAATCGGTGGTACGCGATATAGATGAAAGTGGCAATATCCTCCCATCCTTTTCACATGTGCTGAAGGTTTTTCTTATTGATCCACAGAAGAAGATTCGCAATATCTACAGCGTATCATTTTTATATCCAGAACTTATTATCAATGACGCCAAGACAGTACTGTCAGAGTCACAGACCCTAGTAAACAACAACCTGGACAATTTTAATCAGTTTTCCAAATTATCAAAACCAGGCGACTATAAAGATGGTTATGAATCGGACACATATGAGACACGCAGCCTGGCGGTAGAACAACGAAAAGGCAAGCAAACGGACCTGCTTGCGTATATTGAGAACCCTCCACTTGGCTTGCCAGCAATGCCGCAACCGACGAATAATCAGGTGACGCGTAGAAAAATTGCGCTAGGTCGAAAATTGTTCTATGACCGGCGATTATCACTCAATGACACATTTTCCTGTGCCATGTGCCATATCCCTGAGCAAGGGTTTACAAACAATGAATTAGCCATGGCTATCGGCTTTGAAGGGCGAAGCACGCGGCGTAATTCTCCAACTCTCTATAACAGTGGATATCTACAAAGACTTTTTCACGACGGCCGAGAAGAGTCACTTGAACAACAGGTATGGGGGCCACTGTTGGCGCGTAATGAAATGGCTAATCCATCAGTTGGAGCAGTGATCAAGAAGATCCGAAGCCTGGCTGATTATCGTGGCCTTTTCGAACAGGCATTCGACGGAGAGAGTGTCAATATGGAGACTGTAAGCAAAGCAATTGCCAGTTATGAGCGCACCCTGGCTTCAGGCAATTCTGCTTTCGATCGCTGGTATTATGGTAAACAGCATGATGCTATGTCTGCAAGGGCAATCAAGGGCTATGAACTGTTTACAGGTAAAGCGGGTTGTTCATCCTGCCATACGATAGGAGAAGAGTCCGCACTCTTTACCGACGACCAGATGCATAACACCGGCATGGGTTACCGCGAATCTATGGGAATCAGGCCCGACAAGGAGAAGATCCTGGTTGCACCAGGCGTCTATATCGAGGTGGGACGGGAGGTCATAGATATGGTTGGCCATCCTCCGCCGACAGATGTGGGCTATTACGAGGTTACGCAGAATCCAAATGACCGGTGGAAGTACCACACACCAAGCTTACGAAACGTGGCGTTGACTGCACCCTATATGCACAATGGGTCCATGAGTAATTTGCGAGAAGTCGTTGAATTTTACAATCAAGGTGGTGTCTCGAATGAGTTATTGGATCCGCGTATCCGACCACTGGGGTTAAGTGAACAGGAGATTGATTACCTGGTACTCTTCATGCAGAACCTCACTGGCAGCAATGTTAATGAGATTGTTGCCGATGGTTTTGCGTCGCCGGTGGGAGATATCACTGAAGATGATCCGCATTGGTCGCACGAAAAGCGTACAGCCGATAAATAGGGATAGGATCAATCTGGTCGACGGATATCAAAATTTCGCATTTTTCGGTAAAGAGTGTTGCGGCTGACGTGTAACTTGGATGCAACCTGGGTTACATTCCAGTACGCAGCTTCCATTTCACGTAAAATCGCATCGCGTTCAGCAATCTCTAATGGATTCGTTGGGCGCAAGTGCTGTTGTGTTTCGCGATCCTTTACGTTGTCAAAAACATCATCTGGCAGGTCGTCAACTCTAATTACCGTGTTGTCACACAGGCCAATAAGGGTGCGAAGGATATTGCGCAACTGACGAATGTTGCCAGGCCAATGATAGTCCTGAAGGATATCCAGTGCCTCATCGTCAATCGTAATCATTTGTGGACCGTCCGCTTCCTGTTGCAACAAATGCATGATCAAACTACGTCTGTCCTCACGATCTCTCAACGGCGGCATCTGCAGACTGATGCCGTTGAGTCGGTAATAGAGGTCTATCCTGAATCTTCCTTCCTCGACCAATAATTTCAGGTCCTTATGAGTGGCGCTGATCAAACGAATATCCACTTTTATCGGAATCTCTCCACCGATAGGGATAACCTCTCGCTCCTCCAAAACCCTTAACAGGCGGGCTTGCAGATGTAGAGGCATGTCACCGATTTCGTCAAGGAACAGAGTTCCACCATTTGCTTGTGCAATCTTGCCTCGAGAACCATCCTTACTCGCACCGGTGAATGCACCTGGACGGTATCCAAACAGTTCGCTCTCAATCAGCGTTTCAGGCAAAGATGCGCAGTTGACCGCAATCAGTGGTTTATCCGCACGGCTACTGGATTTGTGTATGGCGCTGGTAAACACGTCTTTTCCAGTGCCTGTCTCTCCAAGTAAAATAAAGGGTATGTCTCGTTCTAATAGTTTTTTGGCGCGTTCAATGTTCCGACGCATGCGTGTGTCACCAAACTCCAGGCCATCCAGCGCAGGTGAATCCTCAGAATTTGATACTGATAATCTTTGAGACTGTCGTTTATCAGCATGCTTCTTGTTGGGTGGTTGAAAACCGGCATAGAAACGTCGCCCATGATTGACATCACGCAGTACTATCGGGGCTGTGATCTTATTGTGGGCATTGCTCATAATATTACTCATACGTACGTCGAACAGTTCTTCAATCCGCTGACCGAGGATATCCTTAATGTCGGGTATATCAAGCTGGAACAAGGCGCTACGATTGGCTGCATTTATGCGTCCATCACCATCGAAGGCAAGTACACCCTCACCTAATGTACTAATGAACTCCCTTCGACTGTGAAACCGAATTATATAATCATCGTGCATACAGCAAAGGAATAGTCGATTTTCAATCAGTTGAGCCGACATGTTTACCATAACCATGGTATGTTGCTGAGCCTGATGCGATCTGCTTGATGCATCCAAAATCGCAACCAGAACCCCTGTTGGATCCATGATGGGTGCTGCAGAACAGGTTAGATGGGTGTTTTTGGAGAAAAAGTGTTCGTTCTGGTGAATAATCAAAGGACGTTTTTCAATTAAGCAAGTCCCCATACCGTTGGTTCCTTGTGCGGACTCAGTCCAAACCGCACCCAATTGAAGAGAAGTTTGGGCTGCGGTACCTGTGAATTTTGGGTCACCAACGTAATTTACAACTACCCCATCATTGTCGGTGAGCAAAATAGAGTGACCAGACCCTGCAACCTGCTGATAGAGGTTGGTCATTTCTGAATGTGCTATCTCGGATAATTGGTAGTATTTTTCCTTCCTTTCCCTCAGGTCGGAATGATCGACGATAATCGGTTCCGGGTTATGATCCGGATCCAGATCATGGTCGTTAAGACAGCGTCTCCATGAACGGAGAATATGCTCATTGACAGTACAAGCAAGATTGCTGTTATTGTGAACAGCAGCTTTCACCAAACCATAGTGAGTTCTGTTCGCATTTTCAGTAATCATTATGCCTCCTTTTGCAGAGACTGCTGGCTTCGGTAAAAACCCTCATACCACGCATCAGAGATTCCAGGTCAATGCAAAACCCGTATGCCAAGAATGGGTTTCGGCATTGGTGTGGCCGCCGCCTGAAAGGTTACCCGTACCATAGTCACGATCTTCCGCGAACTGCCAGCCAAACTGAACATCAAGATCGATAGGTGGTGCTATAAAGCCTTGATAGCCAAATCCAACCGTAAGTCTATGTTTATAAATAACTTCGGCCTGGGTAGCCTGGATATACTGGGTAACCCCTTGATTCAAAGGTATTGGACCAACATTACTGAAGACTTGTGAGATACCTCCGATAGGTCCTGTGGTTCCTGTATCTGTAGGATCATCACCGTAACCATAACCGATTCGGTATTTCCAGTTTCCACTCGTTAATTGAGCACCCATGGAGAAGACAGTCTGATCATCGTAAACATCCTGCCAGAATTTTGAGTCATCCCAGAATTTGTGGGTGATATCCGCTGCCAACAATAGATTTCCACCCATGAGGCTGTCATTAGCAATACCGAATCCAATATTGGCCGGTTGTTCGATTTCCGGGCTAGCATAGCTTGTAGCACTAGTCTGGACCTGATTGTCGAAGGTGTGTTTCAGTTCTGTTTGATAATAGGCTCCAACTGTCGTCGGGCCGGAATCATAAGTGGCACCGAAGGTAGCCCTCAAGCCAATGTCGTGGGTGGCTGCAGAAGTCGATGAAAGACCAAGATCCAGTTCCGCAAAACTGATAGTGGCAGCGGCTCCTAAAGAGAGATTGTTGCTGACCTCGTAGCCAAGCCCTGCGTTGACACCGAGTATGATGAATTCCGCTCCAGCTCCGAGGCTGCCTGGATCACCCCTGAACTCAGCCCCAATGCCAGATACCGCTGTCAATCCCAAACCGATGGTTGCCGGAATCCCCAAACCGCGAAGATCCTGAGTAATCCCGGTGTTGGGCACAGCAAATATATCCGTACCGGAATCCTCACTGAATGCTGTGCCGGTTATGCTGCCATCGTGTGTCAGCTCGACTTCAGGCATGTAGAATGTTGCACCAAAGCTGAACTTGGTGCCTTTGAATTGGGTAAGTGTCGCGGGATTTCCAAAGACGGAAGATGTAACATCTTGTGGGCGCGCCAGGCTGGTACCTGCCATACCTCCCGAAGCGGGTGAAAGGGTATTATGCAGGTCATAGCCATGTGGGCCGGCAATGCTGTTTGCTGAGAAGATGCTGCCAATAGCAACGGCTAATAGCGATGCGTGTCGAGACTTGTGAGTTGAGTTTTTCATGTTATTCCCATCTAGTTGAGATATTTATGGTCGCTTCAGGCCACTCTGACGCCTATATTAGGGGTGAGTACTCGGCCTTTAATTTTCGCAAAGCTCTCGACCTGCTGAGCTAGGGTTAAAATATCTAGAACTGGGTAGCCACGAATCTGAACGCCATGAAGCGTCTGTTGTCGCCACTTTGTCTCAACCCGGAACACAATATTGGATACTATCGCTCGGGACATCGGCCTTACCTCCAGCAGTGGAATGTACTCTGTGCGCTAGATGTCGTCCGTGAACTTATATAAAGATGGCATTTGCCTGCCATTGACAGATAACTCTAGTGATTCAAGCTGTACAGCGATATACGCAGAACTACGTGTATGCTATGAAGGTAGATATTGCTATGGTATATGTCAGTGAATATCTGTTGTCACGTGGGTGAGACACGTAATATTACGGTGTGTCATTTGAGTGTTACGGTTATTTTGTACCGAAATATGGACTCGCCAGTACAAAGTCTTTCAGGATAATAATTACAGACATCACTTAGATATTGATTTTCAATAGATATACAGTACAAGATGTAATAAATCCTGAGCATGCTGGCTAATATCAGATTTAACTTTCACCCCAACAGGTTGAAGGAAATAAAGTATGGACTAAAACTTGCGAGCTGCTACTAGTTGGATTGAATGACTCAATCGCATATAGCATAATGAATATAACTGCCCATTAAGGTCACCTATCCATGTATCCTCGAGACTTGGAATCCATTCTTGAGCAGGTCCAGCACATAGCAAAAGGTGTAGTCGCTAAAAACGCCTTCGATGTCGATAAGCAAGCACGCTGGCCAGAGGAGGGCCTTCGCGCGTTGCAGCAGGCAGGGATTGCCGGGCTGTCTGTGCCCGTAGAATACGGGGGTCTTGGGCATGGCTCATTTGCTGTCGCTCAGGTATGCGAACTGCTCGGACAGGAATGTGCATCTACGGCAATGTGTTTTGGCATGCATTGCGTGGGTTCAGCTGTGCTCTCTGCCAAGGCAACAACAGACCAACAAGAGCGTTTTCTACATCCAATTTCTGCTGGGGAGCATCTCACAACGCTTTCCCTTAGCGAGGCGGGGACTGGCTCTCATTTCTATATACCTAATACACGCTTGGATGCTAAATCCCCGGAAAAGTATCACGTTACAGGCACCAAGACATTTGTAACCAACGGCCAGCATGCGGATTCATACGTTATCTCAACTGTGGCAGCTGACCAGGATGGCCCAATGGGTGAGTTTTCCTGTATTGTGGTGCCCGCTGACGCTAAAGGTTTGAGTTGGGGACCTCCCTGGTCTGGATTGGGAATGCGCGGTAACTCATCCACCAGCCTGACCTTGGATAAGGTAGCTATAACCCGAGACAACTTGCTTGGCGAAGAGGGTGATCAGATATGGTATGTGTTTCAAGTCGTTGCACCATTTTTTCTTATGGCAATGACGGGCACCTACCTGGGTATAGCGAGTGCTGCCTTGGAAGAGGCGAGAATCCATCTACTCAGACGTCAATACACCGAAAGTGGAACAGGGCTTTCTCAACTACCTGTCGTGCAACACCGACTTGGAACGCTATGGGGGATGTTGGAGCGGACCCGACGTCTGTGCTACCACGCGGCAGCAACTTTTGATGCTGGAGATCCAGATGCACTTCCGACGGTGTTTACAGCGAAGGCAGAGGTTGCTGATTGCGCAGTGACCGTAGTCAATGAGGTTATGACACTAACGGGGGGGCTTGCTTACCGAGACGACTCTCGACTGCATCAACTTTTACGTGATGCTAGAGCAGCACATGTTATGGCTCCCACTACAGACATGCTGCGAACATGGACAGGTAGAGTATTACTCGGCCTGCCAATATTGGGGGTATAAGTCGTGAGTCGTGCGATCAAAGGGAGTGAACGTGGTGAGTTACATAATCAGTATAAGGATGGAAAACATCAGCCTCAAGAAGTTGATGCCAGGTTAGGTGTTTCCACTAACAATTTAGTATCCAGTGGTATTATGGGAAATGTTGCACTTCTTAATGTTGACCCGCCTATCTACCGCTTGATCCATGAGAAGCTAAATTCAAAACTTAATTTAGAGGATTTGACAGCATTAGAGCAACTGTATAACGGGTTGGAACAAGGACGTGTCTGTGTTGATGCTCTAGTGCTTGGTGTAAGTCTTGAAGAGCCGGTGCGGATCGCACAGCGTATTCAGTCACTTGGTATCGATATACCCGTATTAATACTAACCGAACCCGAACAATACCAAAAGCTCAAAAATGCACTAAAGTTTGCCCCATTTATTGGTAATGATGTTCTACTCTGTTCGATAGCCAATGCTGAATACCTACCACAAAAATTATATGACGCAGTGGAAAGGGTCCACAAACGGCGACGCTACATAGGTTCAATGAAAGCGGCTCAGGTCAGTCTGGGATCAATATCGAGAAGCCGCCCACCAATTACCAGCTATTATGAACGATTGCTTGATCATGCACCTATTGGTGTAGTGAATATCAATATTAACGGAGCCATACTTAATTTAAATCGCCATGCCTGCCAGGTATTGGATATCAATGAACGTGATGCCCTGGGTACCCTTCTTGGTGATCTGTTTACAGAGTCTGAGAGGGATAGGCTACAAGCTATAATTGCTCGTTGTGTTGCACCGCTTGGCAGAAGGATGTCTGAGATATTTCAGATAGGGATTAACCCAATTCGGTTTGTAGAATTAAATGCTTCCTCTTTTGTTGACCGTTCTGGGCAACTTGGTGCAACCATCATTCTACAGGATGTTTCAGATCGAATTCATGCTGAGGAGGATCGAAATAAAGCCCTTGATGAGCTACGTGCTAGCGAACACCGCTATCGCGAACTGGTAGAAACGATGAGTGAGGCACTAGCCTTAACCGATGCCCAGTACAATATCACCTTTATTAATCAACGCTTCTGCGACCTTTTTGGATACGCCGGAGAAGAGATTATCGGACAACCACTTATCGACCTGGTTCACGAAAATACCAAGGATATTATGCTCCAGAGAATGGCTGACAATCCATCTGTGGATCAGGAAAGTTTCGAAACCACCTGGCTACGAAAGGATGGCAACTTAATCTATACGTTGACATCACCGAAATCTATTTTTAACGAAAACCAACAATATATGGGTTGTCTGGGGGTGTTTACTGACATCACTGACAGGAAGGAGGTAGAACAACGGGAAAAGTTACACATGCTTGAGTTGGCCCAAGCATCCAGAGTGTCCACCATCGGCGAAATGAGTAGCCAAATAGCACATGAACTTGCACAGCCGTTGAGCGCCATTGGTGGTTTGAGTACGGCTTTACTGAAACTTCTCGATGCTGGAACATCATCTTTTGATGATATTACTGATAGTCTCATTTCGATTCAAACACAAGCAAACCGCGCACGCGAGATTATTATCAGGCTGCGTGATTTTGTGCGTAACGATGAGCTCCGGCAAGTATCAATCAATCTAAATGATCTAATCAATTCTGTTATTCGATTAGCCAATGTAGACGCTTATTGGAGCGATATAAAAATAGTGTTGTTATTGGATGATAATCTTCCAAATGTCACAGGTGATGGAATTTTGATTGAACAAGTGTTGCTCAACTTAGTGCGTAATGCTTGTCATGCAATGCAGGATATCTGCAGTGATAGTAAAATTCTGACTATCTCCAGCCGACAAGACGACTCTGAAAATATAAGAATATCAGTAGAAGATACTGGTCCTGGATTGAATGAATCCATGCTCAAACAAGTATGCCAACCATTTTTTAGTACAAAAGAAAAAGGTATGGGTATGGGACTTGCTATTGCACGCTCCGTAGTAGAAGCACATGCTGGACAGATGCTTGTAAGTAATACGCCACAGGGTGGCGCCAGCTTTAGTTTTACACTACCAATAAACGCTGATGAATAAACAACAGACTATCTATATTGTCGATGATGAAGAACCGGTTCGTCGTGCATTGACCCTACTGGCCAAGGCTGATGGGTTGCAGTCAAAGTCCTATAGTTCAGCTCTGGCCTTTTTAGATGAAATCGATAAAGTAGGCCCTGGTTGCTTATTGCTTGATGTTTGTATGCCAGAAATGACCGGACCTGAGCTTCAGGAGGAGCTGAAGAATAGGGGGTGTTTGCTGCCGGTTATTATTATCACAGGCCATGGCGACGTCCCTGTTGCAGTACGCGCAATGCAGGATGGGGCACAAGATTTTATAGAAAAGCCATTTGACAGCGAAGATCTGATGGATCGGGTACATAAATGCCTGAGCAATGCAGCAAAAAAGGATGAATTGGAGCAACAAAAACTCGAGTCAGGCAAGCTGCTTGCACAATTGACGCCCAGAGAATATCAAATAATGGAACTGCTTGTAGCAGGTCGACGTAATAAGGAGATTGCCCGGGAGTTATTCATCAGTTTTAGGACTGTAGAATTACATCGTGCAAAGATCATGGAAAAGCTCAATGCCAAGTCTCTCTCTGATGTTGTTCGTCTAGCTATGCTTCACACAATGGCTTGATCCGCTCCAATCCACATTCACAATACTAACTTCAATATGCCGCTATAGATCAGCGGTAAATCATCATTACTAGCTGATCAAGAGTTTCAACCTGAATACTCTTAGTCATAGTCGGGGCTTTTCACGTGTTACTACGTATATACCCTTGACGATGCCGAATCTAACATCTTGTATAACACCTTTCGTCGTGCATTTGTCGCGCCGGTATGATTAATACTAACTATTTCTATAGCTAATGGCAGGTGTTACAACTTTCATTAGTAGAAGTCCACCATGTAAGAAAACTGGAGAGAACTATGAGCGAAGCAGAATCAACTCTATATGTGAGATTAGGTGGTCAGGAGGGCATCGCTGCTATCGTGGATGACATCTGGGATAACCATGTTAGTAATCCTGCAATAAAACAGCGGTATGCAGCAAGTGATCCTGATAATGTGAAGCGACTAGTACGTGAATTCTTCGGGGCGGGTATCGGCGGGCCTGAAACCTATACTGGCGATGATATGCTCACTGCCCATAAAGGCATGAATATCAGCGATAAGGAATTTGTTGCCGTTGTTGATGATGTATTAAGTGCACTTGACAAAAATAGTGTTGGCCAGAAAGAGAGAGATGAGGTTTTGTGCATTCTCTATTCAATGAAGGGCGATATCGTTCACGTCTAAGAATTACGCTTATAACGAATTACTAGAATGACATTTCATCAGGAGCAAACTAATGGGAAAAATCAGCTGGGATGAAAAAAGCTGTCAGCACGCAGGTAATTGTGTAAAAGGTCTGCCGAATGTTTTCAAGATCGATGATGGCAGGTTTGTCATTGATGGAAATGCGGCCAGTGCTGAAGAAATAAAGAAAGTTGTCGATAGCTGTCCATCTGGTGCTTTGAAGTATAAAGATTAGGTGCATTTAACAGTTATTATTCATCTCATACCAGACGAGGAGAAACCAAGATTATGTTAGGCGACCACTTGAAAACCAAGATGATGCTATTCGGTATTGCAAAAGACCCGGATACCCTGAAATGCCTGATGACTGCAGGTGAAAAGGGAGTAGATATTGATAGTCGAGTAGTGGGTGAGACAGCATTATCTGCTGACTCCCAGGAGTTTCGATCTATGTCACCATTTGGTACTACTCCTTGCCTTAAAGATGTGGACTTTGTTCTTTGCGGTACATCAACCATTATGTCTTATCTCAACGATAAGGGTTTTGGACCTTCGCTGATTCCACGAAATGGTGTAGCACGTGCAATTCATTATCAATGGTCTGAATTGGCTACACAGCACGCAGCGCCCCAGATTGCAAAATTAATATCAGGTGATGCTGACGAAACTACTGTTGCAGCACTAGCTGCATTGCTTGACGCATTGGATGTTCAGCTACAGGATAACCGTTATCGTGGTGACTTTATCGTTGGAGAATATTCATTAGCTGACATCCATTGGGCGCCATATGTCCATTGTTGTGAAATCACTGGGAAGGGTGATCTTATCTCATCTCGCGCTGCAGTAAAAAGTTGGTGGGATAAGGTAAAAGCGCATAAGAGCACAAGTAAGGAAAACTACATAGCCTACGACGTTCTTCCCACCATTGATGAAATAAAGGCCAATGAACTTCGGTCTATTACAATCAATGCCTGAGTCCAAAAAATAACCCTAGTGAATTTACCAAGGAAGGTATTGTTAGGGTTCAATATTAAGCTTTAGTGCTGCGAGAAATAATATGTTTGGCCTTTTTGGAAAATCGAAAAAAGAGTTCCAGGCCAGAGTCCAGCCTTCTGGAAAGAGCCTTGAGGTACAAGCTGGTGACAACCTGCTTAAGGCGGGACTGGCTTCCGGTCTGAATTGGCCCCATGACTGCCGTGTAGGAAGTTGTGGTACTTGCAAATGCCGCTTAGTTGAGGGGAAAGTTAAAGAACTCTCAGATTTTGCATATGTACTCGATGGTGATGAGTTGAATAATGGCATGATCCTGGCCTGTCAATCACAGCTCAAGAGCGATATTGTTGTTGAGGTTGAATTAGGCACTGGTGATGCAGAAGCAGCAGGTGTAAGCACAACAGAAGGAGTATTGAGTGCAACACGTATGCTGACGCACGATATCATGGAGTTGACTATAACCATCGACCACCCTTTACGTGTAAAGGGTGGTCACTACAAAGCAGGGCAATATGCCGATATCACATTTCCAGGAATTAGCCGTCCAAGATCATACTCATTTGCAGCAGCTCCGGAAGATGATGATCGTAATGAACTCACTTTTTTCATCCGTAAAGTACCAAATGGTGAGCTTACAACATGGTTGTTTGAGGAAGACCGAACTGGCAGCCCGGTAACTGTGAGTGGGCCCTATGGTTCATTCTGGCTGAGAGAAGGTGAAGGGCCTGTAGTATGTATAGCTGGTGGTAGCGGCATGAGTTCCATTAAGGCCTTGCTGGAGCATGCTGCCAACCAGGGTTGCACCAGGGATACCGTCTATCTGTTTGGAGCCAGGACTCAGGCAGACCTTTATTGCTTGGATGCAATGAGTTCATTGGAAAATCAGTGGAATTCTGGAAGTAAATTGCGGTTTATCCCAGTTCTATCTGATGAACCGGCTGATAGTGACTGGCAGGGATTACGCGGCATGGTGACCGAGCACATTCCCGGTCAACTATCAGACTGGGCTTCAGCGCAGGCCTACCTGTGTGGTCCTCCGCCAATGATTGATGCAGCAATCGAGTCACTTAAGCAGCAAGGGGTCAACAATAGTGAGATACATTTTGACAAATTCCTTGATGCCAGCAGCATGCCAAATGGCCGTCAATGACCTATCAAGTATCTCGAGTGAATTGAACTCGACTGGCGTGTAATATTTTTCTCAATACTTTACATATACTATTTTCTCCACGTATATGTAGTTCTACCTATTTAAGCAACACTATTTTGCTAAATATCACTTTTTTTCAGCATTAAATAAGAAAACACGTAGTGATACGTATAGGACTGAAGACGTTCTCTTATTAGATTTAATATCGCACCTGTACTAGAACTGGAGGATCTCAAATGAATAAATTTATGGTCAATTTAAGATACTTTCTAACACCAGCACTTATCGTCGCATCGTTAATAGGTATTGTGATCGGTGGTCCATGGGTTTGGCTCGGCGTAGCGATGTTCGTAGCTTCAATCATACTGGACTGGGTAACTAGCGTATTGCCAACCCATGCCAGACCAGCCGGTACCGACAAGAATGGTGAACTCAACGGCATACCGTGGCTGTTGAATACCATGATGTATATGCAATTCCCTGTGTTCGTGGCCTTACAACTATCACTTGTATGGCGTGTGTATGAATATACAACAGGCGTACCCATAGGCTCAACGGAAATTCTTGGTGCAATGGAAATTGCCGGCATCTCCCTACCTGCACTCAGTATCCAGACAGGTATTACAGGTATTGAACTGATTGGTGCAGCAATTTCATGCGCTTTATATATGGGATTGGGTATCATGTTTGGCCATGAGCTTTCTCATACCAAGGGTTGGACGTTCGTTCTCTCTCGTTGGATGATGGGGTTGAGCGGAATTGCACACTTCTGTTACGCACACGTCTACAACCACCACCTTGAATTGGCACATGAAGATGATCCTGCAACCTGTCCTCGTGGACGAGATATCTATAGGCACTATCTGCTGTCACATTTCGGTCAGTCACGATTTCTTTACGTCATGGAGCAACAGCGCTTAAAACGGCTCGGGAAGATGTTTTTTTCACCTGCCAATCGTTGGATCCGGGGTTATTTTATAAGCCTGCCTACCGTCTTCCTTTTCTGGTTCGCTGGTGGTTGGGAAGGACTTGGGATTATGGCCATCACATGGGTGATTTCCGGCTTTGAACTGGAAGTACTAAATTTTCTTGAGCATTACGGCCTTATTCGCGAGAAGGGGCAACCCATCGAGTACCGTCACTCCTGGGATGTTGGTGAGTCACCATTCACTCAGTTTGGATTTATAGAAATCGGTCGTCAGGGTGATCATCACGATCGTGGGGAGACTCATTTTTGGGAGCTGGAGGAGGTCGGCTCACCAGACACGGGTCTTGGCTATTACGCGATGTTTTCATTATTACTGGTACCACCTATGTGGGAGAGCTTCATCAAACCTCACCTGGCTAAATGGGATGCGGAAATGGCTTCAGAGGGTGAGCGACGGATCGCACAGCGTATGAATGCCAAGGCCGGTTGGCATGACATGGACGAACTTTCGGCTCATGTAAGTCGCGCATAATTTCGGGCCGAAGGAGGAGGGTGCCGATGCCTGGCATTCTCCTACCCCTACAAATTCATTGAGGATACAGACATGGCAACCTATAAAGCACTTTTTTTTGTATTACTATTTACAGCCGCCAGTGGTTGGGGTTTGGTCAAGCTAGGCGTTGGGGAGCACCATACTGACCCACTTTGGGCGCTTGGAACATCCATCTGTTTTATTTTTATCCTGCTTTTCAATGTCTGGATGTTTTTTGCCATCGCGAAGGACGAACCCTTCCGTTGGGAGTAACCACAACATACGCACATGCCTGTTGGAGATCCCATAATAAAAATGATTTCGTGGATCTCTACAGGCGGATGGGACGAAACAATCCCAAAGGAGGAATAGATTTATGAGACTCTTTAGCAAAAAAAAGCAAAATGAAACCACTGATATGCGTCTGCGGGGGTATCCTGCTGACCCAAACACCAACAAGTGTTTACTTATGGCAGCAGAAAAGGATATTCGTCTTAACTGTGAATTATTGGATATCGAGGCTGGCGCCTGTGATGATCCAGAGTATCGTCGATTGTCTCCATTTGGCAAGGCGCCCTGTCTCAAGGAAGGTGGATATATAGTCAGTGGGATTCAAGCTATCTTGGCCTACATGGACGTTCGTGGTGAAGGAGGATCACTAAATCCGAAAAAAGCAGCAATTCTTGGTGAGCAGAATTACTGGGTGGATGTTGCAGAAAGATTCATTGATCCGAATGTAAGCGTCCTTACAGCCGGGTTAAAAAATACCCAAGAAGCAAAGGTTGAGATTGAGGTCGTGGCTGCAAAAGCAGAGATCGGACAGGTAATGGACACCCTAGATAACGTACTCTCGGACCGGCGTCGTTATATTGTCGGTGATTACTCGTTTGCAGACATTCACTGGACAGCCGCGGTTCATCTGTGTGTTCTGGCGGATCACCAGGACTTGGTAAATGACCGGCCAAACATCAAGAGATGGTATGACCAGGTCAAGAGCCACACAAGCAAAGTCAGTAAAAAACAGACCTATACCAGTCTGGCTTCGCTGGAAGAGATCCGCGAAAAACGCCTCAAATCAGTGGCCTGATAGGTCCTTAATCAGGAGAAGATGATATGACAGATCTATTCGCATTTGGTAGCGCGACACAGAGTCTGGATGCAGAAGGTCGATATGGCACCGCTGGTGACCTAAAAAAAACCCAGTATGTGATGCAATTGTTAGGCTTTCCTGGTGATGCAAATACCCTAAAAGCAGTCATCATTGCTGCTGAAAAGGGTATTGAAATCGAGTGCGGTATACTGGATATCACCCAGGGAGCAGACAAAACAGAGGACTATCTGAACATCTCAAGCCTGGGCATCACGCCTGCACTAAAAGAGGCCCACTATCAGGTGGCTGGTGATCTGGGTATTCTTACTTTTATAGAAGGGCGAGGATTGGGCAATCGCCTTGCGCCCAGAAATGCAGCAGTGTTGGCAGAACAGAATTATTGGATAGATATAGCTCGTACCAATGTAGCACCACACGTGCAGACAATCATGGATGAATTGGTATTAAAGCCTATGAGTGATAATTCAGCACAAGCGAACACCAACGCTGTTGATGTGGCACGCCAAGCCCTGATTTCACCACTGGATGCACTTGATACCCAGTTAGCCAACAAGGAATTTATTGTAGGTGACTACAGTTATGCCGATGTGCATTGGACTGCTTACTTACATCTTTTAATGGTAAGCGGAGAACAGTCGCTGATTGATCAACGCCATAGTCTTAGTCAATGGATGGACCGAATCAGACTCCATAAGAGCTTTTCTGGCCAGAATTTGGTTGCATACGATCTCATGCCCAGCCTGGATGACATCAAAGCTAAGAAGCTAAACAATGTTGTTATCACCGACTTTTAGTGCTCTGCAAAAGGAGATCGAAATGAATACAATTAACCAAGATCTCCTTAAAATCATGGGGGATAAAAATCTAAGCTGCACGGATGTTGCAAAAGTCCTTAATGTGCCACTTGAAACAGTCGAAAGCTGGACAATCTTATCTGAGAAGAACAAAACGCTTGTTCAGATACCAGAATTGGACCTGCGAATGTTACAATACAGTTTGATGACCGAGAATACACGGTATCATCTATTTTGATATTTCGTATTGTCCGATACCCCCCTTAGGCTGTTGTGAAACAGCCTTTTTTATTAGAGCAATCCATGATCGAGTTTCACTCAATCACACAGATGTTTGTCAAGGTGTTCATAAGGCGGCAGCGTCTGTAAACGGGCATCGACACGTGGAAAACCGACAGTGAAGTGATACAGGCTTTGCCACTGCGTATCGGTTATGCCAAGCGTGAGATGCACGCTGTCATCAAAGAAGCAGCCGATTCCGGTGCCGCGCATGTCGATACGTTCCGCTTCCAGGTAGGCCGCCTGGCCAATCAATCCTGCTTCCCAGTGCAAGTGTCGATAGCTTGATACTCCTTGCGCCAGGGCTTGCTCGAATTCTGCCAGCATACAGAAGCTGAAGCTGCTGGCGGATGCGATCTCCTGGTGGCAGGAGAGAGTACGCGCCACTTTACGCACGTCACCTTCAGCCAGGCAATAGAGTGGCAGGTCATCGGTTGTTATCGACGTCGGCTGCCAAACGAATCTTTCACTCATGGCCGATTGCAATGGGGACAGGGCATCAGTGTGACGGGGTAATGCGTACACACCTGACGGCAGCCCTTCGACCCGATGGATGAATAGCACCAGGTGCAACCTTGGCGTACCAGGCCAAAAGTCCCAGGGCAGGGTGCCGGTTTGCGGCATCAACGCTTGCAGAAAACCTTGTAGCGATAACATCCCAAGGGTGCTTTGCTCACCAATGAACGATTGAGCACTGCGGCGTTGCCGAATCAATTGCGTAAGATGGGTGGCACTTTCACCTGAAAGTTTCGATGGAGTGAGGGATACCGGGTAGTGCGGCGAATCTTCATGGCAGGCTTGGTGCGCCGTGTCGATTATCGGCCAGTTTAAACAGGGGTCCCCACCGAGGGTATCGGCCTTGCCCTGCCACTGATCACCTTCAGGCAGACTGGCAATCAGGTTTGAACCAACGGGATGAATCTGCATCAACAGATCCGCTTGTTCCTGTTCGGCGCCCTTGAAATCCCTTTCCCTCGACAGGCCTAGTAAGTCACCAATAGCGCTATCGCCAACCGACAACAAGCTGACCTGCCATCCCAGCAGTGCTGCAGCATATCGTACCGCCCCCAGGGCATGCCCGACATCCAGCTGTACATAGCGGTAGGCCCGTTCACCATATTTCCAGGCTTCACGCCAGGCGATACTAGTCAGGCCCAGCAGGCAATAGGTAAACGCTTCGCCACCGACAAGGGCCGCTCGCTGTTCCAAAGCGTGTTCCCGCGGTGCGTAGTGGTAAATGCCGTCGTCCAGTCCGGTAACTTTGCTGCATACAACGTAGGCCTCGGTGGGATGGAGATTGCCGCTGGATGGATTGCAGCGTAAAGCCCAGCGGTCCGGTCCGAACATTTTCCAGGCAGAGAGCCCCATGGATAGTTCCAGAAGCTTGGCGATACCCACCTGGTCGAGTGTAGCAACACCGCCATTCGGGTCTGGATCAAGTGGCAGTGAAATCAGTGGAGCACCCGAGAACCTGCGAAACGGATTGGGTTGGTTATCCCAATCCAGGTACTCCGGACCACGTGCATAGGCGTCCAGGTGATGCTTGGTGCGTTGATGATAAGCACGAATGGTTTCTATCTTGCTCATGTCAATTCGAAATACATACCAGGTGTGAAGTGAGAATAGGTGCATTCGCATGAAAACAGTTCTGATGCGTCTGAGAAACGCTCAGCGGCGTAATCCTACTTGAAATGCACTGAATACTTGTGCAGGAACTTCTCTAGATTTCACATAGCGCAACGCTATTATTTCGATCCTGGTTTGATTCTCATCATGAATGAATCTGGGAACCAGGCCATAACAATGCCAGCATTAAAGAACAAAGGGAAGGAATCTGGCATGATTCTCTACAAAGAATGTAGTACGAGGCGGTAATGCCGAATGAATTGCGTGAGAAGCGACGGATACGAAAACATTTTCCACAAAAAAGAAACTTGAGTTCAAGATTTGTTGAAAGATGAACAATCTCGAGGAGTAGGATAGGTTTACCATGCTGGATTAAAAAATATTCATATAAATAAGATGGTTAAGTATTATTCTTAAAGTTACTTATTTGATTAAAGTATAAAATATTAAAAGATGCATAATGTATATTATGTTAAATGATGGATATGCCAGTCATCTTAAAACATGTTGCCAAATTAACGAAACAGGACAGACATGGTTCACCTACCCTCGACCTGCCAACGATAGGAAGTGATTGCTGCCCTTCTACCAATCGTTCCTATTCTTCCTCGTGTGGCACTATTCCCGAAACCTGCAGTGTTAAATAGTGCTTCAAGATTGCTCACCGGAGCGCGAAGTCGGTAAGCTCTTCTGTGCAAGATAGTTGGATGCCAGTCTATTGAGGTTAATAACCTTTGCCCTCGTCTGAAGAGGATCCAACAACGCCGTTTTGACGGATCTTGTGTCTGCTTCAACATCGAGTGAAGGTTTTGGATTTTGTTCTCCACAATTCAAAAACCCTTCCGAAGCGAGTAGCCATAACCTGTTAACTGAACAGGTTGGCTCTGACTTTTGCGAAAATTCAAGTTGTATATCGGCAGCTTCTCCTATAACTCGAAGTAAACGCATTACACTCCACCAGTCGTTGTTAAACTCTTGGTCATGAGCACTATCGGCTGCACGCAACGTGAAATCCGCCACCCAATACCAACACGAGCGTTCTGGATTTCACGTAGGAGCACGTCATGGTATCCGGGAAATGGCAAAAATAGTATTCAGGAACTATTGTGAGTTTGGTGTACAATGCTGAATAGGTTGTCTGAATATTCATGACCAGACTCACAGAAATAATATGGCTCACTGCCCTGCTTTCACTCCTCGCGATTTCTTCACCCTGTATCAGCGATGAAGGACCGGCAAAACTGGCTGATACTCATCTGCACTGGAAGTGGAATCAGAAAGAGGTCACGGAACCGGAACAGGCCATCAACATCTTGCGTGATAACAATGTCACGTTAGCGGTTGTTACCGGCACTCCCCCGGAACTGGCGCTCGAACTGCAGCGGTTGGCGCCTGAGATAGTAATACCTATTTATGGGGTCTATCAGAACGGTATCGACTGGTCGAATTGGTATTTCGATAACGAATTGGTTGGGCGTGTCCGACTGGCATTGGAATCGGGTCACTACCGGGGTATTGGTGAACTTCATATGATCAGCGGTTTTGTCACTGATTGGAAGAACCCGAATATCTCCGGCCTGTTTGAACTCGCGGCGGAGTTTGATGTGCCCGTACTCGTGCATACGGAATTTTCCAGGGCCGATTATCTCATTGGATTCTGCAGTGCACATCCGAAAACCCGCTTCCTGTGGGCCCATGCCGGATCGATTCTGCCGCCAGGTGAGGTGGCGCGCGCATTGAAACATTGCCCAAACCTGAGTGTGGAGCTGTCAGCTCGCGATCCATGGCGGCATGTGGGAAGACGTATCGCCGATGAGACGGGTTTATTGAAAGCTGAATGGCGGGATTTCGTGATCGCTTACGCGGATCGATTCATGATCGGATCTGACCCGGTTTGGCCGGTGGAACGACTCAATCCCTGGGACGAGCCTGATACGGGTTGGCAGCAGCTCTCGCGTTTCCTCGACTTTCATCGTGAGTGGTTACAGCAGCTACCTGCCGAAGTTGCCCAAAAGGTCCGTTACAAAAATGCAGTGGATTATTTTAAGTGGAAACAGTAGGTCCTGTGCCACACAAGCAATCCGGGAATGGTTACAGAGGTGGCATTATCAGCACGCACCTCGTCGATTACCCCCCCCCTCGACTTCACGGATCGCCTCTTCCATTACGAGATCCGGCGCTGCGTTTTCAACGGCATCAAGGAGTGCATTCACGTTTCCGCTTGTAATGCGCCCGACCTGGTTGGTGATCGATTCCTTCATAACATCTTCTTCTCTAAATGCTCGTGGCTCTGTTTTGGTTTACATGATTCGCGATATCCAGGACATGTTGTACGTTTGCGAAATTCAGATTGGGTTGATAGCAGGGGCCACGTGGCGTAACCTCCATTTGCCATCTATTTGTTTACAAAACATGTAACTTGACAGTGTCGGCATGGAGACACGCGCTGCGGTATCGTCCGCGAGTTTCTGCCATAAATCGATCTACAAGCTCACATTGAGCGCTAATGCGTAGCCATCATCGCTGTCTTCCATCCGCTCGCCGGTCAACCAGCCTCAATGCTCGGCTGGCGGGTGGCCTGTTCCTGCCGGCGCTGTGCCTGTCGAATGCGCAGTGACAACAAAGTCTTTTGCGGGCTTGGATTGGCCTGCAAGGTTTCCGATAAAAGGCCGTCCGGCCGCTCAGATTGGATCAAGTCATTGATATAGGTGTTCTTCTGATCCGATTTGCTCGGCTTCCAGGCAGTAACCGCAGCAACATCCTGGGATGCCTGCTCAGCAAAATCAGTTCGATTCGATACGGTGCTACACAACGCCGACGCGATAACCTGGCCCATGTGCTTTATTGTGTTGCCCTTCCATGCCGACACTTTTGCTGGGGTGTTAAGAAACGGTTAACAGGAGAAGAATAGTTTGCTTGAAGTATGCTCACCTTAATACCGCTTGTCCAAACTCGATCCCATATCAAAGTCGAAGCGGATTCGTTGCAACGCTTGCTTATGTAATTGAGATACCCGACCTTTTGATATGTCTAAAAATTTAGCTAGATCTTCAAATATTATCCCATGAAAGTAATGGCTGCGGATGATTAGCCGTTCACGTTCGGGCAAGCGATCTACAAGTGCGCTCAAGTGCGTTGAGAGTGCTTTTTCCACCTCACCATTGAACAGTTCATCTGCCTCCGGCTCTTCATTTAACAGGATGCCTGCATCTTCCAACATGAAGCTCAATGCCAGTTCGATTGTTATACCAACCATTTCAGTAAATGGATCTTGGTCGGACTGATTTCGCGCATTGGTGATCGATTCTATCCTGGTACGCTGGTATCTTCGCAGGAAAGCGGCTTGTTCTCGCTGTTCAGTGGCTTTTTCCAAGCCATTCAAAACTGCCCCTTTGATTCGATAGTTGGCATATGTGGAAAATGATGCGCCCCTGCCAGGATCGTATCGCTGTGCCGCCTCGAGCAGTCCGAGCATGGCGTATTGTAAGTAGTCCTTATACTCTACAGTGTCATCAGGTCGGATTCGATAATAATGATTGGCAATCACCTTGGCCAGATAAGTATAGTGTTCGATAAGTGTCAGTCGGGCAGTACTGTCACTGTCCTGACCTGCAGCCAGCCAAAGTTCGTGTTCCTGCTCCTTGTCCATTACCGAACATTTCCCATTCGCGCTGCAGTAATATTGGCCAGCTTTAGACAAAACTACCCAGAAGGGAGTGGACTACCAGATTCCATCCATCGATCAATACAAACATCAGAATCTTGATCGGTAGCGATATCATCATCGGCGGCACCATCAGCATTCCCATCGACATCAGTATACTGGCAACGACGATATCGATGAGTACGAATGGTAAAAAAATTATAAAACCTATTTGAAATGCCGCCTTGAGCTCACTTAGCATGAAGGCGGGAATAACCTGCAGATTAGAAACATCGTCGATGGTTTGAGGCATTTGTCCGCCAGAGACTTCCACCATCAATGCCAAATCTTGTTCGCGGGTTTGGCGTATCATGAAGTCCCTGAGTGGCGCCATGCCCGTCTGGAACGCTTCCTTGCTGTTTATCTGGCCATTGCCGTAGGGCTGAACGGCGTTTTCATCGATTAAATTCAGTGTTGGTAACATGTTAAACAAGGTAAGAAACAATGCCAGGCTGATCAATACTGTATTGGGGGGGGTTTGCTGCATTCCAAAGGCGTGACGCAATATGGCGAGGACGACTATGATGCGGGTAAATGAGGTCATCACGATCATTATCGCCGGGGCCAGACTCAGTACAGTCAGACCAAGCACGATCTTGATCGCAGTTGCGACCTCCCCCTCCTCTCCCTCTGCCTCATTCAACTCGATACCGATACCGGGCAACTCTATATCTGCCGCCGATATGGAGGACGGAACCGTGGTAACAATCAATCCAAATAAAAGCAGGAGGAATGCAAGTGGGCTCAGTCTATGATGTTTATCAATTATCTTCATCAATAACTTCTTGCCTGGTTGCGTAGGCCTTGTTGGGATCGAGTTCAATCAACTGTTCACCGCTTTGGGCGAGGACTATTGTCCTGTCGTCTACACGTACCCTGAACAGCATGAGCCGGGTTGACAGGCGCTTTACCTCGAGCAGCTGCATATGCTGGTCGCTGGTGCCAATCGGGGTTCGCGCGAATATATACCTTTTAATGAGATAGACTACTGCAATAGCCAAAATCAAGCCGATAACGATGGCCACTGAGACACGCAACAGAGTTCCCTGAGGGATAACACTGTCTTTCCGTAGCGGTAAGCCCTGGGTTGGTTCCGTAGTCGATGATTCCGTAGCAGCCGGAGATGGAAGATCCGAGTCCTCTGCTTGCACAGCTGTTGTGCACAACAATAAAACTCCAATACTGAGCACGATCAACACCAGGCTAAATCGCATCGCTCATACCTGATTGTTTGAGATTAATAGGAATTCGTACTGTCAACGAACTAGACTTCATCTTTATTGAGAATCTCGGTAATGCACACGCCGAAATTATCCCCGGTAACAACCAACTGACCGCGTGCAACGATTCGGCCATCCAATACCAGGTCGATAGGCGCCTGGGCATCACGCTCCAGCTTTACAATCGAATTGGCTTTGAGGTCATAGAGTTCGCTGACCGAGAGTTCCGCCTCTCCTACACAGGCTTCCAGCGTCACACGTACATCTTTAATGATTTCGAAATTGCTTTTGAAAAGTGCACGGCCCTGCGGTTGGTTATCTGATAACTCGCTGAGCTGAACTTGCTCGACTGAGTTGCCGCTGTTTTTACTCACATATTTAGACATAATATTTGCTCACTAACTTTTTTGATCACCGACCCGTGAAAGACGAATCGCCAGGGACTCCCCTTTTGTACCAATAAAACCGTCACATGCATCACCATTGAATCCAAGTCTCATTAAAGCTGGTTCATCAATATGCTTATCCAGTGCGACAACATCGCCGATGCGCATGGTCGCCAGTTCTCCAAGACTCAATGCTGCAGATCCCAGGGAAACCCTGGCACTTAATTTTTGGTTTGCGAGAGCAGCATGTAGCCGGGTCAACTTCTGTGGTGATGTCTGAGCAGGCGATTCCTGAGCTTCAAGATAGCGCTCGACTGTCATCGGTGAAACAACATAATCTAAAGAGAGACCCCCTATTCTGATATTGAGTGCTAACGCTCCGGATCCTCGTAACTCCGATCCCTTGGGCATTGGATTGTCAGTCACGACTATCGGCACACTTTCATAGGCGGTTTTGTTTGCTGAGAGAATTCGCTGAGCCAGCTCACTCAGTGCTTGTTGTGCGACATCCTGCAATAACGTCGAGGACGCCATCTTACGCAGCTCTTTATCTGTCACGCCTATCAATATACTGCCGAGAAGGCCCTTCTCGACAGGCTTTAGCAATCCGCACCAATTGTCGTCCACCCAGCTGACCAACTGATCTATCTCCGCTGTCCCATTTTCCTGGCAATAGTCGAAGAGCGGTAACAGCCTATTCAGTGAATATGTTGTATTGTCTGGCAGCCAATCCTCCGCCCAACCCTTGACAATTGGTTCCAATGCCTGCTTAAACGAGCCACCGAGGCGTTCACCTATCAATCGGTATGGGTGACTACTCATCGGCCGCCCCGCCCAATATCCAGCAGCTGCTGTATCATTTCGTTGGACACGGTCAAGATCTGTGAGGATCCTTGAAATCCCCGTTGCATAATGATGAGATCGGTAAACTCAAGAGTCAGCTCGACATTGGATAGCTCAAGACTCCCCTCGACGATCTCACCCATCACACCTTGCATTGGCGTATCGATCATCGGCTCAAGCTCTTCGCCCGCGAGAAAGAGTCCGCCGCCGATTTGGCGTAGTGCCTGCATGTCATCGAACCAGGCCAAGGCAAGTTGGGTGCTTTCATTATCCTTGCCATTTGAATACTCGACAGTCAAGGTACCATCTCGGTCGAATCCCATGCGGATCAACGCACCTCGTGCATAGCCATCCTGGGACTCAACCACAAGGTCCGAAGTTTCACCCGCGGCAAATGATGTGGCCCCTGTGAAACTACCGGCTTCGCCGAAGTTCAAGAGGATTTCGGTTGCCGGTACGTCATCGGGAGCAAGCTGGAAACTGAAGCGATTGAACCCCTCCTCCGGCGAACCGTCTGTGCGAAATCGGATCTCGCCATCACTGGCGATCATGTTTTCCGCATCATCGGTGATTTCCACCCGCCATAAATCGCCGTCATTGATAAACTTAAGATCGATTAGATGTGATCCGCCAAGCGCATCGAAAACCTCCACCTCCGGGATTTCATGTTCAACACCATTTATGGATAGGTTATTGGTCAATATAATCTCGGTGGTTGCGCGAGGGCGGTTATTACCCAACTCGGAGACATTGATGTCAACCAGTTCTCCATCTTCAAATCCGGCGACCCTCGCCTGATTGACACGATCGACGAGATAGCCATCGTCATCGATTTCAAACTGGCCGGCACGGGTATAGTAGATATCCTCTCCGTCTCGCAATATAAACAGGCCATTGCCATCGATGGCCACGTCATTCTGGTTGCCGGTCTCACGGATTTCTCCTTGAGCTTCGCGCATCAAAGTTCTATCACCGGTAACCCCGTTTCCAATCTCGCTGCTTGGATAGTTGGCGTTGGAGTCGGAAGAGAGTCCATAACGATAGAAAATATCCTGGAATAACAGATCATTCCCCTTATATCCAGGTGTATTGAGGTTGGCCACATTGTTGCTGATGACATCCAGACCTTGTGAAAAGGCCATCATGCCGGTAAGACCGGTGTAGATAGATCCAAACATTGATTGTCTCCTTTTCCTCTATCGGACCAGTACGACTTGCGCCAAGGTAATGTTGGTCAGGAACTGCTCTTCACCCACTTGCACCGTAAAACGGGGTATGCCCTGGGAGAAGGCTACGGCAGTAACATCCCCGACCACACTGCCTGTCTCCGTCCTCACTTCTACGGTCTTACCCAGTAATCCGATCCCCTGATCAGCCATCTGCATGAGCAGCATAGTGTCTAGGTTCTCATTGGACTGACGGGTCTGGTCAAGGCTTGCGAACTGGGCAAATTGGGCGATGAATTCCTGATTATCCAAGGGTTTCAAGGGGTCCTGATAGGTCAATTGGGTCAAAAGAATTTTCAGAAAATCCTCCTGACCGAGCCCAGCCTGTTGAATCTGCTGACTCTCGTTGCCGAGAGATGCGCCGATACTTTCAACCATGTCGATACTCCTGCTCAGTAGATCTTGTCGATGGGTGTTTCATCCGCATCCGTGTCGGCGGATACGGAGCCCCTAGGTGTTGCCGCTTCCGACTGCCACAACAGTTCACCGTTGAGAATCAAACGTGTCAGTCTCAGACCAAGTGAAGCGAGGTCTTTTTTCAATCCAGTCATCAGCATCACGCCGTCTCTTCCATTTATACCGGTATTGCGTAGTGCGACTTCCACCTTGCCATCAGCCTGATAGATATGGATCCCAGTGGAATGCGGCTGCTGCACAAGTGGTGGGGGTGGCGTGCGGACGGTAGGCAGGGATTTTGCGGAGACAGACAGACCGTGACCTTTCCCCCCACCAACCATAGGTGAAGCAGGTGCATAGGTCGTTGCAGATTTGACTTCTTTCGGGCCGGATGAATCGTACATCATCCGTGACTGGCCCCTGCCCGCGTAATTGGAGCGTCTTGGTTCTGTGTCCATTGACGATTTTTCCAAAGCTGGATGAGTTTGAGTCTTCGTCTCATCTGTTTCCTTCAGACCTGCCACACCCGCTTCTGTTGAAGATCCGGCACCAACCGCCCGTCGTCCTCTGACATGATGACCTGCCTGCCAATTTTCTATTTGGGCTTTTTCCCACTGTTGGCGCCATTCGAGACGCCTTGCAAGGTCCATTGAAGTACCGGCAGCTCGCTCAGCCTGGTATGCACTTGCATCGAAATCGATCTTACTCATGATTCATCCTTCTGTTTTTGCAGCCACATCTCATCGAGCAGCGATAGCTGCTTATGCTCTTTAGCGAGCGCCAGTTCCCTTGCCCTTCGCTCAAGCAGATTCTCCATGCCGCGGATCTTCAAACCCTGTTGGATCATCTCTTCCTCTATCTTTTCAAGCCGTACCTGGGCAAATCCCTGTTGCCGTTCGTTGTTGAACCGTATGCGCTGTTGATAGTCGAGATAGTCAATTAACATCTGGTACTCGTCCAGGGCCAGGTCAGATCCTGGATCGAGGGCCGAACGTAGACAACGCTCCGCTTCGCCGATCTCTTCATCGATAACCGACAGCTTCTCCTTGATAACATGAAGCCGGTCATCTGCCTGACGCCGGGTCTGCCGCAGACCGGCCATCTCGCTGTTCATTCTTCCATTCAGGGTTTTTAGTGCACCGATACGCTGCTTTATCCGCTTCTCCATTTATCCCATCTCCGTGGCAACTATTTTGTGCAGCCGCCGATAGGCCTCCGCCCTGTCACCCACTTCGTCTACAGCCTGACGAAGAAATGCATTGATCTGGTCCATGCGTCCAATGGCGCGATCCAATAGGGGATTACTGCCCTCTCGATAGGCGCCGATCTCCACCATGTCCCTGGAGCTGTCATAACTGCTCAATAGTTCGATCAGTGCCTGAGCATCCTCCCGTTCACTCTTGTCTGCCAGATGCATGAACAA
The DNA here is from genome assembly GCF_963455295.1 of Candidatus Thiodiazotropha sp. CDECU1. Classification (NCBI taxonomy): domain Bacteria; kingdom Pseudomonadati; phylum Pseudomonadota; class Gammaproteobacteria; order Chromatiales; family Sedimenticolaceae; genus Candidatus Thiodiazotropha; species Candidatus Thiodiazotropha sp. CDECU1. Next base: position 2,191,738 of record NZ_OY734020.1, read on the forward strand.
CCGGCTGTTGCTATGCAGGAGATCGATGGAGGGATATTGACCCCGATTGGCAAGTTCTCTCGAGAGTATGACCGTACCATCGAGGATCGCACGCAGGCTGTCTGAAATCGGATCATTGATGTCGTCCCCCTCAACCAGCACCGTATAGAAAGCAGTGATGCTACCACCCTCCTTCGAGGTCCCGCCCCGCTCCAGAAGTCGGGGCAGAAGTGCGAAAACCGATGGGGTATAACCCCGTGCGGTTGGAGGTTCTCCCGCCGCGAGGCCGATTTCCCGCTGCGCCATGGCAAAGCGGGTGATCGAATCCATGGTCAGCACCACATCGAGCCCTTGGTCCCGGAAATATTCCGCGATGGCGGTCGCAGCGAAAGCGGCGTGGGCCCGCACCAGGGCCGGTTGATCCGAGGTCGCCACCACGACCACGCTTCGCGTCAAGCCGGACTCCCCTAGGTTCAACTCGATAAAATCGAGTACTTCGCGTCCACGTTCTCCGATCAATGCAATGACATTCACATCGGCATCCATCTGTCTTGCTATCATCCCAAGCAAGGTGCTTTTACCGACACCGCTACCGGCAAAGATCCCCACCCTCTGACCCCGGCCCACGGTGAGTGCGGTGTCGATAGCACGGACCCCGGTTTCGAGGATGCTGTCAATACGTGGTCGTAACAGCGGATTCAGCGGTTCGGCATAGAGAGGGTAGCTTTCTCTTAAGATGGGCGCCTGCTTGCCGTCCAGCGGCTGGCCAAAGGCATCGATGACGCGGCCCAGGAGTGCTTCGCCTACCGCTACGTCTACCGCCTTACCGGTAGCGATCACATCACTACCAACACCTATGCCTCGACTCTCTCCATAGGTCATTAACAATACCTTGCCATCCTTGATACCGATCACTTCAGCCGGTATAGGTTTACCATGAGGTGTAGGATAGATTTCACAACGTTCACCATGAAAGGCTTCGGGTCCGTTGGACTCCAGCACCAAACCGTAAAAGTGGGCAATACGGCCTGTGCGGCGAACCAACTCCATGGTTTTGATGGCTTGCAGATAAGGTTGCAGCGAGAGGGTCACTGGCTTTCACCCTTTCTTCGGTTGGCCACACTCAGCAGGCATTCACTTAATTGCCGCATTTGAACTTCCAGCCGCGCATCCAAACCCCCTGTCATCGATTGCAATATGCATCCACCGAGTTCAATTCGTTCGTCAGCAACAATTTCTATGCCATACCCAAATAGCGTCTCGTCTCCTTCCGCTGCCACCTTGTCCAGTAATTTTTTATCTTCAGGCGAAAGATGAATCGCCAGCCGATCGCGAGTAACAAGCTGTTTAATCGATTGCCTGACGACTGCGATTACGGCATCCGCACTCACCAGGGTGTCGCCCAGAATCTTTGCGACCGAGGTGAAAACCACCTCGACGATCTCCTCTTCAGCCGATGTCAGTTTCGCTTCATGCTCTTTGGTTACTTGCTCAATCAGTTCACTCAACTGCGCTGCCTGCCGAGTGAGTTCAGCGCGCCCCTCTTCGCGTCCAGCCTGATATCCCGATTCCCGGCCCGATTCCACGGCATCCTGCCGCAATTCATCGATGTCGCCACGCAGACGCAACAATTCAGCCTCGGTTTGTGTGGTGCGTGCCTGGGAAATCCGCAATGCCTCCTCAAGTTCAGTGCGTGCCTGGGAGAGTGCGCGCAGGTCTGCTTCCCTTCTCATTGTGGAATCATCAGTACCTGTTTGTTGTTCCGCAGGCGCCGATTGCCGCTCGGACTTCTTGGCCGGCGATTCCCCCCCCTCAAGCAAGCGGCGCTTTGAAACGATCTGTGCCGAACGTATCAGCGACGCCATAACCGCCTCCAACCTGGTTCTTGTGTGGCGCTCTCTTGATCACGTTGCGCGACAACAAGTGCGGCTTCGAAACCGCCACCCGATACTGACTCGGTTTGGTCCAGTCGTGCCGCCAGTGCAGATAACAAGGCTGTTTCCACCTTTGGTAGCAGTGGTGAAGTTGATGACTCAAGAGCTCGCAGCAGTTGTTTGCGCTTTAGCGGATCTTGTTTGTCTATATAATCCTGATGCCACGGCCAGACACGATGCCTTAACAATTGGGCTACAATTTTCACCGGCTCGTGCTCAATAATTTGCATGAGTCGTGACAGGCCCGCCTTCTTGATTGTCTCGATCTCGGAACTCAGGGGATTACTTTCTTCCTCGGGAACCTCCATGATCTGCGCTTCCGCCAACTCCGGCAGCCAGGCGTTTCCGCTTGGCACACCCATCTCATCGAGCTCGGCAAGTGTTGTTTGCAAGCGTTCGCGCTCTGCATCCGAAAGAGCATTGAGCAACCATCGTCGATCGGTCTCCTCCAGTCCATGCAGATAGAGGGCAGCCTTGCGTAACCCATTCATGAGCTCTTTCCCTCACTTTGAGGTGCCAGCTCATCTGCATTGATCCATGTCTTTAGCTGGTTAAGAATGCGTTCCCGTTCATCAACAAGCAAACGTCTCTGGTTAGCACGTTTCCGGCCTGCCTTTGAGATCAAGACGATTGTCAAAAGCACCAACAACACCAGAGCCAGACCGATCGCCAGGACTGCCTCTGTGTGTTTGGCCCAGATAGCGTAGATCCAGGCAGCAGCTCCACCGGTTGGGTTAGCTGATGCCGACATTTGCCCTTGCTCAAGACCCGCTTGATCCCATACATCATCCGTTGAGGCAATGGAGGATTGATGTCCGGAAATATCCGCTGGCATCGGTTCGTTGGTGAATTGAGACTCAGCCGCCATCTCGGCCTGCTGATGCGGCAATAGTTCACCGGCAGCTGAATGGACTGCGATGGCATCGCCCCGCATCCGATCAAGCCCCACTGCCATCGCGACCAGATCCTCGATCTGCTTCAGTTGCGCCTCGCTGGAGCTAGCCGGCACCAAAACACCGACACTCAGTCGTTCGATATCGCCCGGTGTGGAGACGATCTGCTCAACCGAGCGTCCCAGGCGATACTCAATCTCTGTATTGACCTCGCCACCACCCTTCTGTCTCTTTTTACCCGAACCCGTTTGGGTACGTGATTCACGCTTGCGCACCATGCCGCGGTTCTCATCACTACCGGGAATCACCTCTTCTCGGGTTGTCTTGGATTGATCGAAGTTCAGGGTGGCATCGATGCTGACAATCGCCTTTCCTGGCCCGAAGGCTCGTTCCAATACACGGGCTGTCTTTTCGATCAGGTAGGCCTCAACCTCTTTTTTCTTCTGCAAACGGGTTGTGACTGTGGCCGGGCCGTTCTCATCCTCAACCAAGGCGCTCATGGTCTTGCCGTTCTGATCCACGATGGTCACTGCGGACGCCTCCAGGCCGGGCACGGAAGCCGACACCAGACGCTGTATTCCTTTGGTCTGCTGCTGATCGAGTTGGGCACCGGACTTTACAAACAACGTGACCGATGCACTTGGAGATGTCTTGTTCTTCTGGAACAGGCTTGCTTCCGGCATTACCAAATGAACCCTGGCAAATTTCACCTCTTTGAGGGAGGTGATCGTCCGTGTCAGCTCGCCTTGCATGGCACGCTGGAAATTTATGCGTTGGGCAAACTCGGTCATACCGAATTCGGCCTTGTCGAACAGTTCGAATCCGACGCTGCCACTCAATGGCACGCCACTGCCCACAAGTTTTAAACGGATCTCATGGACCTCGTCCTGGGGCACCAGGATGCGTGTACCGTCTGCAGCGAGTGTATAGCTCACCTTCATGCGTTCCAGTTCACTGACCACAGCTGCAGCATCGCCTGGCTCTAGATCTGTGAATAGCACGCCGTTGCGGGAGTGCAGCAACCACCAGGCCGCGAGTATGGAGATTACGAGGATTGCCACAACACCGCCAATCAGTCCGCTGCGGGAGGCAACTCCCGAGTTATTCCAGGTCTCTTTCAACATTTCGTCTACCATGTCATGGAATCAATCTTTTGTTTAGGTTGGAACTGAGCATCACAACTGCATCCTCATCATGTCCTGATAGGCTTCCATCGCCTTGTTGCGTACCTGCATCATCAACTGAAATGACGTCTTGGCCTTTTCCAGGGATAGCATTACATGATGGATGTTATTGGTCTCACCGGTTGCTAGTCTTCTCAGTTCTACCTCCGATGTTTTGATCTGCTCGTTCAACTCGTTTAGCTGGCTATCAAACCAGGTAGCAAAATTCCCCGTCTCTTTTGTCCCGGTCGCTGAAATCCCGCTACCGAATTCAATCGCTTCCAGCGGTTTTATGAATGTTACTGTTTCCACGCTCATGACGACCTCCCGATCTCCAATGCGCTCAAGGCCATCGCCTTGGCGGCATTCAAGGCACGTACATTGGCCTCGTAACCGCGCACCGCCTCGATTAAAGTCACCATTTCCGAAACCGGGTTGATGTTGGGATAGGCGACATAACCACGATCGTCCGCATCGGGATGCCCCGGATCATGAACCATCCTGGGCGCCACCGTCTGGGCAACTATCTCTGTCACCTCGACACCCCCTGGATGGCGACTGTTCAACAGCGCGTCGATGCGTCCATCGAACTCGGCAGCATCCCGCGCCCTGGCAATTACGCGCAATGGACGATAAGGGCCGCCATCCTCGGCGCGGGTTGTGTTTGCATTGGCCAGATTGAGTGCCAGGGTGTCCAGTCGAATCCGCTCCAAGGACATACCGGAGGCACTGATTTCAAATGCAGCGTAGTAATCCATAGTGTCTATTTCCCTTCAGTGATAGCCAGCTTTATCAAGCTGCCGCGTTTTGCCAATCCCTCTAACATGGCCCGGTAATGCAACACGTTTTCCGTGAGCTTCACCATCTCCATATCCAGGGAGACCGTCTCATCTTCGCTGGCCTCGATCAGTTCTCCGCGATGCAATCGCTGCTGCAGCCGATCGATCTCACTCACCAGCTCACGACTGGCGGGCTGATCGGACGTGAGCAGGTTGGCCTTTTCGAGCAGCTGCTCAAAACTGACCTTCTGGGGTGAAAAGCCTGGGGTGTCGGCATTGGCGATGTTATGGGCAATTACCTGCTGACGCTGCGATGAGACGTCAAGCGCCAGACTAACCAAACGGGAGGTTACGCCTCCGATATCATCAATCATCTCTCTTCCTTAGCGTAAACTTATTCACGCTTGCTTGTATCGAGTAAATATTCATGCAATCTATCCCGTCACTGAATGATCAATTCGGCATGCAATGCGCCGGCTCGTCGAATCGCCTGCAGGATGCTGATCACATCACGGCTGGTGGCCTTGACCTTGTTGAGCGCACCGACCAGTTCCGCAACGCTTGTATTGGCGCTCAGAGAAATGGACAGGGGCTCTGCCTCGTTGACTTCGATAGTCGTATCGGGCACCACCTGGGTGCGAACACCGGCTCCGGTGCGGCTGACAAAACCGGGTTGTGAGACCAGATAGTCGGTGGTAATGATCACGGTTAGATCGCCGTGAGTAATGCTCACAGGCGCAACGGTGACATTGCCCCCAGAGACCACAGTGCCGGTACGCTCGTTGACCACGATCTTGGCGCGCCGGTCCGGCAAGACCTTCAGACCCTCGATTGCAGTGAGGAAACGAACTGGATTGCTTCGCGCCTCCAACGGCAGTGTAACCTCAACCCGGCCTGCGTTGACGGCATGTGCCGTGCCCGGCCCGAATTGCAAGTTGATGCTGTCAACAATGCGGCTGACGGTGGTCAGGTCCGGATCGTAGAGGGAGTAGTTAAGGCGGCCATCACTATCGACCATCTGTGTCTCCACGCCCTTCTCGATCATGGCGCCGCCAGGCACAATTCCCGCCGTGGGGTGGTTTTTCTGCACCAGATTGCCATACAAATCGTATTGGAAACCACCCACCGAAACCGGTCCCTGGGCCAATGCATAGACTTTGCCGTCGGGACCCGTCAGCGAGGCCATCAACAGGGTTCCGCCTACCAGGCTATGGGCATCACCCATTGAGGTTACGTTGACATCGAGCTTGTCGCCGGGCTGTGCGTAGGGTGGTAAGACCGTAGTCAGGGAGACCGCCGCTACATTACGGCTGCGCACTTCCTTGGTGTCGACATTAATACCGAAGCGCAATAGCGCATTGCGCAGTGAGCGTACCGTTGTACCGCTACGACTCGAATCGCCGGTGCCTGCCAGACCCGACACCAGGCCGTACCCCACCAGATTGTTTTCGACAGCACTGCTGATACGGCACAGGTCCTTGATGCGCACTCCCTCCTCCACTGCGGCATATGCCTGTAGATGCAGAGCGCTCAGCAATAGCAGGGTAAGCAGTGACTTCATGATCAAAATATCCAGTTGAAAAATTTACTGATAAGACCGGGTTCCTGACTACGCCCCAACAGCCCTTCTCCAACATAGCGGATCTTGGCGTCGGCGAGACGCGTCGAGAGCACGGTATTGTCCGCACTGACATCCTCGGGCCGTACCCTGCCCTGCACATGGATGAACTGATTTTCGTTGTTGAACTCGATCGATTGCTCGCCCTTAACGACCATCTCGCCATTGGCCAGGATCTCTTCGATGGTCACAGAGACGCTGGCCATCAATCGACCGGTACGATTGATGGTTCCACCGCCCCTCGAATCGTTTCCAAATCCCAAGGTGGCATCATGCCGCGTGTCGTCATAACCGGTGTTGATCGAGACATCCAGGGATTTGTTGGTATCGCTGTCGGCGCTGGTGGTCGACGATGCGGATTCGTAAATCAAAACCGTCAGCAGTTGACCGACATTACGCGCCCGATGATCCCGGGTAAGCGGTTGGTAGGTGACCTCGTTGAAGAGGCTCTCGGCGCCCGCCGGGAGGATGGACAGGCCCATCACCAGGGCTAATGGCAGTAACACTCTTATCATCGGTAATCCTCCTCGACTATAGCCAAGCCCACATCGAGTATCCGCGCCATGTAGTTGTCACTGCCGTCGAGTCTCTCGACCCTGATCGGATCACCCCGGTTACCATCCTCCAATGCCCGTGCCATTGCGATCAGGGTGACGCTTCCCACACTCGCCTTGACCTGCAGCTTCTGACCCTTCACCACATCCGGAACAGGTTGCAACAGGCCTTTGGTCAAGACTGTCCCACCGGGCAGATCCCGCATCAAACGCTGACCCTCGACAGCGCTCAACGCCACAACAGGCTCACCGTTGACCGCGGCGAGGTCTCGCTTGGTCTTTTTCAACATCTCCGGTTTGAGCGATGTACCGGCAGGGAGGTCTCGCTGCAGTTCGTAGGCCTCTGCATTGGCAGTGACACCGAACCAAACCGGCAGTGTGGTGTAGTGGGCATCATCGATCATGAGGTCGATCCAGACACTCATACGCTTGCTTGCCCGGTCACGGCGGGCCACCTCGGCCCGAATCGATACCTTGCCCTCAGGAAGCTGCAGATCGTCATAATTGCCAACGGGTTCGGCGAAAAACTCCTGGTAGCGCATACCCAGCCATGCATCGATTTGCTGTTGGGCGGCATCAAGATATGCCTGCCGCTCAAAGCGGCGATACCGGGATTGTACGTTGGTCTCGATGGCTCCCTTCCAGGTCACGCGTTTGGAAACTCCCGGCAAAAGACGATCTATACGCGATGCGACATCCACACGGTCGATTTGCGATGAGACGCCTGCTCGCGGGGTGCGCCCCAGGAGAATACGCTTCAACCTCGACACAAGCCTGGAATCCGTGCCATCCAACCGCGCGATATCGCCTAATGTGAAGGTGCGACCCTCCAGGCGTACCTGATCACGCAAGTCGATCTCAATTGCCCCGGTCTGTGCGGGCCCGGCGCCTGCACTGGCGGCGACAAGCAACAATCCAACTGCGAATATCGCTGACGTTCTAAACACTTTATCGCCTCAGACTGTTCACGATGCCGAGCAGCTCGTCCGCGGCCTGAACCACCTTCGAGTTGATTTCATACGCCCGTTGGGCCAATACCAGCTGGGTCATCTCCTCGACCAGATTGACATTGGATGCCTCCAGGTAGCCCTGCTGAACTTGGCCAAAGCCCTCCTCGCCGGGAACCCCGTAGTAACCATCACCGGAATTCTCCGATGGCAGATAGAGATTGTCTCCCACCGGGTTGAGCCCCCCTGCATTGACGAAGCGGATCAGGTCCAGCGAACCGATCTCCACCAGTTCATTCTGATCGGCCACCTGGGCCATTACGCTGCCGTCATTCTGGATGGCGATCTCTTCTGCATCGCCGGGCACCTGGATCGATCCGCTGAGTCGGTAGCCGTCCGCGGTGGCGAGATAGCCGTCCCGGTCGATGCGCATTGCACCGTTTCGGGTATAGGCGTAGCTGTTATCAGGCAGCACCACTTCGAAAAAACCCTCGCCCTGGATCGCCAGATCCAGGGAACGATCTGTCTGCTTCACCTCCCCTGCGGTGAAGACCTTGCCGGTGGAAGAGACACCGACGCCGACACCGACAGGCTGCGCAAGACCGAGGGTCGGCAGCAGGCTGCTTCGGCTACGCGCCATCTCCCGGTACATCAGATCCTCGAAATCGACCCGGCTCTTCTTGAAGCCCATGGTATTGATGTTGGCCAGATTGTTGGCGATTACATCAATCTGTGTCTGTTGCGCCTGCATACCGCTTGCGCCAATACTCAATGATTCGATCATCTATTGCTCCTCAGCTTCTGCACATCAAATGTCGGCGATGGTCTGGATCGCCAGATCAAGCATCTCGTTATAACCTCGTACGACCTTCTGCGCGCCTTCCAGCTGGCGCATTGTGGCGATCAGATCCACCATCTCATCCATACCGTTGACATTGGAGGTTTCGATAAAGCCTTGGCGCAGGCCGGGGCCCATCGATGTCTCGGGCAAAGCAACAGCAGTACCGGCCCGAAACAGGCCACTGCCCAATTTCTCCAGCTGTCGGGAGTCTGAAAAGCGTGCTATGTCGAGACGGCCGACCCTCTCTCCCGCCTCCCAGACCACGCCTTCCTTGTCGATGCGCGGCTGGTCTGAAATCAGGCGTAACGCCCCCCCTTCGCCGGCAATTCGATGTCCATCTGCCATGACCAGATAACCAGCGGCATCCAGCATGAAGTTACCCTGTCGTGTGTAGAGTTTTCCCTGGGGCGAATCGATGACGAAATAGCCATCGCCCTCGATGGCCAGGTCCAGCGGATTGCCGGTATGACGGGAAGTCCCGATGGTGAAATCCGTGGCTTTGGTGATTCCGGGGTGGTCGCCACGGGAGGAGATCGCCCCCGCTTGCAGAAAGTAGCTGCTGAACGGTCGCGATACCGCCATTTCCCGCTTGTAGCCCACGGTATCGGCGTTAGCCAGATTGTGGCCGATGATATCGAGATGCCTCATCCCGTTGATCAGGCTTGCTTCAGTTATCGTCAAGGCACTGCCCATGTTATCTATTCCTTCGCCAGTTCATCGATAGCAAAAACATGTACCAGTAGCGCCGCCACCAATTCGAACAGTTCCTGTCCGATCTCCCCATCCACAGGGAGGCGATAGAGCGCTTCCAGTAATCGTTCGTCCTTGACTAACGGCGGCCCATCCATTCGTTTGCCCGCCGCAATAATCTCTTCCGCCAGTTTTCCTCCGCCCTTGAGGATTACCCGGGGCAATCCCTGATCCGGTTCGTATTTCAGGCCGACAACCTTGTGCGGTCCATCATCGGCCATCTGTCACATCAACCGCGACAAACTGTCCTGGGTGATATGATGCTCGACCACCGCCCTCACCGCTGCCCCGTCTTCTATTTCCGTCTCGGTGACATAGTCGATCTCGTCGATCTCCCAACCATATCCCTCGAGTTGTGTCTTGAGTTCACCGACATGGCGAGCCAAACGCTCGGTTGCCACCTCATCCCCTGTAACCATATGCAGTCGCAAATGGCGATCGGCCAGATTGACTGTGATCTCCAGCTGGCCAAGACTGGCCGTCTCCAGTGACAACACCAGACGGCGGTGCCGGATGCCATTCAGGTCGAGGGATTGCTCCTGCTGCGAGAAGAGGGCGACGCTGATCTCCAGCAGACGATCGCCGAACCAGAGTGGAAAATGGCTCAGGCGATGACTCACCGATCCCTCGCTCTGGGTATTGAGCAGATGCTGTCCCAGCGACCACTCCTGATAGGCATCATTCCGCCGTTGTCTGCCGCCCTCTTCCCTACTGTCATCAGACAGCATCGATGCGGCAGCGAAATCTCCCGGGTATGCGGCCGGGTCTGATCCTTTTTCCTGCAGCGGGAGCTCTCCACTGCGACGCCAGGCATCGAGGCGAGCGCTCTCGATCAATCCGGCCAGCTGTTCTACCGCCTCGTCCGATCCTGCCTGCGCGTGAACGGTTTCCGCTGTTGTCAGGCGGTTGGGACTGTGGAGGTTCTCCACCAGCTCCCGCAGCTTGGAGGTATTGAGTACACGGTAGAGTCCATTGAGGAATTCTGCGGTGATAGGCGTACCCAGCTTGCTCAACACCAGTCCGGCAAGGGCCATGAGCTGGGGTTGGGAGACGGCCGAGACCCGACGCATCAGCGCCGCCCGATCCCCGGGATTGAGGCTTGCCTGGTAACGGGCAAACAGCTGATCGAGCCATTCTCCACTGCCGGCAATGCCTGGTTGCTTTATCGCCTTTTCCGCTTCTTGAGTCCCGTCGCCACTGGCAACACGCTGCAAATGAACCCGATCGTCCAACGCCGCAACGCGGCCATGAACCAGCTCCCCGACCCGCAGCGGAATCGTACTGTCCACCACTTTCTGTTGACCATTGATCTCCGCCAGGTAGCGCCCTCCCTCGTAGTGGCGCAAAATCCTTGCCTTGAGTATCTGGCCGATGGTCAGGGTGCGGGTAAACGAGGCATCCCCTTCCACATACCAGCCCCCGGCCTTGGCCAGGCCACCCTGTACGAGGTGGGTTATCTGGGTCACGCTCATAGACTCACCATGCCGAATGATTTGACGTTGATCGCGTGGGGAACCTCCGACATGGAGAGCACCGAAAGGTGGGGCATGACCCGCTCGGTATAGTGGCGCAGATGACGCCTCAGTTCTGGTGCACAGAGCAGTACCGGCATCAGGTTGGATTGCATCATATGCTCCACACTGCCGGCGATCTTGGTGAGGATCTGTTGTGACATATTGGGATCGATGGTGAGTCTCGACTGCTCTTTTTCGTTTTTAACACTTGCCGAGAGGGTGCGTTCGATGGAGGGATCGAGCACCAGTACATGTAGATCACCCTCCTTGCTGGCCAGGGACTGACAGATCAGCGGCCCGAGCTTCTGCCGCACCAGTTCGGTAAGCTGATCGAAATCCTTGGTCTGCTTGCCATAGTCGACCAGGGCTTCGAGAATCAGCGCCATGTTGCGTATCGAAACCTTCTCGCGCAGCAGGTTCTGCAGTACCTTTTGCACATCGGTATAACTCATGACACCGGGAATCAATTCCTCAACCAACCCCGGATCCTGCTCCTTGACCCTTTCGGTCAAACGTTCTGTCTCCGCCCGGGTCAACAGGTTGGATGACTGCTGGCGGATGATCTCGCTGAGGTGGGTCATCAACACCATCGCCGGTTCCACCAGGGTATAACCCGCCTCGCGTGCCGCCGGGGCCTGCTCCTCAACCACCCAGATGGCAGGCAGTCCATAGGTGGGATCCTTGGTCTGAATCCCCTCCAGCATCTTCGCCGCCTGGCCCGGATTGATCGCCAACAGCCGATCGTCGAGCACCTCGCCGCTGCCGATCTTGGCGCCATAGAGACGAATCTCATAACCCTGGGGTGGCAGCTTCTTGTTGTCCTTGACCCTCACCTTGGGGATCACGCATCCCTGCTCCAAGGCGTACTGTTTGCGAAATACCGCAATCCGCTCCATGAACAGGCTGTCGTCGCCGCCGAACAATGGCACCAGTCGCTGACCGACCTCAATCTCGACAGGATCTACAGCCAGCATGCCGTAGAGATCCTGCTCCTCGGACACCGGCTCGAGCAGCTCGCTCTCCTCAGGTTGAAGCCGGCGTTTGCGAAAGGAGTAGAACGCCACCAGCGCGACCATCAGCAATACCAGAAACACGGGAAAGGCGGGTATCCCGGGTAGCAGCATTAACGCCGCCAGGGTCAGGCCGATGAGGATCAGAATCTTCGGATATTTGGTGACTTGGCTTGAGACCGCCTGACTCAGCGCCTCGTCGGAAGCGGCCCGGGTGACAATGATACCGGTGCCCGTGGCGATGACCAACGCGGGGATCTGGGTCACGATGCCGTCACCGATGGTGAGCAAGGTAAACCGGCGCAAGGCCTCTGACCACTCCATTCCCATCTGCGCCACACCGATGATCAGGCCGCCGATGATATCGATGAGTATGATGATAATGCCGGCAATGGCGTCACCCTTGACGAATTTACTGGCGCCATCCATGGCACCGTAGAAGTTGGCCTCCTTCTCGATATCCTTGCGCCGCTCCTGGGCCTGCTGTTCATTGATCAGACCCATATTGAGATCGGCATCGATACTCATCTGCTTGCCGGGCATGGCGTCGAGGGTGAAGCGCGCCGCCACTTCCGCGACCCGCTGCGCACCGTTGGTCACGACCACATATTGCACCACCACCAGCACCAGGAAGACGATCATGCCCATGACAAAGTTGCCGGCAACCACATGGTTACCGACGGCGTCGATCACCTCACCGGCATAGGCGTCGCCAAGCACCAGCCGGGTGGCGGCGATATTGAGGGAGAGCCGGAACAGCGTGGCGATGAGCAAAATGGAGGGAAAGGTGGAAAACTGCAACGGTTTGTCCACGTAGAAAGTCAACAGCAAAATCAGCATGGCAAAGCTGAGATTTAATATCAGCAGCAAATCGAGCAGGGTCGATGGAATCGGTGAAAACAGCACGATCAGGATACCGATCATGCCGAACACCAGAATCAGATCGCTCTGTTTACGGAGAAGTCCCTTTATCGTTTCCATACGCCTATTGCCGTCAACCGGCTACTGTTCCTCCCGCATTGCCATTCCGGCTGGCGAAGATACGCACCAGAATCTTCGCCACCAGGGGATAGAGTTCTTCACTAATCGGCTGATCGATCTCAACCGATTGGAACAAGCGCCTGGCCAATGCCCTGTTCTCAACGATCGGTACACGGTGATTGCGCGCGACCTCCCGCATCCTACATGCCAGCTCACCCGCGCCCTTGGCTGTCACTTGCGGCGCGGCCATGACACCGCGTTGATAGACCAAAGCGACAGAGAGATGGGTCGGGTTCGTGATTAAAACATCTGCGTCGGGCACTTTACGCAAAGAACCGGCCCGCTTGGCTGCCTCCCGCTGCAGTTCACGGATCTTCGCCCTGATCTGCGGATCGCCCTCGCGTCGTTTTACTTCGTCCTTGATCTCGCGGCGGCTCATGCGCATCCGTTTGGCATAGTCCCAGCGGGTATAGAGCAGATCGAGGAGTGCGATAAACAGTAGTACCGCCAGTAACTTCAGGGCAATCGAGTTGGCCTTGTCCGCCAGATAGAGCGGATAGCTGTCCGGATCTCGATCGAGCATGCTGACCAACGAGGGCAAAAGCGCAGAGATAGCGAAATAGAGCACAACGGCAAAGAGCAGAAGCTTGATCACTGTCTTTACCGATTCGAACAACAACCTCACCGAGAAGAGACGTTTGAATCCGTTAACAGGATTGATGCGGCTCATATCGGGTTTGAGCGGAAAAAAGGAGAAAACCGGGCCTGTCTGCGCCATGTTCATCAATATTGACACCACGACCAGGGCCGCCATGGCCGGCCAGAATATGGACAGTATCCAATCCACCGTGTACTCAAAAAGTGATAGGGTCTGCGCCGCATCGAGTTGGATGCGGTGGGCATTGGAGAGCAATTCATGACTCAGCGCCAACTGGCGTGAGACCATCCCTTCGCCGAGCAGATAGAAGATGGCAACCCCCATCGAAAGGATGAACAGCGAGTTCAACTCCAGACTCTTGCTTACCTGGCCGCGACGTTTGGCATCGCGCAGTTTGGTCGGTGTCGCCGGTTCGGTGCGGTCCTGTTCTGTTTGTTGCTCTGCCACTTGCCTACCCGTACACCTGTTGCCAAAAGTGAAAGATCGAGGCGTAGATCTTCTCCAGCAAGGGCCCCATGTAATTAAGCGACAGGGCCAGCACCAACAGCCCCATGAAAATCTTCAAGGGAAACCCGACAATGAACATGTTCACCTGGGGCATGGTTCTCGCGGCTACCGCCATCCCCACATCCAGCATCAGCAAGACTGCCACCACCGGGGCAACTACGGCCAGGCCATACACGAACATCACACCGAATTGGGCGATGATCGCCTGCACATCGATTTCCTGCAATGTACTCCCAGGGGGTATCTTCTGTAGCGAGTAGACTAAACCCCGGATCAACAGATGGTGGCCGTCGAGTAGAAAGAATGTCATCACCGCCATCAGGTTGAGCACAGTACCGAGCATCGGCGCCTGGGACTGGGTTGCGGGATCGATCAGGTTCGCGACACCAAAGCCCATCTGGAAATCGATAATTCTGCCACCGAACAGAAAGGCGCCGAAAGCCGTGAAGAGCCCGAAAGCCAGGAGCATGCCTAGGATCAGCTCATTCATCATGGCATACATCAAACCGCTCAATGTGGCCGGCGGATCGATCGGCTCTACGCCAACAGCAGTCACCAACAGGGCAGACAACGCAAGTACAAGCAGCACCCTCACCCGCGCCGGAACCCTCGTGATGGCAAACAGGGGGGTGAGCAGAAACAGAGGAGAGAAACGCGTGGCGACAAGCAGCGCTGTTGTAATAACCGCGGTATCTGTATCAAACAGCATGGCTTTAAAAATAGTTTGGGATGTTGGCGATGGTTGTTGAGGAGAAGCGTAAGAGTGTCTGCATCATCCATGAACCGAACACAATGAGTGTCAACGCAACCACCAATATCTTCGGCACAAATGTCAGGGACATCTCCTGAATCTGCGTGACAACCTGAAAGATACTGATGATGAGCCCGGTCAACATGCTCAAACCCAGAACAGGTGCGGCAATCAGGATAGCTGTCCACAGCATATCATTGGTCAGCGCAAGCGCTAGATCGCTACTCAACTTCGTCAGTTCCTCGACTGAGCATCAGCCACTCAAAGTGGGAGAATGCTCATACCATTCATGTACTAAATGTTGAATCCGGCGCTTTACCGTCCAAGCAACCAAATCCCTATGTGCCCAAATCCGAGTATTCCCTATGGGCTAAACTTTTTCCGCCATATCAGGATATGTTTTAAATGGCATGGTAAAAGTGGGGTTGATTTTTATCACAATGCGATCAAACAAAGCAAGCCCGTGAGATCAATAAAAGGCAATCTCTGAAAATTGCCGGGGAACTGCTAATAAGAAGTCTTAAGAATTGCTTTATTTTGTCAAGTGATTCTTAAGTTATGAATAGTAAATCCTTAATTAAAAAGGCTGAACTAGCGAGTATTACCATTAACAATGACACTCTGTATAAAGCTAAAGATCTGGATCGGAAATGGAATAAATTTCAATCTGACTAATGACAACAGGCTATTATGCGAAGTTAATTCCTAATAAGCCAGCGGATGAATAGCAGTATCCACAAGACAGTTGTTCGTTATATTTTATTTGGAATTTAGAATCAGTTTGACTGGAGTGACCTATTAAATAGGCATTTAGTTTAAGTCTTAATCTCACTCTGCATGTGTAACTGTATAGATTGAAAGTCTCTGGTCTGATTATTTGTCTGATGTCGAGTTGGCGTTGTGGTTTAAAAAAAAATAATAATGAAAATGATCCAAAGCTGGAACTAAAGGGTCGAAAAAGGGATTTAGCTGTTACATGCAATGGGCATTAATCAAACTGGTTTATATTTTTTTGCAGTTAAAAGGGAGAAAGGAATACACGAATAACAAGCATAGGTCTATCACCGTTGGGATTGTCTCTGCACTTGTAATGACTGGTTGTGCCAGCTCAACTTTCACTAAGTCTGATAAGCAAACAAGTCAAATCATTACCAACAAGAACAACAGCTACATCATTGTAATAACAATGGTATTAGTTTAATGCTAATTTATCTTAGTAATGTTAATTAGCTCTACAAGAAAAAATTAAGGAGTTTATAAATGAAATTAAGGTGGTCTTATCTTCTTTTGGCCGTTTCCGTTTTACTTGCTACTAGTTCAAGCACTATTGCTGCTGGTCTCGAAGCTGATAATTATTTTGGTATAGGAGCCTCAATCATAAAGTATGATGATGATATAGTGTCAGTGACAACCCACAATACTGCGCTGACACTCAAAGTCGGTCATAATATGAATGATTTTTTTGCCATGGAGGGCCGTGTTGCGTTTGGTCTAGGCGAAGATAAAATCGAAGACTTTGCAGGTTTAATAGATGTTAATTTTGAAATTGATTACCTGATAGGTATGTATTTTCGAGGAAATCTCCCAATCGGGGGGACCCCTAGAGTGAGAGCATATGCACTGCTTGGCTTCACTCAGGCTAAATTCACTGCGAGAGCCGCGGGCTTTTCTGACAGTGATACTGAAACCGATATAGGCTATGGTCTTGGTATAGAATTATTTGGTAATGAAAGAAACGCAATTAGCTTAGAGTATTTGCGTGCCTTAGACATAGAAGATGATGGTGATTTTACAGTTGACTCTGTAAGCATCGCATATATCAACCGATTCTAAGGTTAGTTGTATTAGTCACAGTTGACAATTATTTCAGACACTCACGCTAGTAATTGCACTTCTTGCACGTTGTCAAAGTAGACTGAATCAGCCTACACCAGAGCGTGCCCGCGCCCTGGTGTAGGATAGGCGTAGAGTGGGTCCAAGTAAGTAAATATAACAGACAACAGAACGAGAAGAACGAGATACTTGTGCCATCTAGTTACCCGTACTAAAGTCTTGCGTCTTTTCTGAGAAAATCACTTGATGGGTGTTAGTGATATGGGACTAAATATAGAAAACACGCAGAGTCGGCCGCAGTGATACCTCAACTTGCGCTGATGCAGTTGGTTGTGGATCGGTGAGTATTATTTAAGTAAGCAATAGACGCACAGCCCCGAGATTCGGCGTGTGCCGATACTCCAATTTCCGGTAGGTGGCCATGAGCCTGTGACTCATGCCGACCAGCCCTTTGAAGCGGCTCTCGAAATGCTGGGTCATGTAGAGCCAATGCTTGGTATCGATCTGTAACCGCTCAAGTATGGGTGGTTGGTTGTCAGTTATATAGCCGCGCTTACGCTTTGATTGGCATAAATGACACTGGCTGGGTTTGAAAGATATCAGGCAGGCGATGTCTGATAGATCTGCAACGAATACCCACTCGCGCAGAACCACTTTCTACCGCTACCTATGGCTTGCGTGAACTGTTTGATCCCTTCCCTTGTTCCTATGACTGTGTTGTAGTTTTTGCCATAGTTTTTGACGCTATCCAGCCAGGCTTCCGGATCGATATTCAAGCGCTCCAGGATTGGCGCCAGTTCTGAAGGAATGGCACCGGGTTTATCTTCTCTGATGGCTCGTCCTGCCCAGTCGGTCAGTGCCAGGTAGTCTGGCAGGCTAAAGTTCAAGCCTGTGGGTTTGTCTTGGTGCTCGCCACCCACAAATGGCACTAAATGCGCTGGTGCTGTGGCTTCTGCACCACTCCCTGTTTGCTCAAGTGTTTTTTGATAATGTCTGATGCGATCCTGGATGGAGGTAAAGTCTGATGCTTCCGGTCGATCGGCTATCTTTGCCCGGATCGGGTTGAGGTCAACGTAACTCATGCAGGTCAATAGGGCTGCATCGTCAAGCAGGGCCTGACTTTTGAATCGGCCTTCCCAAAACTTCCCGGTACAATTGTCCTCCTCATTGGCCTGTCTTGCGATACTTTCATTGAGATTGCGCATGAACCAGCTGACATCGTAGAGTCTGTGCCGCCACTTTTCGATATCTTCGGCAACCACATCCAGTTCGGCCTTTGTTAGCTTTATGCCACTCAGATAGCGGCTTACGATAGGGCTTGGTTTGTAGAGCCTGGTCCATCGGGCTATTACTTCTTCATCATGCCAGTTTAAAGCAGCTTCCCGGTCGATCTTCAGCACCGTATGGGTGTGATTGTGCATCACGGCATAAGCGCAGATCGAGATTGAGAATACCCCATCCAGCTGCTTGAGCTTTTCCACTATCCAGTCTCTACGGTGTTCGTAGCTACGACCGGTTAATTCATCCTCTCCGCACAGGAAGGCGCGGCGCACACAGCGCGATACACAATGGTAATAGGGGGTTTCTTCAAGACAGATCTGTTGCTTGCGCGATATCGTCATGGCCGGCTCCGTGGCATGGTTACATTCCTTGTACCGGCTGACTTTAACTCAGCTGGATGGTCTTTTCAAATGGTGACTGTCCCTGTATCTTTTTCGTAAGGAAGATCGCTCGTACCCCAAGCTGGCAGAAGCTCCCAATTTTCTGTCGAAGGATAGGGAGTGGCCGCATAGGTCTGAACAACCCCGTTATCGGTTACCGGTGTTGTTTGGCTCTACTGACTTTGAGGTGCCCCCTTAACCACAGTCAATAAAGCTGAATTCTGCTGGCTTGCCCCCCGACAGGTAATGAGCCAAGTACTCATCCATTATCGCTCTCGGATCATGTAATTCAGTAATCACATCCATATTTCTGCCGTTAACATGAAACACTTTTCCATCGCAAGCTTCTTCATTCACAAATAGCGCATCTGCATTTTCAGTCAACAACCAGCAACGAAGCTTTTCTCTTTGGCAACCAATGGACTTGACAAATCTGTCAGTTACCTCACTTGACGCGCCACTGCCTTGCTCATAATCGTCAAGATCCAGCCTAGCTGAATAACGAAATGGTGTGTTCCACCAATCCATCGGACAATAACCCTCCTCAGTCACACAGAATGAATTAAACCATCGATAAATCTCTTTCCAACTTGCCGGAAGCATTTGATAATCTTCATCGAATAAATCCCCTTCCTTTTCTGTAAATTCAGGCTGTAGTAAAAAAAATAAATTCTTTTCACCGCACTGAACAACAATATATGACACCCACTCTCGCACACCCTTTTTTATGACCAATTTAGGTGTACTCCAAACAGTATCAATAGTCCGGCCAGCATGTTCAAAGACTCGACCGAACGTAGGAAAAATATCAGTAAAAGCGCCACCAACGCCCTCTAATATTTCTTTGTCTATATGAGCCACCGCTTCTTTAGGCACCTCGGCCTGATTGGCACAGATATAAGGATACGATAAATTCATATCTACTTTTTACCCTTGTTAGACTTATAGAACTCATTAATTTGACGCTGAATTGCACGTTCAATATCAATTTGAGTATCAATTAAACTCTGCTCATACACTGGGTTTAGGTTACTCTTCCGGTAGGTTGCCCAGTCTAATTTCGACCCTTTCGATGAGTTGAATGTTTTTGGCAAAGGTTGAAAGTTCCCAATTTCCATTCGGTCGTGAATGATTGACATTTGTTGTTCCGTCGTTAACTTATTGAACCTGGGAAGATTCATTATTTCCTTCACCGGATAAATGTGATCAACCGCCATGGTTTTATTTAGTGGCGCTGACTTAAAGGTGTTACTAATTGGGTCCAAATAACCCATACCCTGAAATCGCGCACTAACATCGGCAGGAACCGTACGGATAACCTTGCCATTGATTACCGCTCCGCCTTGGCCAAATAAATTATCCACCTCTTGACCGACAAAAACCCTACTGCCTAGGTACTGACCAGTACTGTTTGGAGCAAGCTTACCAAACTTCCCGAGTGTACCAAAAACAGCCAGATCACCCAGACCGCTCATCTGCATCAGCGGGTTCTCAGAATAGGCCATCCCGAGTGAAAAATAATCCCTGTTGTCCCTAGCGATACGAGCATTTTCACTTGATCGCGCGATCTGTGCCTTTAGCGAATCACCCATCGCCTCCCAGCTCAAACCTGGCTCAGTCGGGTATGCACCATAATTATTAATACCACCCGCATATTCCACGTTATCCAGATTTTGAAGTCTTTCCGATGGACTAAGTAATCAGGACAGGCACCATTTGAAGGAAGAAAATAGACTCCCCAGTTTCCATTTGTTCTTTTGGAATTAAATTATGGCCACCATCGACAAACCCAGGAGGTTTAACCGATGATCATCTTCTAATTGAGTGGCCTAGATGTGGATTTTCGAACAAGGCACAAGTAGCTTCCTGCCAGTACGCTTTGATTGGCATACATGACCCAGACTGGGCCTGAATGATATCAGGCAGGCGATGTCTGATAGATCTGCAACGAATACCCACTCGCGCAGAACCACTTTCTACCGCTACCTATGGCTTGCGTGAACTGCTTGATCCCTTCCCTTGTTCCTATGACTGTGTTGTAGTTTTTACCATAGTTTTTGACGCTATCCAGCCAGGCTTCCGGGTCGATATTCAAGCGCTCCAGGATTGGCGCCAGTTCTGAAGGAATGGCACCTGATTTATCTTCTCTGATGGCTCGTCCTGCCCAGTCGGTCAGTGCCAGGTAGTCTGGCAGGCTAAAGTTCAAGCCTGTGGGTTTGTCTTGATGCTCGCCACCCACAAACGGCGCTAAATGCGCTGGTGCTGTGGTTGCGGTTTCTGCATGATTCCCTCTTTGCTCAAGTGTTTTTTGATAATGTCTGATGCGATCCTGAATGGAGGTGAAGTCTGATGCTTCCGGTCGATCGGCTATCTTTGCCCGGATCGGGTTGAGATCAACGTAACTCATGCAGGTCAATAGGGCGGCATCGTCAAGCAGGGCCTGGCTTTTGAACCGGCCTTCCCAGAATTTACCTGTGCAGTTGTCCTCTTCATTGGCCTGCCTTGCGATACTTTCATTGAGATTGCGCATGAACCAGCTGATATCGTAGAGTCTGTGGCGCCACTTTTCGATATCCTCGGCAACCACATCCAATTCGGCCTTTGTTAGCTTTATGCCACTCAGATAGCGACCAACAATGGGGCTTGGCTTGTAGAGCTTGGTCCATCGGGCAATGACTTCATCATCACGCCATTTTAAAGCGGCTTCCCGATCAACCTTCAATATGGTGTGAGTGTGATTGTGCATCACGGCATATGCGCAGATGGCGATTGAGAACACCCCATCCAACTGCTTGAGCTTTTCCACTATCCAGTCTCTACGGTGTTCGTAACTACATCCGGTTAACTGATCCTCTCCGCACAGGAAAGCGCGGCGCACGCAGCGCGATACACAGTGGTAATAGGGGGTTTCTTCAAGACAGATCTGTTGCTTGCGCGATATCGTCATGGCCGGCTCCTTGGCATGGTTACATTCCTTGTACCGTCTGACTTTAACTCAGCTGGATGGTCTTTTCAAATGGTGACTGTCCCTGTATCTTTCAGTTAACCGGTTGGCCAATGCCACTGCTGCTTTGTTCGCATTTCTGCGTTTAGCAATTGCTCTTGCCCATTGAATCATCCTATCTTGCGGATTCTTACATCGATATAGCGCAGCCCTGGCGCCATGGACCATCATACTACGCAGATAGCGGTTTCCTCGTTTACTGATACCCGACAGGTAGCCGGTATCACCGCTCGCATGTAATTTCGGAGTGACTCCCAACCACACAGCCATCTCTCTGGCATGGGAAAATTGACTACCGTTTCCCACAGCACTAATGAGAGCTGTTGCGATGATATAACCAATACCTGGCAATGTCATGAGTAGTTGGCAGTGTGGGTTTCTCTCTGCTATCTCTTTTAGCTGCTGATTTAACTGATTCAGGCGATCTGTCAGTGTGTGATATTCTTGGGCTATTAATTGCAGTTGTTCTTTCATCAGTCCGCTAAATTCCGAAGCTTCAGGCTGAGATAATGCGCTCAGTAGCGTACTGAAGTGTATTATTCCTTTAGGGGCTATGATGCCGTATTCACTTAGAATGCCCCGGGTCTGGTTTACCATCCCCGTTCTTTGGCGAACAATCCGTTGGCGAATGCGATGTAGGGCCTGAAGATCCTGCTGCTCAGTTGTCTTAATGGGAACGAATTTGATATTAGGTCGCTGTGCCGCTTCGGCAATAGCCAGAGCATCATTGTGATCATTCTTATTGCCACGCACAAAGGGTTTTACATGCTGTGCCGGTATCAACTTAACATCATGCCCCATTTCAGCGAATAGCCTGGCCCAATAGTGACTGGAATAGCAGGCTTCCATTGCTAATAGTCCCGTTTTTTGTTGGGCAATGAGCTGGGTGAGTTGACTTCGTTTTATCCGTTTATTGAGTGTTATGTGGTTATGCGAATCAAGTACACAAACCTGAAAACTATTTTTTGCCAAATCGATGGCTATGAGGCTATGCTTTTTCATGATGGACGCCCTCCATGTAACCTATGTTCACTGAACTAGTTTGGCGCATCGACGCCGGATTGGTAGGGCGTCCATCTCATCAGGCACCATTTGAATACAGGTCACCTGAGTGTTCTTTTCAAATAGTGCCTGTCCTGGTTTATTCTTGAGAATACCCCATCCAGCTGCTTGAGCTTTTCCACTATCCAGTCTCTACGATGTTCGTAGCTACGACCGGTTAATTCATCCTCTCCGCACAGGAAGGCGCGGCGCACGCAGCGCGATACACAGTGGTAATAGGGGGTTTCTTCAAGACAGATCTGTTGCTTGCGCGATATCGTCATGGCCGGCTCCGTGGCTTTGAGTACATTCCTTGTACCGCCTGACTTTAACGCACCTGAATGCTCTTTTCAAATGGTGACTGACCTGTACCTTTAGGAATCTTATCAGGACCATCCACACCAGTGAGTTGTGTCATAGTTGTTGCGTTTTAAAGTGATGAGAAAGCGGTCATCCGCCTTGACCCTAGTCTGGCTAGGACATGGTTTTTTAAAGCCGAGTGACTGTTTTAGACAGTCAAGTGCGGATCTTCATCAGGGCCAGGAAGAAACAGATAATCTTCCATTAAATTAGGCCGGATATATGTCAGCACAACTACCGCTATCAAATTAAACCAACAACTATGATAACCAGGGCGTTACTAAGGGCTGCGTTGAGTAGCCCCACGGGCGAATTTGGCTTGACAACTACCGGGTGTCCATATATGTCCCTGTATCTCTGTCAAATGATGCCTGTAGTGGTCAAGTTATTTTGGCCACGGTTTTCTGTGCTTTCCAGTACTGTCGTTCAACTACTTTGGGTGCCAATCCATCATTGTGAGTATGTGGCCTGAAATGGCTATAGTATCCAATAATATACTCTGTGATGTGGTACTTCGCTTCCACAAGTGAGCGATAGCCGACCTCAGGCACCCATTCGGTTTTCAAGCTTCTGAAAAAACGTTCAACTGGGCTATTGTCCCAGCAGTTTCCACGTCGACTCAGGCTTTGTACCATTTGATAGCACCACAGCTGTTGGCGGAAATGTAGGCTGGTGTATTGGCAGCCCTGGTCGGAATGAAACATCACCCCTTTGGGTTCACCGCGAGACTCAAAGGCTATCGTTAACGCCTTCTTTGTTAGCGAACTGTCAGGGTTCAGCGATAATGCCCAGCCCACCGGTTGTCGCGCGAACAGATCAAGCACGATGGCTAGATAAGCCCAACGTCGACCAGTCCAAATATAGGTAATATCACCTGCCCAGACTTTATTTGGTGCATCTACGTCGAACTGCCGATCTAGCCGGTTTGGTATGTTGATATGCGGCTGCTCGGCTTTCTTGTAGCGATGCTTAGGTTGCTGGCTGCTCACCAGTCCCAGCGCTTGCATACGGCGTGTCGCACGATAACGGCTCAGTGGGTTACCCTGTGCTGTCACCATTCTCGCTATTGACCTGGCTCCGGCTGAGCCATTGCTCAGTTCGTGGGCGGTCTTCACCTGCTCGCGTAACCGTCGCTCTGCTTCTGACAGCCGTTTCGGGCGGTCCCGCCATGCCCGGTAGCTGCTACGGTGCACACCGAACGCGAAACACAGCTGATTCACTGGATAGCTCTCTTGATGTAAACGCTTAATTAGCGCGAATTGTTCAACGAGTCCGACATCATGAGAGCTGTAGCCTTTTTTAGGATTTCTTTCTCCGTTTCCACCTGTCGCAAGCGCTTTTCAAGCTCTTGGATGCGGCGTTGATCGGGTGTCATTGCCGATGCTTTGGGAGTTTTCCCTTGTCTCTCCAGGCGTAATTGTCGTACCCAGTTCTCCATCGAGGATTTGCTGACGCCCATCGCTTCACAGCCCACCCTGATTGAGTATTGCTGGTCAACAACCAGTTGTGCCGCTTCCAGTTTGAATTCCGGACTGTATCTCCTGCGTGTTTTTGCCATTTGTTCACCTGTTTATCGTCTGGAGTGATAATATCACCCATAATCAGGTGGCCAAAATAACTATGCCACTACAGCCTGTCCTGGTTTAATGCTCTTTTCAAATGATGCCTGTCCTGGTTTAATCGCTGGTTTAATCGCCTATATGTCCTACCATTGCCATTCGGCGCAATACATTACGCTATTGCGCTTTACCGCGTTGGAATACAGATTAGGCATCAAGCCCTAAAGATCGATCGTTGCGCTTCGCGAGTTCACCGCAACGCAGGTTTAGTTAGGAACAGATATTAACTTCCAATCACCCGATTGAGCATCCTCTTTACTTAAATCCACTTCATCAAGTGTCTCTAACGCTCTCAAATCATTCGTAGGATCGGTTTTTTTTACAATTTCCTCCCGCTCTACTTTAATAACTTGGCGAATATTGCCACCCCTCCGTATCTCACATTTACACTGCTTGATCAGATTTTGCTCGCCATCTATTCGGCCACCCAAAATTGTACGGCCATCAGCAAAGTTAAATATGTTTAAGATTTGCATTTCAAATTGCATTTAATTTCACCTTACAAGCCTGCATCGCGTAGCTGTTTAAGGATTTTAATATCTTCATTACCTAATCCAAGCATTTTTTGGTGTCGAATCATAAAATCTTTTACATGTGTTTCAGCGCTTCCCATTCCTCTAGGACCAAGCCGATCTATTATTCCTAACTTAGCTTGAGTACCATGCAAGAATTCTTCTAGAACCGCTGCCTTACCTGGGTTTTCACGAAGTAAAATATGAGTATATGCTTCACCACCTACATTCGCTTCAGCACCAATCCATTCAAGATAAGCCGCTTCTTCAGAACCAGGTTTTGCAAATACAACATCTCTACGACGACTAACGTTCTCAATTAGCTCCGGAGATGCCTTCTCGATGCTCATCCCAAGGTTTGAGCTATTCATTGAGCTCAGTGCACTGTTGTTTGGAGCAAGCTTACTAAACTTGTTGAGCGTACCAAAAACGGCCATGTCGCCCAGGCCACTCATCTGCATCAAAGGATTTTCAGAATAGGCCATCCCAAGCGAAAAATAATCTCTGTTGGCCCTGGCAATCCGAGCATTTTCACTTGACTGTGCGATCTGTGCCTTTAGCGAATCACCCATCGCCTCCCAACTTAAACCTGGCTCAATCGGGTACGCTTCATAATCATCAATGCCACCCGCATATTCCACATTATCCAGATTTTGAAGTCTTTCCGAGGGACCAAATATGGCAGCGCCCGCATTCCAAAGCCCGGTAGCGGTAGCCTTAACCAAGCCCCATCCAACGCCACCGATCGTCAATGCGTAGTCGCCTACGCCAATGCGCGGCCCTATCTCGACCCCAGCAGCACTTACTCCTAAAGGATCGTCATCAACTGAAACAGCTCCCGCAACATTTGTCATGGGTTCCCCCATGTCAATTCCCTGCTGAGGTAGAAAGCCGTAATCCACCTGTAAACCAGAACCAGTATTGCTGGGGGTTACTACAATACCCTCAAGAGAAGTTACACCGCCTGTATTACTGCCATCAGCTCCAGGCGTGACAGGTCCAAACAACACATCCTGTAACTCAGCATCCGACGCCTCACCCACCGGAAAACCCGCTGGTAGTATTGTTGGGTCATCAACTTCAAGGGCTGCAAAATCCGCCGGCGTTGTTTGGAACGCAGCCCCCAACTCCTGGCGCATCTCATCCGAAAAGGTCATCCCATCCGGTCCACCAAGAACACTACCCCAGCCGGTGTCCACTTGCAAATTCGGATCAAACACATCCGCTGTAGTATGCCCATCACGCCAGTCCAACTCATCCGGCAGATCCACCTGCCAAACATCATCTCCCTGTTGTACCTCAGCCACAGTCTGCGTTTTACCCTGCAGTAATTGATGCCTTTCCCTAGCCCTCTGACTCAACGCCTGCTGCCGCTGATAAGGACTATCATGGCTATTGAATACAGCATTAATCGCCGCTTGCCCCAGCTGGGAACGATAGCTGTCCAGCGTATTCAACTCACCCGCCACACCGGCAGCAATCGAACCCAACTGACTGCCGAAGAACTCCGCCGCCTGATCAGACCCGAATCGCTGACCCACAGCCAGTGATAACCCACCCGAGATCAGAGCATCCCGGGCGATCGTCGACCATTGGAGGGCGCCCGTCTGATCGGCATAGTGCCCGACGCCACCTTGCCCAGCTATCGCCGTTGCCGCCACATTGGTCCAATCCAGGGTGTTGACATCCTTGCCTCGCGCGAACTTCTCCACCACGCTCAGTCCGGCGCCGAGCACCCTGCGGTTTTTGTTGATGTCGCTCAGGGTACTTGCCCACTGGCTCCCTGGGTCCACCTTGGTTCCCACCATCGCCAGCGCCACGCCGCTCCAGTTGGTGATCTTACCGTCGTTCTGGATGTACTGCCGGCCCACCTCAATGGCACCACGCGACAGGACGGCTCCAACCGTATTTCCAGCACCGGCTACTGCGCTCAAGCCGGCGATTTCATTGCCAATCGCAAAGTTCTTCCCCATCTCGCGGGCGGCTTTCCAGTCAAACTCCTCCTGCAAGTCCGCTGCAATGGCTAAACCCTGGGTCACGGCGGAAGTCGCTACGCCGACGCCATAAACGGCAGCTGTCGCTGCAGCGCCGGCAAGTAGTGTGGAACCTACAGCTTCAACCACATAACCAGCGACTTTACCGGCGACTTGCGGTGCAAGGACTACTGCGACATAGATAATGATCGCCGCAATGACGATCTGCACCAACCGCTGAAAAAAGCTCCGTTTCTTCTGCTTAACCCGAACCTCGGGACTGCTCGAGCCGATAATCTCCGACTCGCTATAAACCTTGAAACTATCCTTCTCATTGGCACTGTTGGCCACAACATTCGGAATACTCAGCGTGGTCCCCGCCTGCAGCTCCTCGGTCCCGTCCAACCCATTGGCCTCGGCAATCAGATACCAGAAGGCGGAACTGCCATAGTAGGCCGCCGAGATGCTCTGCAGCGACTCGCCCGCCCGCACCACATGTTGGCTCACCACTCCGCTGGGCAGGCCCTCGTCGCCGCCGACCACCTGGTAGGCGTAATCGGTGATCAGTTGTTGATCGCCGGAGACCACGTCGGTGGTGTCGATGTAGTTGTGGAGCGATACCAGAGTCAGGTCGGTGTTGAGCGGACTGCCGAGGACCGTCTCGATCTGGCCCTGTACATAGGCAACGACATTTGCCTGGGCGTTGGTGCCGAGGGTGCTGAAGCCGGCGTAGACCCGGCTTGCCAGGTTGCGCGCGGTCTGCGCGGTGTCGATGGCACCACCGGCAGTGGTGACGATATCCGCCGGCAGGACATCCACCCAGTTGCCGAGGATTTCGCCTGTCGCCTGGTCGGTGGTCTGATTGCTCGCCACCTGCAGGGTCAGGCGTTTCAGCTCGACGGTCTCGGTGGCCGAGGCCTCGCCCACCTGGTTGCCGTTGGCGTAGACATAGCCTGTCAGCCCAAGCTCTCCGGACTCTTTACCCCAACCGAAGACTGCATTGCGGGTCTGTTCGGCGAGAGTGGTGTGGTAGAACCCGCTCGCGTCTTCTTCGTAAGCCTGATCCGGATCGGTGTAGTAGCCGCGCAGGAACTCGGTGTTGTAGGCATCGGTGGGCAGCTCTGTGCGGGAGATGATGTGGCCCTGGTTGTCATAGACAAAGCTTGCGGCACTGTTGCGTGTAGCCCCCTTCTTACGCCCCCGGTCCACATAGGTCAGCTGGCCATTCTCGTCATAGGTGAAGTAGGCGTCGCCGTAGAGGTACTTGGCCCCTTCCACGTAGGAGTTGGTGATGTGCTTGCGCTGCACGTTGTAGCGTACGTCGTAATAGGCCATCTCGTCGAAGCCGTAGTCGTCGGCGCGCACCTGGGTGTTGACCAGATTACCCGCACCGTCGTATTCCATGTAGGTGGTGGAATCGGACCAGTCGCCATCATCGTCGCGACTGTGGCTGAAGCTTTCGATGACGCGGTTCTCGCCGTCGTATTCGCTGGTGGTGTACTCGCCCCCGACCTTGTTGTGTTGGGTTGTGTTGCCGACGTCGTCGTAGACCCAACTCTCGCCTTCGCTGGTGTTTGTGACCCGGCTGTTGAGATCATAGGTATAGGTGACGCTACCCGCGGCACTGCTGATGCGGGTGCGGTTGCCGAAGCCGTCGTACTCGATGGCGTTGATCACCACCTCGTTGCGCCCGTCGTAGGCATTGGTCATGCGGTTGTTGGCGTCGTAGCTGTAGAGATGGTCGTTGCTCTGCACCCGGTTGCCCAGCTCATCGTAGTGATAGAAGGCATGGAAGGCCTGGTTCAGATTGACGCCGGCGTCGGTGTAGTTGATCTGGGTGTTTACACTGCTGAGCCAGCCCCGCTGGTTGTAGCCGAAACTCTGGTTGCGCACCTCGGTGCCATTGATGTTGAGTACCTCGTGGATGCGCTGGCCGCTGGCGTTGTAGCTGTAGTCGCTGATCTTGCCTGTGGTGACATCCTGGATGCGCCGCAGACGGTCGGCGTCGTCGTAGGTGAAGTAGATCTCCTTGTCGTAGTTGTCGGTGACCGCCACCTGACTGCCCTGCCAGTTGAGGGTGTATTCCTCGTCGTGGACGCTGTTGCCCTGGCGATGGGCGGTGTCGCCGCCACTAACAGTCATGCCGTGGACCTGGCCGAAGCGGCCCAGGTCATAACGGGTGGTGCGGCCGGCGCCGTCGACCTCCAGCAGCTTGTAGCCCAGGGCGTTGTAGGCGGTGGTCCAGCGCTGGCCTGCGCGGTCGATGCGGCCGATGACCCGGTTCTCGCCGTCGTAGCTGAAGTGCTCGGTGTTGCCCCTGGCGTCGGTCTCTGAGATGCGATTGCCCGAGGCGTCGTAGGCTATATGGGTCTCCTTGAGAAGCGGATCGGTGATGCGGATCAGTTCGTCGTAGTGGTTGTAGTAGAGAGAGACAAGACGTGTACGGCCATCGTTTCCGTTGCTGTCGAGTTCAACCTGGGTTTTATGTTCGACACGGTAGAAGCTGTCGTAGGTATAGTCGGTACGCAGGGTTCCGGCCAGATCCCACTGGCTTATGAGGCGGTTGTGGGTATCGTAGTAGTAGCGTTCCGTGTGGCCGCGCTGGTTGGTCTGGGTGGTGCGGTTGCCACCGCCGTCGTAGGTGAATCGCTGGGTGACCACCCGGGTATGGTCAACGCCGTCACTGTCGTAGAAGGTATAGGGCCCGAAGTTGACCAGGGTGAGCTGGTTCATGGCGTCATAGACGTAGCGGGTGCGCTGCTCCTCACCGCTGACCCCCTTGGATGTGATCTCCTGCACTTGGTTGCCGTGGGCATCGTATTGCCACTCGCTGGTGAGCACGCCGTAGCTGTCGGAGTGCTGGTTCTCCTGCAGCAGGTTGCCCGCGGCGTCGTAGCGGCGGGTGATCTCGCGGATGGTATCCACCCCGTTGGCGCTGTCGTGGGCCGCCACCGCGGCCTGGTAGTTGGTCTCCAGCTGGGCCAGGGTGGGATTGACCAGGTTCTGGATGGCGTCGATGAACTCGCCGGTGGCCGGGTCGCGGTACTTGAACTGCACCTCCCGGGTGACGTTGCCCTGGGCGTCGTAGAAGTAGCGGGTCCAGATGCCGCCGTTCTCATTGGAGAAGAGCTTGCGGCCCATCTCGTCGTAGTGGCTGTGGAGGTATTCGCTGGGTACGTAGCTGCCGTTGGTGGTGACCGTGCTGTTGTCGGCCACGATGGCATCCCGGTTGAGGCTGGTGAGGATGCGGTTGCCTGTCAGGCTGACCTGCTCGGCCTGGGTCAGGGTGATCGGGCTGACGATCAGATCGGCGATGATGTCGTGCAGCACCAGGGTGTCCGCACCGACGACGGTGGTTTTCTGGATGCTCAGGGTGTAGTCGCCTGGGGCAAGCTGGGTGACGTCGAAGGTGGCATCGTCGAAGGGATAGCTGGTGGTCTGGTTGCTGCTGTTGGTGACCGACAGGCTGAAGCTGTCGTTGGCCCCCAGGGGCAGCAGCTCGGTAAAGCTCAGCAGGTTCTCGTCCTGAGTGTAGTTGAGCGGACCCTGGACCGTCAGGTTGGCGCTGATGTCGTTGAGCACCGTGGTGGTGGCGGTGGCGCTATCGTAGTGTTGCTTGTGGATGCGCAGGGTGTAGTTGCCTGGTGCCAGCACGGAGGTATCGATCTGCTGGTCGGTGAAGGCCAGGTTGGTTGACTGGCCGCTGCCGTTGGTGGCGGTGACGCTGAGGCTCTCGCCCGCGCTCAGGGGTAGCAGCCCCGGACTGCTGAGACTGACAATGGTGCCGTCGACGCTGAAATTGATGTTGAGGCCGGTGTTTTCACTGTCGGCCGCGTTGCTGACCAGAGGCAGATCGAGCAGGTTCTGCAGCTGCCCGGGCTCCCGCAGGGAGAAGGTGCCGCTGCTGGTGCGCGCCAGCTCGCCCTCGATGGTCAGGTCGGCCTCGAACTCGTAATCCCCCTCGCTGACCCCCAGCATATCGACGCTCAAGCCGTTGATGGCTGAATTCGGGATGATCTGCCAGGCAGTATCGCCCACCAGGCGATAGCGAAAATCAAGGCTGGCCCCCTCGGTATCGAGATCGGGGAAGCTCAGGGCCAGGCGCTGGTAACGCACATCCAGATTGTGCAGGGTGGCGAAGCTGAGCGGATCGGTGTAGACCATCTCACCGTCGGGAGTGATGTAGAAGAGCTGCAGGGTACGTGGGCCGTTGGTGAGATTCTCCAGGGTGATGGTGAAGCGCCCCGATGCGTCCAGGGTGGCCTCCTGCTGCAGGCGGTCGCCGCCGTCGCCGTTGCTGTCGATCAGGTCCACATAGACCTGGTGGCGGGTGCCGGTGGCGGACTGATAGCTCTGCACCCGTTCCGGCGGCAGATTCCACTCCACCGTCATGTCGTAGGCCCCGGCGGTGTCCCCCTCCTCGGTGGTGATCTGACCGTCGAAGATCAGCAGATCCTGCTCTTGCTGGATAGTCACCGGACGGGTTTCGACAAAGTTCCCCGCACTGTCTACCCACTGCAGTTGGAAAAGGGTGTCGGCGGGGGCGCTCGAGAAGTTGACCGAGACTTGATAGTCGTCGCCGCCCTGGCTGACCGGGGTGTGGTACTGGACAAAGGCCAGCTCACCCGGATAGTTGCCTTCGACGCCGACCAGCAGTTGCAGGCCCGTGACCGTCGCCGGCAGGCTGAAGCGGATGTCGGCGCTGTTGCCGGCAACGGATTCAGTCAGGTTCTCCACCATGACATTGTCCACACGGTCGGCAGTGGTGAACTGCTGGATCTCGGTGGTCATGCTGTAGCCGAAGGTATCCTGGGCGACGATGTAGTATTCGTAGGCGGTACTCGGCTCGAGCCCGTCGATCTCGAGGCTGTGAGCGGTGGTGAGCTGGGTCGGATCGGTGAAGGGCTGCCACTGAGTGGTGCCCTGGCGGCGCATATAGGCAGTGCCGCTGCTTGCGCGGTTGGTGCTCCATCGCAACAGGGCGCCCGAGGAGGTGGGGGTCGCCCGGAAGCTATTGCTGTTGAAACTCGGCATATCAAAGCCGCCGACCTCGCGGTTGGTCACGTTGCCCAGGCCGTCGTAACTGGTGGTGGTGACGGCCCCGGAGGGCGAGACGGTGCGGGTCATGCGGTTGAGCCCGTCGTAATCCACGGACGATGTAAAGCCCCGGGGATCGATCACCGTTACGGTGTTGCCGTTGGCGTCGTAGCCGAAACTGCTGACGCGATCGTCGGTGGCGTCGTTGGGATCGCCCAATCGGCTTTCGCTGAGCATCCGGCCCAGGCGGTCGTATTGAAATTCGATCACCTGGTCCTCAACCTGGGCATCGGGAGCGGCACTGCTCGACGGATCGCTTACCTCTTGGAAGTAACGATGGGTAAGGACACGGTCACCGGCAAAGTTGTAACCGTACTCGGTATAGATACCCATGCCGTCGATGGCGGCGATCTGGCGATTGGCCTGGTCGTAGCGGTAGTGGATGGTCTCGCCGTCGACCTTCACCTCGCGAATCAGGTTGCCGAAGGCGTCGTAGTCCATCTCACCCACCGGCCGCCGGGTCTGGGCAGCATCGACGGTGCCGTCGGCCTGCACGTTGACCTGGGCATAGGCCGGAAAGTGGACCCGGGTGTTGCGGTTGGCGAGATCGTACTCATAGGTGGTGGTGCGATCCCCGACCACCTGCTCATGCAGGTTGCCTACGGCGTCGTAGCGATTGTCCGTGGTGTAGGCCTGGCGGATCTCGGCGCTCTCTTCGGCGCTGAGTTCGGCCACCAGCTTGCCCGCTCCGCCGGCATCCTCATAGCCGAGGTCGCGGCGCAGTTCCCGGGTGTAGGCGTCGTCCTGGGTCAACAGCTCATCGGCCCGGGCATCGATCTGTTGGGTGAGGCGGCCGCTGATGTCGTAGCTGTAGTGGATGCCCGCCGCCTGGCTTTCGCCCTCCGGATGCATCAGTGTCTCGTGCAGCAGGTTGCCAAAGGCATCGAAGCTGCGATCGACAATCAGGCGCACGTTCTGGCTCTCCACCCCGTCGCGGTAGAGATCAGTGACAGGATAGCGGGTCAGGACCCGGTTGTTGCCGTCGTCATAGCGATGCTCGATCACCCGGCTCGGCCCGGCCGGGGTGTAAGCGGCCAGATCCAGCATTGCCTTTTCGGCGTCGCTGAGGGGCTGCCGGTCGATGTAGTTGGTCTCCTCGGTCATATTGCCGAAGGGATCGTATTGGTAGACTGCCATGAAGCCTTCGGCGTCTATCCTGGCGATCATCTGCCCCCGGCTGTCGTAGTAGTTGTAGCCGGCGTTGCCGTTGGCATCGATCTCCTGCACGACGTTGCCGACGCCGTCGTAGGCCCGGGTCTGCTCCGGTTGCGCCGTGGTGCCGTTGGCCAAGGTCACCTCGTCGTAGCGTACGCCCACCTCCCGGTTGGCCCGGTCGTAGAGATAGGTGACAGTGCGGTCATTGCCGGCATCGACTGTTACAGTGGGAGGTATCAGGGCGTCGAGACCGGTGGTGCTTACGCCATTGGCGTATTGAATGGTCTCGATACGGTTGCCCACGCCATCGTAGCGCTGCTCCTGGACATGGCCCAGGGGATCCACCGCCATCACCGCCTGCCCGGCCGCGTCGTAGTAGGTGCGTGTGGTCAGCCCGTCCAGGACGGCCTGCTGCTGTGCCGGTGTGAGCGCCGCAGCGGCCACTACAGTACCGTTGGTTTCCACCAGGCCAAGTTCCCGGCGCAGATTCTGCGCCCAGGCCTCGTCCGAGGTCAGGGCGGCAAAGGCGTTGGGGCCGGTCTCGGCGATGATGTTGCCCAGGGCGTCGACCTGGTAACGGGTCTCGAGGCTGAGCCCTGCCGGATCCACGATCTGGCCCACGAGCCGGTTGTTGAGATCGTAGCTGTATTCGGTGACCTGGGTTTCGCTGACCGGGGTCGGCGCGCCCTGGGCGTCCGGATTCAAGCTGTCTTCCCAGCTGTTGTCCACCTCCTGGCGGGTCAGGTTGTAGACCCCATCGTAGAAGTAGCGGGTGACCATGCCGTTGGGCGCGGTCTCCTGCTCTTTCAGATTGGCCAGGTTGTAGCTGTAACGGGTTATCCTGGCCGGGGCATCGAAGAGCTCGGTGGCGTTCTGGATATCCTCGAGCACATTGCCCAGGGCGTCATAGACCCGTTGGTTGACCACGCCCCGCGGATCGGTGCGGCTGAGCAGCCGATTGTTGGCGTCGTATGTGTAGATGGTGGCCTGGTCCGCGCTGTGGACAGCAGGCAGCTGTCCGAGGTTGAGCGCGGCGCCGCTGTTGGCATAACGGGTCTCGGTCTGGAGATTGCCGTTGGCGTCGTACTGGCGCCGGACGATATTTCCCTCCCCGTCGCGCTCCCAGATCAGGCGCTCGGCACGGTCGTAGACCAGCTCGCCCCGGTTGCCGTTGGCATCGGTGATGGCGACCTGATTGCCCCGCTCGTCGTATTCGAACGCGGTGCGCAGGGCCAGATCGTCGGGATCGACCACCTCCGCGGTGAGGCGGTTGGCCAGGTCGTACTCGAAGCGGGTCACACGGCTGTCTGCCGTGACCTCGTCGCTGGGTTGCCCCTGGGCATCGAGGGCCAATCCACGAGTTACCTGGATGACATTGCCGAAGTCGTCATAGTCATAGCGGGTGACCCGGTCGACGGGATCGATTTCATATTGCAGCCGCCCGCCCGCATCATAGACATAGCGGGTAGTGGCGTTGATAAATCCATCGCCCACACCGTAGTCGACAGTCTTGCTCTCCTGGTCTCCCGCACCGGAATAGGCGTAGTGCACCACCGTACCCGCCGGTTGGATTTCGTCCACCAGTTGGTCGGCCAGGTTGTAGACATATTCACTGACCCGCGCCGGGGTGCCGGCGATTGGGGTCATGTTGGCTTCGTCGATAGCCAGACCGGCCGCAAGCTCGGCATAGGCGTCGCTCTGGCGCACCCGGTTGCCCCGCAGGTCGTACTCATAGCGGGTGACGACGCCCAGGGCGTCCACCTGATAGGTCTGCCTGTCGAGCTGGTCATAGGCGAAGCGGGTGGTTGCCGGCATGGCGACCGCCGCCTTGTCGGGATCGGCGCCGAGATATTGCCCTGTGGTAATGGAGAGCTGGTTGCCGAAGACATCATAGGTGAAGTCGGTGTTGAAGCCCTCCGTGTCGGTGACCCGGGTCACCCGGTCCATGACATCGTAGTCGGATGTGATGACTTGGCCCAGGGGATCGGTCTCACTGATCAGGTTATCGAAATTGTCATAAGCGTAGTGCGTGGTCACGGCCAGGCCGCCTGGATCGACGATCCGGTCGGTCATGCGGTTGCCCAGATCGTAGCGGTATTCGGTGACCACGGCGTCGGCCGTGCCGGCGGCACGGGTCTCGAAGCGCAGGTTGTCCGCGCCGTTGTAGACCCGCTCCACGCGCTCTCCCTCGCCGTTGCTCTCGCTGAGCATGCGGTCGCGGGCATCGTAAGTCATGCCAGTCTGCTGCACCAGCTGGTCGGCCCGATTGGTGACGCTGCGGGTCAGGATGTTGCCGAAGGCATCGTAGGCATAGTCGACGGTGATGCCGTTGGCATCGATCTCGGCGATCAATTGATTGCGCCGGTCGTAACGGTAGTGGGTGGTGCGGGCGTCGGCGCTGCCGTAGCCCTCGGTTTCGCTGATCATGTTGCCGAAGGCATCGTAGTCGATGTGGCGGGAAACCGCCTCGGGTGTGCCGGCGGCGATGGTTTGGTCGGTGAGTCTGCCTACATGATCGTAATCGCTGGTGATGATACGTTCATCACTGCTACCGGCGGCCTCGGTGGTTTGGCGCACCTGACCGAAGGCATCGAGGCTATAGCGGGTGATCGAGCGATCAGCATGGCGTTCACTCGTCAGGCGACCGATAGTGTCGTAGCTGAAGCGAAGCTCGCGCATCGCCCCCCGGCCGTCACTGCCGTCACGGCCGTATCCCTGGTGCGTAGAGGTGAGGCGGCCCAGGGCGTCGTAGGTGTTGCGGTTTTCAACACCTTCCGGGGTGATCTCCCGCCACAACAGGCCAAGCGGGTTGTAGTGGTATGTCCAGGTACGCACCACCGGAGTCCCCTCGGCCTCGACTTTGCTTCTGACCTCGCCAAAAGCGTTATAGTCGTAGCGGGTCGCGATACCGAGGGGATCGGTTTCGCGAGTCATGCGGTTGAACTGGTCAAAATCGTATTGGGTAACCTGCTGCAGGGCAGGATCGGTGAAGTTGTCACGCTCGAGATAACGGGTCTCGCTGATCCGGTTGCCCACCGCATCGTAGGCAAAGTCGACGGCATAGCCTTCAGCGTCGGTCGTCCTGACCCGGCGGTCGGCAGTATCGTAGACGTATTGGGTCGTGCGGTCATCGGCCGATGCGCTGACGGCCTGCTCAGCAGTAGTGAGCGCCGGATCCCAGTTCACCGGGGTGGCGTAGGCCTGGGAGTCGGTCAGATTGCCCGCCTGATCGTATGTCTGCTCAACCACCCGGCCTTCACTGTCGATGGAGCGCACCAGCCGGTTGTTGGCATCGTAGGCGTTGTGACTGATCCGGGCGTTGGCGCCAAAATCGTAGTGGCGGGCAATCGCCGAGGCGTCCAGGGCGCGGTCATAGAGCGCCACATCGTCGAGCACGGCGGCTTGGTAGCGGGTGCCCTGGTTGGCGCTGTTGACTTCGGCGCCGAACAGAAGATCGGCGCCAGCGCTGCCGCCGGCATAGATGATGTTGGCGGCGGAGGCCAGGGTCTGACTGGCGGCCAGCTCGCCGTCGAGGTAGAGCTTCAGCTCACTGCCGTCGAAGGAGGCGGCTACATGGTAGGTCCTGTCCACTTCGAGTGTGGTGGCATTGAGGGTCTGCAGCCCCTGGCTGGTGTGCACCCGGAATTGGAGTTCCCCCACGGTGTCGAATCCGAGGGACCAGCCGCCGGCGTTCTCCATGCTGATCAAGGAGGTCCAGACGCCGTTGACCGGTGCCTCGGGCAACCGCACCCAGCTCTCCAGGGTCAGCCGGTTACTCTGCAACCCGGCGCCCGAGACCCGAGCGGAGAGACCTTCGCGGAAGTGCATGGCCCCGTCGCCATAGGTCAAGGCCGCTGCTGTGTAACCGGTCAGTACCTCGCTCTGGCCGCTGGGACTGCCCGAGACATCCATAGAATAAGACCCGTCGTGACCATTACCGCTCAGGTCGCTCAGGACGGCGCCGGTTTTCTCGTCCAGGCCCCACATGGCCATCGGGTTGTCGTAATCCACATAGGAGTTGATCTCCTGCTGCAGGCCAGTGACAGTGAACTGTTCCGGCGTCAACGCTAACGCCCGCACATCCATATCGGCCAGCAGTGTAGCACTTAACAAATTGCCCCGGTTGTCGAACGTCTGCCGGGTGACTCGCCCCTCCGCATCGATCAGGAACCGTGCCCGGTTGTTGGCGTCGTACAGGCGCCAGCTCACCCGGTTGGCCGGGTCGGCCGAGTTCAGCGCGGCGCTAAGCGCACCTTGGGTGGTCGTCAAATCGTAGTCGACCGTGGCGTTGTATTCGATCTGTTGTATCCGGTTGCCCCGGCCGTCGTAGGTGTATTCCTCAACAACACCTTCGCTGTTCGAACGATAGCGTTCTCGGCCCGCAGCGTCATAGAAGGTCCGGCTGCGCTGGGTATTGAACCAGCTGGCGCCGTTATAGCCTAGGTTCTGCAAGGCGGCAGCCAGGGCCGTTTCGGTCTTGGCCGTAGATGGGTCGATGCGCCGATCGTAAGCGATCTCTTCGATGGGGTTGCCCTGGGCGTCGAAACGGTATTCCACCACTCCACCGGCATCATCGATAAGGTAGCGCTCTCGGCCAACCCGGTCATGGACCGACCAGGTATGGCGATCCTCTGCCACGACGGTGCGTGCCAAGATTAGCTGATCTTCTCTGACCTGATCACCCAAGCCGGTTGTATCGATACGGCTATTCTCCGCGTAGCTGATCGTTTCGATAACCCGCCCCGCTGCATCGTAACGCTGTTCGGTGACATCGCCATAGGCGTTGACGGTATAACGCAACTGTCCCAGGTCGTCATAGATGTAGCGGGTGCTGTGACCGTTGGCATCGATGCTGCGAATGACTTCACCGAAAGCGTTGTAACGCTGTTCTTCTGTGATGGCCAGACCGTTGGGGTCTACGATCGTCTGGGTGAGTTGTCCCAGGGTGTTGTAGCGGTATTCGGTCTCACGGAAGACCGTATTGGTTTGTAGTAGATCACGAAGTGCGGATTCAGAGGTGGCTTGAGAGAGTTCCACCGTTTGTTCATAGATGCGGGTCCGGACGATCTCACCCAGGACGTTGTACTCTGTTTCAGTGACTATCCCTTCGCCGTCGATCTCCAGGTGCACCCTATCCAGGGCGTCGAGGAAGCTACGTTGACGGCTCAATCCCTCAGTGGCGTACTCAAACCAAGTGTGTGAGCCGTAGCCTTCGGCCTCCAGTGCGGCAAGGATGCCTGCCAGGTCCATAACAGCGTCGCGGGCGATGGGCCGTTCATAAGCAAGGGTGTCGTAAACAGTATGATCGATTACCGCAGCCGTGGGACCGCCGTCCGCATCCAGTTGCCCCCGACGACGCAGTTCCGCGACGTATCCCAATGCGTCGACTTCGTAAACCAGTTCACCGGCGGCGTCATAGGCGTACCAATGGTGGCTATCCAGAACCGGATCGGTTTGCAGGGCGGCGGCCAGGGTATCTTCAGACACTGTGAGTGCCCAAGCGCCGGTATCGACCGCTTGTTCATATCGGATCGTCTCGATCAGCTGGCCCGCGGCGTCATAGCGCCGTTCGCCAACGCCACCTTCCGCATCGACGGTATAGCGCTGACGGCCGGCATTGTCATAGATATATCGGGTATGGTGACCAAGACGGTCCGTATGGCTGGTGCGGTTGCCCGCCGCATCCAATTCGTAACGCTCTTCGGCACCTTCGGCGTCAGTGACGCCGGTCAAGCGGTTGGCCTGGTCATAGGCATAGTGCGTATGGCGGTCTTGTGCGCCGATGGTTGCCGGCAGCAGGGCCGCTATGTCAGCGATGGTGGGCGCGGCCCCGGGCGTGACGGCCTGAGCATAGCCGATGCTGTCAGTGCGATTGCCCACCGCGTCATAGCGGTGTTCCACCACATGACCCAGATCGTCGATTTCGTAGCCCAGCCGGTTTGCCCCGTCATAGACATACTGGGCCACTCTGTTGTTGGGATCGCCGGCATCCAGCAGGGCGGCGACATCGTTCTCCCCGGTTCCCGGGGTATAGGCGATGGCCTGGTCATACTCAACGGTGCGCACCCGGTTGCTGCTGAGATCATATTGATGCTCCCGGACATGGCCCTGGCCATCGATGCTGAAGCGGACCCGGCCCAGGGCGTCGTAGACGCTGTGGCTGCGCTGGGCGCTGAACCATTCGGTGTCGCTGTAGCCCAGGGTGGTGAGCGCTGACGCCACATCCGCCACGCTCATCCCGGGATTCACGCTGATGGATTGATCGTAGCGGATCTGTTCAATCACCCGGCCGTTGCCGTCATAGCGGTTTTCCGTGACTTCGCCCAGGGTATTGAGGGAATAGATCAGGCGGCCGTCACCGTCATGGATCCGATAGTCATGGCGGTCGAGGGCCACGTCACTATGCAGCACGGAGAGCAGCTGCTCCTCGCCGATCTGGTAATCTCCCTCGGGAAGTTCGATCTCATGAACATATTGGATGGTTTCGATCAAACGTCCCGCCGCATCGTAGCGCATTTCGGTCACGCCGCCGGTGGCGTCGATTCGATAACGCTCCTGTCCCGCGCCGTCATAGACGAAGCGGGTCGCATTGCCGTTGGCGTCGAGACTCGCCACCACCCTGCCGTCAGCGTCATAGACATGGCTGTCGGTCAGCGCCAGGCCCTCGGGATCCACTATGGTTTGTGTGCGGCGACCCAGGCCATCGAAACGATAGAGGGTCTGGTAACGGGATGGATCCAGGGCGTCACCCTGACGCATCCGCACCACGCTGCCGTCCCCGTCCGTAGCGTAATGGGTCACAAGGTTCAGGCCATTGGGA